>JACDNU010000017.1 GCA_017656505.1 Archaeoglobus sp. | reverse complement strand
GTTGGTTGCATAATTTGTATTTTCTTTATTTATTTTTTGTTATTTTGACACTACCATCGTGAGAAAATGTGAGAAAAATTTATTATAAAAGACTAAAATTTCGCAAAAGCTAAACTTCCCTTGGATCCTTCAACTCTCCGTAAATGGCTGTTGCTGCAGCTGTAGCAGGAGAGACAAGGTAGATTTTACCTTCGGGACTTCCCTGTCTGCCTACGAAGTTTCTGTTAGAGGTAGAAACACTAACTTCATTCGAGGCTATTAAGCCAAAGCTTCCACCCATGCAGGGCCCACAGCTGGGGAACTCAACTATGCCGCCTGCTTCAACAAATATCTCGATAAGTCCTTCTTTCAAGGCTTTCCGGTAAATACTCCTAGTGGCAGGGATTACTATGAGCCTAACATTCCTTGCAATTTTTTCTCCCTTAAGAATTTCAGCTGCTATCTCCAAATCCTCATATCTTCCATTCGTGCATGATCCGATAAAGACCTGATCAACCCTCAAGCCTTTAACTTCTGAAACATTTGCAACGTTATCAACTCTGTGGGGCAGAGCAACTTGCGGTTCCAAGTCGCTTACGTCAAGCTCCACGATTTTTTTATAGCTTGCATCTTCATCGCTGTAAACCCAATCCAGCATTTCATGATCTGCGATGGACGATAAGACGGACGATAAATATCTACGCGTGATTTCATCCGGCTCTATTAAGCCAGCCTTCCCTCCCATCTCTATCGCCATATTCGTAATCGTTAATCTCTCAGACATGTTCATTTTCCTTATTGTATCGCCAGCATACTCGCATGCTGCATAATTCGCTCCATCAGCTCCGATCATCCCGATAAGCTTAAGAATCACGTCTTTGCTGTAAACCCTCTTCCCAAGCTTCCCAGAAATTTCGAATCTTATCGTTTCAGGAACCTTAAACCAGAGCTTTCCTAAAGCAAAAACAGCCCCCATATCTGTGGAGCCTATTCCGGTTGCGAAAGCTCCTAAAGCGCCATACATGCATGTATGGCTATCCGCTCCGACGATAAGCATTCCGGGCAAAACATGACCCTTCTCAACCATGAGCTGGTGGGCTATACCCTCGTAAACGTCGTAATTCAGTATGCCTTGCTCCTCGGCAAATTTCCTGAGCATTTTATGATTTTCAGCAGCATTCACACTATCAGCGGGAACCTGATGATCGAAGGCGATAACTATCTTTGAGGCGTCCCAAACCTTACCACCAGCTGTTATCTCGTTAAAAACCTTTACAGCCAGAGGCCCAGTTATATCATGGATCATTGCCTTGTCAATTCCTGCAAAAACGAAATCTCCAGCCCTCACATCCTTTCCTGAGTGCTTTGAGAAAATTTTTTCGCTGATGGTTTTACCGCTACGCTCACCCATACCTCCACAACCCAACTTCAATTTATTAGACTTTCGTTGTTCTGCTTGCATGAACATAAACAAAGATTTATCTATCCTCACTTTCAACTTAAGCTGATGGATACCCTGATGGAGCTCGCAAAGAAGGGCCAACATCCCGGATGGCTTGAGAAGGTTGCAAAGGATGAGGACATCGATATTGAGTTACTTGTCAAGTTGATAGCCAAGGGAGAAGTTGTCGTCCCAAGAAGTATTCTTAGAGGTGATGACTTCAAGGCAAAGGCTATTGGCAGATTAGTTTCCACAAAAGTAAACGCAAATGTTGGAACTTCAGACGACTACGTCAACGTTGAAGAGGAGATTTTGAAGGCAAAAACAGCCATTGAAGCTGGAACAGATGCGGTGATGGATCTCTCTACTGGTGGAAACCTCGACAGAATCAGAAGAGAGATTATGGCTGTGGTTGACGTTCCTTTCGGTACCGTTCCGATTTATCAGGCTGCGAAGGGATGTAAGAGGGTAGTCGACATGGACGAGGATGATTTCTTCAAAGTGATAGAAAGGCAGGCGAAAGATGGTGTAGATTTCATGACCATCCATGCAGGAGTGAACTGGAACAGTGTTGAAAGGCTTAAGAGGAGCAAGAGATTGCTGGGAGTTGTCAGCAGAGGGGGAGCTATAACGATAGGCTGGATGATCCATAACCAGAAGGAGAATCCGTACTACGAGAACTTCGATTATCTGCTCGAACTTCTTAAAGAATTCGATATCACCATTAGCCTAGGCGATGCATTCAGGCCCGGATGCATTGAAGATGCGAGCGACAGGGTGAAGTATACAGAGTTCATCCTGCTTGGGGAACTCGTTGAGAAATGCAGAGAAGCTGGAGTCCAAGCGATGGTTGAAGGTCCCGGCCATGTGCCTATAGACGAGATCGAGACTTCTGTCAAAGCTATGAAGTTCGTAACGGGCAACGCACCTCTCTATCTTCTCGGCCCCTTAGTTACCGACATAGCAGCGGGATACGATCATATTTCCGCCGCCATCGGAGCTGCGATAGCTGGAATGAGCGGAGCCGACTTTATATGCTACGTCACACCTTCAGAGCATCTTGCCTTGCCCACGGTTGAAGACGTCAGAGAGGGAGTTATAGCTGCAAGGATCGCTGCCCATGCGGCTGACTTAGTTAAGGAGGGGCAGAGGGAGAAAGCTAGAAAAAGGGACTTCGAATTATCACTTGCAAGAAAAAACCTCGATTGGGAAAAACAGTTCAGACTTTCGATCGATCCAACAAAGGCAAGGCAGATATGGGAGAGGAGAAAGTCGCAAAGCGATGCTTGCTCGATGTGCGGTGAGCTCTGTGCGATAAAACTCGTAAAAGAGACTTTTGAAAAGAAATACTGAAACTAAAACTGGAACTAAAGCTCCCATATAGGTTCTGATTTGAATCTAAAAGATTTAATAATGTTAATCTGCTTAAATCTCAAAGCTTTTATAGTTTTTACATGAAAGGATTCTCCAATGGAAATTATGGAGAGATTCGAGATAGATGTGAGAAGATCATTTTCCCATTTTTCCTTTCATCCCTTCGAAAGAAGGATTTACTCTCACGATATTTCAGTTCTCCCCAGCTTTGTGGAAAAAATGGTGTACAGCCAAGCGGATGTTATAATTCAGCCCCGAAATGTTGAGGAAGTCAAAGAAATTTTGAGGCTCAGCAAGGAATACTCCAAACCCATTGTGCCCAGAGGGGCTGCCACATCAGGCTATGGGGGAGTTATCCCTTTTAATGGAGGTATAGTCGTCGACTTCTCAAGAATGAATGGGTTTGAAATCGATGAGGACTTAAAACTCGTTATAGCCGAGCCGGGAGCGATTTGGTGGGATATCCAGAAAGCTGCCCGGAAAAGAGGTCTCAGCCTTCGAATATATCCAACAAGTGCTATCTCTTCAACTGTGGGAGGCTGGATAGGGCAGGGAGGAATAGGGATAGGAAGCACGATGTTTGGAGACATTAAAGAGAACGTGGAATGGTTGAGAGTTCTCGACTTTCAAGGGGAAAAGGTTGTTGAAGGGGAAGATTTGAGATACTACGTCGGTATGGAAGGTACAACTGGGCTTATAATCTCCTCTGCAGTGAAGCTAATGGATGCTGCCAAAGAAATTCCCTTGGCAATCGAGGTTGAAAGCGTAGGCAATGCCCTGAAGGTCTTTGGAAAAACAAAGCCGTATTCGGCAATACTGATGAGTTCAGAGTTTTTCAGACTGATGAACGAAGTCAAAGGATCGGATTTCAAGGAGAAAGATACTCTTGTGGCAGTCTATCTTGACGAAGAACCAAAAATCGAGGGATTTAAATATGAGGAGGCAAGCGAAATCTGGAAGGACAGGTTCTACCCGCTGAGGATTAAGAAAAAAGGGCCCTCTTTGGTTTCCGTTGAGATACTCCTTCCCTTTGAGGCATTGGAGGCGTTTTATGGCGAAGCAAGAAAGCTTGAAATCCAGCATGCAATCCAGACTTACTTTTCAAGGGGCGAAGCTAATGTGATCGTGCTCATACCAAGCGATGAGAGGGAAAAAAGATTCACCCAAGACTGGAAAAAGGCATTTAAGCTCCTTAAAATTGGACTGAAACTTGGTGGTAAGCCGTATGCAACTGGCCTATATCTTTCTCATCTCAGCAAAAAGGTTATTCAGCATTTTGATGATCTACTGGACTTCAAAAGAAAAGTAGATCCCCAAAACCTCTTGAATCCCGGCAAAATCTTCCCCAAAGGGAGGCTCCCGATGATGCTCAAGATCGCGGGACTGATCATATAGGGGGTTGATCACATAGCTATCCTAGGTGTTTGGGTTGAGTGAGGCAAATTTCCTCAAAAATCTCTCGGATGAAATCTACGCATGCGCTCAATGCAATTACTGCAGAGTATGCCCAACTTACAAGATAGAGAAGTGGGAAAGTGTCTCGCCTCGGGGGAGGCTTTACTTGCTAAAACTCATGCTGAATGGTTCAAAAATCGATAGCGTAATGCTTAAAGACTTTTTCAAATGCACAACTTGTGGTTTGTGTGAGAATATATGCATAGTCGATATTCCACTGCTAGAGTTATGGGAGAAAGCAAGAAATTGGCTCACCAAAGTTAAAGGCCCCCTACCTGCCCACAAGAAGCTCGCAGACAACATTGGAATTCACATGAACATCTATGGCGAAGACAGAAATCTCAGAGATGCGTGGTTCCCAGATAACGTCGAAATTTCCGATTCTGAGACTTTATTTTTCGCCGGATGTACTGCAAGCTATAGAGTAAGAGAGATAGCCGAAAGTGCAGTAAAAATTTTCTCCCGCTTTGGAATCGAGTTCAACTACCTCGGAAGAGATGAGGTCTGCTGCGGTTCAACACTGATACGTACGGGACAGAAGGAAAAAGCAGAAAGGCTTGTAGAGAAAAACATTAAAATTTGGGAGAGAAACGGAATCGAGAGGGTAATAACAACCTGTGCTGGCTGTTATCGCACATTCGCGTTGGACTACCCACGGATATGTGAGGAAAGGGGAATTGACTTCAACTTCGAAATTCTCCACCTCTCCCAGTTCATAGAAAGGGAGGCGGGAAAGGTTATCAAAGATGGTATGAAAGCGAAGCTGAAAGGAAGAGCAACCTACCACGATCCCTGCCACCTCGGAAGGCATGCTGGGGTGTATGATGAGCCAAGAGAACTCATAAAGGCATCCGGGTTGGAGCTTGTGGAAATGGAACATTCTAGGGAGAACTCTTTCTGCTGTGGAGCCGGAGGGGGAGTAAGAGCCCAATTCAGAGATCTCTCGCTGGAGATAGGAAAGCTGAGGCTTGAAGAGGCCTTACAGCTGAACGTAGACTACCTAATTTCATGCTGTCCGTTTTGTAAGATGCATCTTTCCCACTCAAAGAAGGTTTCAGGACTAGAAAGAAACGATAAGCCCGAGATTCTCGACATTTCCGAAGTTGTTCTGAAAGTCTTGAATGAGAATGGATTTTAGATTGAACCATCTAACTCTTTAGATCAGACCATCCAGATCCTTTCCATTAAAAACTGGTCCATCTGCACAAACCCTCGATCCATCATCCAGCACGCATGAGCCGCACAAACCAATACCACACCTCATGTATCTTTCCAGCGAAAATTCGGACCTTTCAAGCAAATTCAGTTTTTTGAGAAGATTTAACGCCTCTTTAAGCATTCCTTCAGGCCCGCAGACGTAAATCCTATCGAACTCGCTAAGATCTTTCTGTTTCACAAGATCGAGAACAGTACCCTTAAACCCCTCAGAGCCATCCTCCGTTGTGAATTCAGCGCTTTCAAACTTGTCTTTCCACACTAGCTCCTCAGACGTTTTTGCACCGTAAAGAACTTCGACTTCTGCTCCTCTATCGGAAAGATAGTCGTACAAGTAAAACAGGGGAGCCACTCCTATTCCGCCCGCGATCAGCAAGGCCCTCTTATCAGTAAAGGAGAAAGGTTTACCGAAAGGCCCTCTTATACCAACCCTCTCCCCGGCTTTGATACGGATTAAGGCCTTCGTTGTTTCTCCAACTGCCTTAACTGTAACAGAGGCGGATGAAGAAAGGCTGAGGGGAATCTCCTCGTATTCAGGGAGATTCAGCATTATAAACTGGCCCGGATAGGATTTTAGCCTCGAGTTAAAGAAGAGGGTCGATATACTGTCCGAGTGCTTGATGATCTTGTCGATTTTCAGTGTGAACATGGGGCTAATTTGGTGGACGAGGTAATAAAATTTTTGAGAGATGGAGAACGGTGAACGAATTAAACACAGCACATCCCACAGCAACTGCACCGACAATTTAACAATTAGATCAACAATTATAATGCCTTCTGTACTTCAGAACGCCATCAATATCCAGTTTTTTCTCATCATCAACCCTAACGATAAACTGGTAATTGTAAAAAACCTCATGAACTTCATAACATACTTCTCGCAGCCTTTTCAAAACCTCATCCTTCTTGGATAGATCTATCCAAACCTCCAGGTACATGAAAGCTGAAATTGAACAGGGCAAAAAAGTTTAACTACTAATTTGAATTGCCTACTCCAAAACTCTGCTCAAAATTTTACAAAATTTTACTACCTTTTTTACAACTTTCGGGAAAGTTTTAAATCATTCTTTCTTAATTTAAGGCCATGAAGTCTTCGAGGATCGAGGGATTTTACAAGTTCTCCGTTGAAGAGAGACTTGAAAAGGTTGCAGAGTTTGCAGAGCTCAGCGAAGAAGAGAAGGAAATCCTCTCAAAGACGGGAAGTCTCCCTTTGGACATTGCAAACAGAATGATTGAGAACGTTATTGGCACTTTTGAGCTTCCCATAGGCATAGCCACAAATTTTCTGATAGATGGAAAGGATTACCTGATCCCTATGGTCATCGAGGAGCCGAGCGTTGTTGCGGCAGCCAGCAACGCTGCCAAGATGGCGAGATTCAAGGGAGGATTTAGGACTTCGTCCACCGGCCCGAGGATGATCGGGCAGATTCAGGTGGTTGACACGAATCCGTATGTAGCAAGGCTCAAGGTTATGGAGAGCAAAGATGAGATAGTCGAGAAGGCGAATGAGCAGGATCCCATGCTCATATCGTTGGGTGGAGGTTGCAAGGACATTGAAGCAAGAGTCCTGAACACAATCAAGGGAGAAATGCTCATAATTCACCTTATTGTTGATGTTAGGGATGCAATGGGAGCGAACGCCGTAAATACTATGGCCGAGGCTGTAGCTCCTCTAATCGAGAAAATTACAGGGGGAAGAGTTTACCTCAGAATAATTTCGAATCTGGCTGTTTACAGACTTGCAAGAGCTTATGCAGTCTTTGACAAGGATGCCATTGGTGGAGAGGAAGTTGTTGAGGGGATACTCAACGCTTACGCCTTTGCTTTAGCCGATCCCTTCAGATGCGCAACCCATAATAAAGGAATAATGAACGGAATTTCAGCGGTAACCATAGCAACTGGAAATGATTTCAGGGCTATAGAAGCGGGAGCCCATGCTTACGCTGCTTTAAATGGCTACAAGCCCCTTACCACCTACGAGAAGGACAAAAATGGAGACCTCGTAGGAACGATTGAGCTTCCAGTTGCTGTCGGAACCGTAGGTGGCTCAACTTCTGTGAATCCCATTGCAAGAACGAATTTGAAGATTTTAGGAGTTAAAAGCGCAGACGAGTTATCGAGAGTTATCGCTGCTGTTGGCCTAGCTCAGAATTTTGCAGCCCTCAGAGCTTTAGCGACCGAAGGTATTCAGCGCGGACACATGGCCCTGCATGCTAGAAACATAGCCATTTCCGCTGGAGCCAAAGGAGACGAGGTGGACAGGGTCGTTGAGATCCTTGTTAAGGAGAGAAAAATCAGAGTTGACAGAGCAAGAGAGGTTCTCGAAGAGATTAGAGGAGATTAGGAGAGATTAGGAAGCAAAATTAGAATATATTTGGAAGATTTAGAATATTCGGAAATTACCGAAATTAGAAATTGCTAGCTCTTAATAGCTTTTGAATTATTCATAAAACTTCGAAAAATTTATTATCCTTCTTACTTTGGGTTCAGGGATGAGTTCAGAATTGATTCAGGGCCTATACCTCTCATTGCTTGGCATATCAGGAGTTTTCATTGTCCTCAGTTGTTTAGCTGGATTCATGTGGCTGATGGGTTTGATCCAAAGCAGAAGAGAAGGATACGAGCTTGAAGAAGTGCCAAAAAGAGAAGTCAAGTTTACGGAGAAAGAGCTTCTCGCGATTGCCGCAGCAATCCAATACTATCATACACTTTATGAAGATGTTGTAGATGTTAGCGTCAGCGAAAGGTGGAAGGAGTTCGCAAGGAGTTTACAGGTGAACGTATGAGGGAGTTTAGGATTACAATCGATAAAGACGAATTCGTCGTGAGAGTGGAGAAACTCAGACATGGAGTGTACAGAGTTGAACTTAATGGAAAACAGGCAGTTGTTTCGATTGAGGAAATAGCAGAGAAGATTTCAGCCCAAGTATCTCCCGTAGTCACAGGATTGGCAGAGAAGCCAGAGAAACTGGAAAAAGAGCCAGGAGGAATTTATGCAATGCTTCCTGGAACTGTCGTCAAGATCTTCGTTAATGAAGGAGACAATGTTAACGCTGGTGATCCAATTTTGGTCTTGGAGGCAATGAAAATGGAGAACGAGATCACCTCTCCAAAGAGCGGAGTTGTAAGGAAACTGAACGTTAGAAAGGGAGAGAAGGTTGAAACCGGAGATCTGCTGGCGATAATCGAATAGAGAGGTGGTTTCTTGCTTGATTTCCTAGAAGTGACTGGAATCGTTTCCCTTTCTCTTGGAGAAATTGTGATGCTCCTTATAGGAGGGGGGCTAATTTACTTGGGAATAGAGAAGAAAATGGAGCCTTTGCTTTTAGTCCCCATTGGACTGGGAGCGATTTTGGCGAACATACCCAAAGGCGGTATCGCCGATTTAGGAGAGAACGGAATCTTGTCGCTCTTTCTACATTATCTTATCGGAACAGAAATTGTTCCATTGCTTATATTTCTCGGAATTGGGGCTTTGACTGATTTTGGCCCGCTTATAGCCGATCCAAAAACCTTCCTTCTTGGAGCTGCCGCCCAGATTGGTATCTTCCTTGCTCTAATCTTTGCCTTGATTCTGGGATTCACACCGCAAGAGGCTGCCTCGATTGGTATTATCGGCGGAGCTGATGGCCCCACTACCATCTACACCACAACGATTCTCGCCCCCCACATTCTCGCAGCTACTGCTGTTGCCGCTTACAGCTACATGTCTTTGGTGCCATTGATCCAACCCCCCATCATCAAGGCTCTGACGACAAAGAAAGAAAGAAGGATCAGAATGAATACCTTAAGGAAGGTCTCAAGAAGGGAGAAGATGATTTTCCCTATCGTGACAATAATTATTTCAGGTCTTCTCGTTCCGAAGTCTTTACCTCTTATTGGAATGCTCATGGCAGGAAACCTCTTTAGAGAGAGCGGTGTAACCGACAGGCTTGCAAAAGGAGCTAGCGAAGAGCTCTTGAACATCATGACAATAATTCTCGGTCTTACAGTGGGGGCAACAATGAAAGCTGAGAGCTTTCTCCAACCAAAAACGATTCTGATACTCATACTCGGTGTTGTTGCCTTCGCCTTGGCAACAGCAGGAGGCGTTATACTCGCGAAAATTATGAACCTCTTCGTCAAGGAAAAAGTTAATCCTATGATAGGAGCTGCTGGTGTTTCGGCTGTTCCGATGTCAGCCAGGGTGGTTCAAAAACTAGCTTTAGCTGAGGATCCTGAAAACCATCTGTTAATGCATGCGATGGGGCCAAATGTTGCGGGAGTTATCGGATCGGCAACCGCAGCAGGGATTCTTATACATTTTCTCATCTGATTTAGTTATTTCAGTTTTGCATGATTTAACGCTTTTTGCTAACTAATCCAAACTTTTCAAACCCATTTTCTCAAGCCCATCTAGCAAATAGCTATCGTCAAAGTACCTTCTGATCATTCTTCTTGCATTGGATAAACAATCCTCCACTTCAGCACCTAAAAATTTAAAGAAATCTTCTATTTGCTTTGCTCCTCTCATTTCTAAAAACTCTGAGGCTCCAGAAGATAGAATTAACGGAGTTGAAAACTTCGCTGCAATTTTAACAATATCCTTCGTCTGCTCGAAAAGCCTCATCCTTCGAACTCCCTTACTATTTATGAACTTCGAGATGGAGAGCTCAACTGCAACATCCTTTTCTGCAGCCATTTTCAAAGCTATGTAATCGATTCTGTTCTGGGGAGAATCGAGAAGTATATCAACTTTCTTTCTCGAAATAGCCTCCCTTATAACGGAGTTCTCCGAGGAGAGAACACCGATTATCCATGAGCTGCTCGCTTTCTTCAGCTCCCTTTTCAGTGTTTGAACATCCTCGCATTCAATGAGATAGGCTGGGAATATCGCAGAATTAGAATCCGATTTAAAATCTGATTTAGCTTCCAGCTCAGCCTCAAGTTCAGCTTCAAGCTCCTTCAGTTCCTCCAAATTTTTAGTAAAGTAAATGCACGAATCAAAACCCAGAAGATTCAGCTCCTCGATCCTAGGTTTGAACCTGACCAAATCAGGTTTGAGATTTTTAAAGTCCACCATATTTCGAATCTCCGGAATCTCGAAATCTATCAACCTTATTAACCCTCTAACAGCTCTTTAATAGCTCTCTAGCATCTCTCTGGCAGCTTCTAAAACCTTTTCCCTTTTCAATGGATATGTTGTGATCTTGATTCTTACAATTATCCCGTCTCCATGGGATATGAGGGCTATTCTACCAAGATAAGCTTGCTGCTTGTCCACCCTAAGATGAAGCATGCCATTCTCATCGATTCTGAGTGGTAGCTCATCCAGAAGCTTCCTTTTCTGACTCTCAATCTCTTTAAGGAAAAAATTCAGGAATTCTTTGATCTCCCTCTGTTTTTTTATTTCAACTTCCAAGAACTCCAGAGGATTCCCGAAGTGACCCTCAGCTTTAGAAACCTGAATCTCAAACTCGAATGGAATGAGAGTTGCTATGGCCTCTGCAACCTTTTCCGGATCTTCAGTTGAGTGTACGGTTGCGTAAATGTTTATCCTTTCAATTTTCATAAAACAAAATAGATGGAGGAATTACCTCCTTCTGAGCTTAGCCCTAACACTTGGCCTAGCTTTCTCTGCTCCTCTTCCCCTATGCCTCAATCCTCTACCTTTCTTTCCAGCAGAAGTTAGTCCTCTGAAGGCCCTTCCTTTCTTCGTTGTAATCCATGAGAGATCCTTGTCTGCCTTTATATCCGGCATATCTCTGTCGACCAAGATAACTTCGAACCACTTGTATCTACCATCCTCGCCAACCCAGTAGGAGTTGAGGACTTCCATATTCGGATACCTTCTGGCTGCCCTCTCTTCCGCGATTCTCTGATGACTCTTTTTTGGAGTTTTCTTGTTGACGAGCATCCTCTTTGTCTTTCTTCCCCTCTTGAATCTCGTAACGTATCTGCCTCCCCTTCCAACTCTAACTCTAACAACGATTATCCCACGTTTTGCTTTGTAGCCAAGGCTTCTTGCTCTGTCCAGCCTTGTTGGTCTTCTAACCCTCACTACTGCCGGCTCCCTTCTCCACGCCTGCATCCTGCTCCACATCAATTCGGCTACATAGCTTTTATCGGGATTCTTCCACGCTTCTCTGATGTACGCGTAGCTTGATTTCATAAATCACACCTCTCGATTAACTTTTGAGCTTGATTGGATACAGAGGTCGGGGTGAGTTAATAAATATATCGGCAAGCGTTTTTAGCGAGAAACCTAAGTGATAAGCTTTGTAAAAATTTTTAAAATAGTAAAAATTGATTCGTATTTATCATTCGTATTTATCCTTTACATTCTATACAATGCTCAACTGCAAGTCGAATAGCATCCTCTATTGATTCAGCGTTAGATAAACTCATCAATTCATCCAAAAGTTCTTCTGAAATCACGATTTGGATATTGGTGGATTTCATGGTCTCAGATACTCTATTTAAAACTTAAGACTTTCTGAAAGTCTCTTGGTTATCATATGATAATGATGAGATTTTAGCTCTCTCATAATTACACTCTAGCCCTTCTAAAGATCGAGATCGAATTCAGCGACAAGAATGGTATGATCGGATGGTTTATTCTGCAGCCTCGGCTTCATGTCGATATAGCAGCCCTTAGATTTACCAGCCAACGCTTTCGAAGCGAGGATGTGATCCACCCTCCAGCCTAGTCCTCTCTCCACCGAATTCTTTACTCGATAGTCGAAAAAGGTGTAATGTCCCGGCTCAGGATGGTGTTTTCTGAAAACATCGATGAAACCCAAGGCCTTGACTTCCTCAAAGGCACGTTTAGCATCCTCATGAAAGCAAACGTGGTTTCTCAGTCTTTTCGGATTGTGAACATCTATATCCAGAGGCGCAACATTCATGTCTCCGCACCAAGCAGCGTAGCCATTTAAATCAAGATTTCTCTTGAAGTACTCTTTCAGCCTAGCAAACCATTCAAGCTTATACTGGTATTTTGGGCTATCAATTTTGAAACCTTGGGGGACGTAGGTGTTAACAACCGTCAGCCCAGAGAAATCAGCCCTTATAAGTCTATCTCTATCATTTGGTTCACTGTCGAGGCCGTATTCAACTTTATCGGGTTCCTTAAGTGAAGCTATGGCTACGCCATTCCTCCCCTTTATCCCGCTGAAAAACACACGATAGCCTATGCGATGGAAATCCGCTTCAGGAAAGTTTCTGTCATCGACTTTCGTTTCCTGCATACAGAAGACGTCCGGCCTGTTTTCCTTAAGCCACGGAATGACTATATGCAACCGCGACCTTATTGAATTCACATTGAACGTTGCAATTTTAAGAGGCATGAAATTACTTGGCAATCGAATAACAAAAATTTTCGGGCTTCTGCTTCAATAAGTTTAGTTTTAACAAATCTAATAAACCAACAAAAACATAAATAAAAGCACATAAATTATACCTATTACCTTATTTATACCCTCACGAAAATCTTAACTTCCTCCTCTTTCTTGTAGTATTTCAAAACGGTATGTATGCCAAAAGCGATGAAAGGGATGAAGTAAGCTGCCCAGAAAATGTTAACCAAAGCTGCAGAGCGAATTACCGGATTGGTTAGAATAAAAATTCCCTTTACGACCGAAGCGAGCAAAAACAAGAGGATAACCACATACGGGACTATCAGCTTCAGCGGAATCTTCTCAGCCTTCTTCCTTGTAACCGCGAAAGGTCTCTGTCTCCTCAAAAGCCATGCGAAGAAAGAAGCCGTTATCGAAGGAAAAGCTAAAAGCTCAATTGTTTGATGATATACAAAACCTCTGAAGCCGTAGAGTTTCCTCGCAGCCACGATAAACACCACCAGGGTGGAGATGAAAAAGGGCATGTAGGTTGCCAGATAAACGAACGCATCTATCTTGAGAAAGTGCACATCGAAGAGCAGAAAAACGATTGGAGCAATTATTTCAACCACCGTTATCGGACCCTCCTTAAACCAGTACATCCAGGATGCTATATAATCCACGAAGGCGGAGAGGGTAAGTCTCTCTTTCAGCAAGCTACCAAGAAGCTGGAACCCGCCTAGTGCCCATCTTGCTTGCTGCGAGAGGTAAGCTTTCAGATCTTTTGGTGGCTCTCCATACCAAACGAGAGGCTTATCGATGTAGATACTTTTGTAGCCCCTTCCATGAAGCTTTACGGAGGTTGCAACATCCTCGGTTATGTTCTCCTCATCTAGGCCTCCAACCTCTTCAAGAGCCTTGATTCTGAAAACAGTTCCGCTTCCAAGGGAAAATGCAGAGCTTTTCCTGCCCCGCATTATAAATCGCAAAAAAGGTTGTTGCTGCCAGTAGGCAGCCATTCCAACACCCGTTTCGAGTTCGGTATAGGCTTGGGGAACTTGAACAAATGCAACTCTTTCATCGGCAAAATGATGGAGGATTTCATCGAAAAATGAGTTCAGAGGCCTCTGATCAGAATCGAATATTGCAAGAAGGGTGTATTCCTTCCCGCGGGCTTTGAGAAAATCGTTTATGGCTCCTGCTTTATATCCTCTCCTGTCCTTCCTTCTGAAAATTTTGACTCCGAGCTTTTCCAGCTTTTGAATACCACTTCTCGAATAATCGGAAGTTGAATCATCCAGAATGAAAACATCCCCTCTCCCCTTCAAGGCCAGCATAACCGAGATTGCAGTTCCCCTTACGATCTCAGGATCTTCGTTATAAGTTGGAATTACAGCAGCGATCCTGTATTCTGCGTAGCGGCTGAAAAGAGGCGGCAAATATCTCATCGCTGAAACGTACTGTTTTAGAAAGACTATGAACGTGAAAGCACCGATCATCATCCCTAGAAAAACTAGATACGAGAGAACCGCCAGAATTCCCGGAACAGAGAAAAACCAAGTGAGAATAGCTGAAACAAAAAATGGGCTGAGAAATACCAAGACATTTACAACCCGCGATCTCATACTAGCCGAGAACGCTCCAGATTTGAGGTGGATGAGTCATGATTATGACGTTGTCCGCGAAATAAGATAGAATGTCGGGTTTGTAATCCATCTTTTCATAGACGAACATGAATTTGCCTTCCAGAGATCTTAAATCGATTGTGAGTAACCTCCAGAATTCTTCTTCAATTCTGTTGAGATCCGCTCCGGGTATCAAAGGTGGCAGATCATTTGCCCTGTAGAGAACCAAGTTTTCCATTCCGGATTTCCTCATCTCCATTATCAGCTCATTTACTATCTGCTTTACAAGTTTCATCATATCCTTAACGTCGGTGTTCTGTCTCAGCTCATAGTATCTCTCCGAGAGAACGTAAACTATCGAGTTCCTAAGAAGCTCCTTTATCGCTTTCTCGTATCCTCTAACCGTGAGAATAAAAAGAACTTCCTCACCAAAATATTCAACCACATCTTTAAGCAAACCTCGACTTCTTTCACCAATTATCTCCACAATCTTCCCATCAATTCTCGATCTGATGAACTTACCAAAATCCCGATTGAGTTCGGTCATCCTAATCAACTGTAATTTTGAGCTTAATTATCTTACTCTTGCATCTCCAATAATTCTCCATTTATCACTATCTATCACTTATTTGAATTTGTATATCTCTCAACAACCTCTATCAGATCCCTCTTTCTGAAGGGTTTGTTTATGATTTCAAGTGCTCCAGCCTCAAGCAATTCCTTACCCCATCTTCTACCAAAAGCGGTGACGCCTACAATCTTTGCATCTGGATCGATTTCGAGGATTTTCTTCGTTGCTTCCTTTCCACTCATATTCGGCATGACTATGTCCATCAGCACCAAGGCCGGTCTGAATTTAAGGTAAGCTTTTACAGCACTGTCACCATCAGTGGCTAAAGCAACATCATAGCCATCAAGCATCCGGCAGAGGATTTCCGCAAGGCCGGCATCATCCTCAACAATTAAAATTCTCCTATTTCCAATCAAATCCCCATCACTCAAAATACCACCCCTCAGAATTCGCTTTTTCTGAGCTCACCTTTAAGGAATTTCCTAATGGCTTCTGATTCAAGCCAGCCCCTGTCCAATCTCTCGACAACCTCCTCGATTCTTTTAACCGATTCGTTAATCACCTGTTTTAATTCCTTAAGCTCCTCTTTCCCATCAAGTACAACCTCACACAGGCCTTGGATTACCGCAAGGGGGTTTCTTATTTGGTCAACTAAGATTGCATAGTTTTCGATGTTCTTTTCAATCTGTTCAAACGCCTTATGTTTTGCCCTTTCAAGCTCAAGCCTTTCTGTGATGTCGATCAAAGTCCCGATCACTGCTGGTTTCCCCTTGTAGATTATTCTGGAGCCAAAGACTTCGTTATGTCTAACCTCTCCATCCTTTCTGACTACCCTAAGTTTGTAATTCACAGACTCAGTTTCTCCCCTGATTCTTTTTTCGATGTTTATCCTGACGGTCTCCCGATCCGCAGGATAGATAAATTCGAGGGGGCTTCTTCCAATCAACTCTTCAACGCTGTATCCCCATAATTCTGCCATCTTCGGATTAACGTACTTGAAAACTCCGTCCTGGATGAGGTAAATACCAACCAAAGACTTCTCAGCAAGCGTTCTAAACATCTCTTCACTTTCTTTAAGTTTCTGTTCCATTTTCTTTCTTTCAGTTACATCCCTGACAATTCCCTCCGCTCCTACTATCTTGCCATTATCGAAAACAGGCCAGAGATTTATTTCGACCATGAAAACACTTTTTCCATCCTTTGGAATAGCTTTAGCCTCGTATCTCACGCTCTCCCCTTTCATCACCCTCTGGAACATCTCCCTCGCCATGTCAATCTCACTCGAAGCGAAGAATCTCCTTGCAGTATGGCCGATCAGTTCCTCTCTCTTGTACCCTAGCATCTCAGCATACCTCGGGTTTACATCAACGAATCTTCCCTTCGAATCCAAAACGAAAAATAAGTCTTGGGCCCTCATAAAGAATCGTTCGTAAGCTTCTAATCTCTTCCTTCTATCCTCTTCTTCGGTGATGTCTATTGCGGTACCCAGAATTGCCGGCTTTCCGGCTATGGTTGTTCTGGTTCCAAAAACTTCAAAAGTTCTTACGGCTCCATCCTTTCTTTTAACCCTCGGGCGGTATCTGATCGACTGGATTTCTCCGGAAATTCTCTTCCTTATATTTTCGGCCACCGTTTCTCTGTCTGGCGGGTATATGAAATCCAGGACTCGCTTTCCTATTATTTCTTCAACCCTGTATCCGAAATCTTCTGCAAGTTTCGGGTTGACATACTTGAAAACACCATCCTGGATAAGGTATATCCCAACGAGTGATTTTTCAGAGAAAGTTCTGAACATCTCTTCTCTCTCTCTGAGTTTTTCTTCTAACCTTTTCTTTTCGGAGATGTCGTGGATGACTGAGGTAAAGAAGATCTCATCGTCACTTTTCCAAGCGTAATAAGTGATTTCGATGGGAAATACCTCCCCGTCCTTCCTCATCCCTACCGTTTCAAACCTTCCACCTGGCAATTCTTCGGAATCTAAAGTCAATTTGAAATGGTTGAAGCCTCTTTCAAATCTTTTGCGGAACTCTTCTGGAATAAGAATCGTTAAAGGTTTCCCTATCACTTCTCCAGCTTTGTAACCAAAGATTTTCTCAGCACTTCTGTTCCAAGATACTATCTCGGCGTTGCTGTTTACAGTTATTATTGCATCGATTGATGATTCTACCAGCATCCTGTAATGTTGTTCACTCTCTTTCAGCTTCTCCTCAAGCTTAACTTTCTCGGTTATTTCTGAGGCTACCTCAACGATCCCTTTGAGTTTTCCATCCTCGAATACCGGATTTGCCCTTGTGTACCAGACTCTTCCGTCGGGAGAATGAATAAATCCTTCCTCGTACTTCCCGTTTTCCCAAGCTCTGTAAACTGGACAGTTTTTGCAAGGAGTCTTTCTTCCATGCCAAACCTCATAGCAGAACTTGCCTATCAGCTCTTCGGGTCTTGCATCCACGGATTCCGCCGCAGCATTGTTCACCCACTTTATTCTTAGATCTTCTCCATGGTAAACGATATGTTCACGAATGGAATTGAGTATCTTGAAAATCCTGTAGAAAGATCTTGATATTTCCTTAAGTTTTGGTTCTGATATCAAATCTAAGTCGATTAGAGAGGTTTCCAACGTTTTACTCCCTGGATATCTGAGTTTTATCGTGAAAACCGTCCCGTTAGGTTTATTGTCTTCAACACCTATGCTCCCACCATACCTTTCAACGATTCTTTTCACGATATAAAGCCCTAAACCAGTTCCATCCGTTGAAAAACCCTCATCGAAAATCCTGCCCTTTATCTCATCCGGAATACCTTTCCCATAATCTGCAACCTTTATTTCGCAGAAATCGTTTCGCGAAATTTTGATGTCAACTTTATCAGTTTTGCCGTGATTAATAGCGTTCCTGATTAAATTATCAAAGATAGTTGCCAGAGCCTCATCAGCAATCGCCTCGGAGTCGCCCACAATGCTAATTTCAAGAGGATAGTTCGATGCAACCTTTTCAACCACATCTCTCACTCGGACTATCTTTAGCTTCCCAACCCGCGTGGACTCTTCAAATTCCCTCATCCTCTTTATTGTTTCCATAGCCCTTTTGACAGCTTTTTTCGACGTTTCAAGTATCTCTTCATCTCTTTTTTCTTCGAAAAGTTCGAGCGCAGAATTAATTACTGTAAGATCGTTTAACAGATCGTGCCGCATTATCTTGTTTATTAGTCTGAGAGTGTTATTCATATCGTTTATAGTCTTCTCATATCTCTTCTTTTCGGTTATATCTCTAAAATTACCCAAGAATCCGATTACTCTCCCTTTCTTTTTTATCAAAGTTACATTACCCTCTATTACTCTTCTTTCTCCATCCTTTCTGAAATATTCGAATTCGATCCCGTATACATTCTTGTTCTCTTTGAAGGCTTCGTTGTATTTTTCCCAAACTAGCCTTGCCATCGGCTCAGGGAGAAGTTCGGCATAACTCTTCCCTGTGACTTCATCCCTTGAGTAACCGGTAAGTCTTTCAAATCCCTTGTTAACTCGGAGAATCCTTCCTTTGAGGTCTGTTACTACAATTGCATCCAAAGAATTCTCAAAGAGCTCCTGATACTCTTTTTCCTTTTCATGAAGTTCTTCTTGGATAGATACAGCATCTGTTACATCCAAGCCTATCTCCAGGACAGCCACAATCTCCCCATTTTTCTTAATGGGTACGGCTATATTTCTTGTAAAAAGGTTTGGTCCGACTCTCCTTTCGTGAAAATGTACCTTTCCATCTTTCAAAGCCTTAACAGCACCGCATCCCTCACATACCTTACCATCCCCTGCAACATCATAGCAAAATTTTCCCCTTACGTCTTCGAATTTAAATCCAAAACTTTTTTCAACGGACTTATTTACTAACAGAACCCTCATCTCTCTATCCAGCAGAGTGATACCCAGAGGTACCTTGTTAATAATGGGCACAATTTCTAAAAGCTTGCCCTCATTCAATTTCTGCATCCGCCACTCCCTTATAAATTAAATTAATTAATTTTTTCTGAAATATATGATGAGGTCGAATGATTTAGCAAATTTTAAAATCTAAATGTTAGTTTGCATTTACTAATCGATCTCAACCACTTCCAAAACATCCAGCGGTATTCTTCCTAACCTCCTCCCTATCTCATATCTGGCTATTCTGGCAGCATGTTCCTCATTCTCAGCATTAAAGACCTTCATCTCGAAAAGCAAGCCTACCAAAGCAACTCCAGCAACCATGAAAGCAGATTTAAAAGCCTCCCCACATTTCGGGCATTCAACATCTCCAACATCTATTTCCACAAAATCAAGATCTGGATTGAGCCTTTTTCCCGCTTCCGCAACGGCTATGTTCATCGCATCCTCTATGGTTCGAGCGTTCTTAACAATCCACCCTCCCTGAAGTCTTACGATGTAGTTCAAGCCCATCACCCTACGCTTAGATTTTATCCAAGATTTTATCCAAACATCTTTCTGAGGAGTCCTTTCTTCTCAGATTTTGGTTTCCCAACCCTTTTTTCTTTTTTCTTTTTATCTTCCCTTCTTTCTTTCTTCTCTGCCTTCCCTTTTCTCCTCACAACACTTACCGAAGCTCCACCATGCTTGCTTTTCCTCACTCTTATGTTAACGATTACCGGCTTTTCCAACTCTGGACTCACAACCAGAGCGGTTCCGGGAGGGAGCCTCTTTATCTCATCAACCGTTTCAGCTGTCAGCCCCTCTACACCTTTCTTTATCGCTGTAAGATCGTTTGGGTTAGTTATTCTTAGTATAATCTGTGTGTTGCACTGACTCACAACGTTCTTGTCAACCCTCGCTGGCCTCTGGCTTATTACAAGCAATCCAAGCCCGAATTTTCTACCCTCGCTTGCTATAGTTCTTAAAATCTGAGTTGACACCGTTTTCCCGAATCCACGTTCAGGAATGAAGTTATGAGCTTCTTCGAGCACTATCATTCCGGGCGGTACTTCTTCCCTCTTTCTGAGCTCGAATAGCATGCTGCAAACTCTCGAAACAATAAGGTCCTGATGCTCTGGCGGGCTTCCACGCATGTCAAGCACGACAGCTCTTTCTTTCTGTAGCAGAAGCTCTATAGGTGTTGCATCCCTGCCGAAAAGGTTCGATTCAAGGATCTTTTCAAGATGCCCTAGCAAACCAAATTTCGCGTTATGCTTTAACTCCTCAACCTCAGCAATTACATCTTCAATCGTGTAATCCCTGCCTTTCAAATTTTTTATTGCCTGATAGAGCAATGCCTGCTGGGTGGAATTCGTTATGCCGGTAAGCTCGATTATCTCCTCGGGTGTTAAGCTGAGACCATCCAATTTCAGCACTCCGTCCGCTTTGTCAACAAAGGGTGAATTGGGGGGAACGTATACTCTAATCCTGTCAGCATAACCCCTCGGACTTATTCCGTAATAGCCCATTTTTTCAAGCTCGTCTGGATTGTCGTTCGCATGTTTGAGAGACGAATATTCACCATGTGGATCGATTATGAACATCGGAACTCCTCTTTCAATGAGCTCCTCGATTATGACTCCCGCCGTATAGCTCTTTCCACTTCCTGTTTTGGCGAGAATGCAGCAGTGTTTTTGGACGAGCGAATTCACATCCAAATTAACCCTAATGTCGGTGTCTTCGATAAGTCCGAGGTAAACACCTTTCTTCCTCAAGCCAAGAATATCCACGATAAGATCTTTATCAGCTTTGAACACGTTCTCTCCCGGAACGAGAGGTGTTTTTGGAACTCTAAGCAGCCCATTATCATCTCTCTTTCCGATTACGTAAGCCTTCGCAACATAAGCTTCCTTCTCCGCATTCCTGCCTTTCAAAACGTCCGATTCTTTCAGATCAGTTGTCGCGATAATGTCGAGAACCTGAGCAACTACCCAACCATCGGTATCGTTCCAAACCTTTACGTAATCCGTTCGCTTAACCTCCTTAGGATCGAAAACGACAAAATTGAACTCTGTTGAGCTTGCTTCACCAAAAATCCTGCCAACCAGTCCCTTCATCCTATCGAACTCAGAATGGAGAAATAAAAACCTTTTTCAAAAACCCTCATAATAGCATGGCCTCTACTTCCTTCTTTATCTTTCCCTTATTTTCTCTTTATCTTTTCTGCAAGCTCCTTTGCTAGCTCCTTTGCTAGCTCATTTCCCTTTTCCACCATTTTATCCAAAAAGGGAAGTGACTTCTCACCGTTAATTAAAATACCCATTGCAGCTCCCCTTCTAACGAGCTCACTCTCGTCCTCCAAAGCCTTAACTAAAAGTTCAATACCTTTCTCCCCCAGCTTTCCCAGAACGACTACTGCCTCATATCTTGCCTCTTCATCTCCTTTTTTAAGAATTTCATCGAGAACAGGCAGACATTTTTCCAAGTCCACTTCTTCAACCAGATCTAGAGCCTTTAAAGCTTCCAAGGTTCTTTCTTCCGATGCGAGATGGAAAAGAAGTTTGTCAAGCCCTTCCCCTCCAATTTTAACTAATGCCTTTGCAGCAGCATCCCTAACTCCAGCATCCTGGTCTCCCAAGCATTTTGCCAGCGCTTGCGTTGCCCTTTCATCCCCAATAAATCCCAAAGCTTCTGCAGCTTTTACCCTTACATCCGGATCATCAGATAAGAGTAAATTAATCAAACTTTCGACAGCCCCACTTCCAAGCTGAATCAAGGCTCGAGCAGCCTCAAATCTAATCATAAGCTCAGACTTCATAGCCTCCGCCAAAGGCTTAACCGCTTTTGGATCTTTTATTTTGCCCAAGGCTATCGCCGCAGCCCTCCTAACCTCCCACGATTCATCCCCTAGTAGAGATATCAGATCATCTACAGCATTTTTCGCCTTCAAATTACCCAAAGATGTTGCTGCAGCCCATCTAACCTCCCACTCACCATCTTTCAAGGCTTCAATAAGAGGATCGGCCATTCCAACTTTTCCGAGAGTTATTGCTGCTCCCACCCTTAAATCTACGTTACCTGACTTTAAAGCTTCTAAAAGCTTACTTACAGCCTTATCACCCATTCTTGCAAGTTCCTCAGATGCCCTCCACCTCTTATCCCTGTCTTTTGAGCCTAGATCCAAAATAAGGGATTCCAAATCCATAATTCTCTCCGTTTTTTATCATATTTTTAAATTAATCATATAAAAATTTTTTGCAGATTTTAACCCGAAAGTATTTTACACATTTCATCGCTCTCAAGATGGATGGAGGCCATATCCTTCGATGTCGATGGAACAATTGTAGAAGCGAGATTCATGGACAGATTTTGGAATGAACTCATACCGAGATACTATGCTGAAAAGCACGGGGTTAGCTATGAAGAAGCTCTAGATTATGTTAGAAAGTGCTACAATGAGGTCGGCGACAAGGATATAAAGTGGTATTTACCAGACTACTGGTTTGAGAGGTTTAAACTCGATATCAAGCTGAGGGATGTTCTAGAGGAGTTCAGGGATGAGCTCGAGATCTATCCGGATGCAATAGATGCCCTCGAAAGGCTTAGGGGAAAGTACAAGCTGATTGCAGTTTCGAATGCGGTTAGAGAAATAATGGATTTCGAGCTGGCGGAAATATCAGACTTCTTCTGGAGAACTTTTTCATGCCCTTCAGACTTGGGGGATATAAGAAGAAAACCGGAAATCTATCTCCGAATCTGTGATTTCGTAAAGTTGCATCCCTCGAAAATTATTCATGTTGGAGACCATCCCTTTTTCGATTTTGAAGTCCCGAAAAAAGCGGGAATAAAATCCTTCCTTATTGACAGAGAGGGGAGAAATGGACATATAAGAAGTTTGAAGGAGATTGAGAAACTACTCCACCTCTAACCATCCCTAAATCTGAAGTTTCTCGAGATAATTTGAAATCAAGGTTATCAGAGTTACTCAGAACGTTACTCAGAGCGTCCCAAGTATTCGGAGGCTTTCCTAAGCTGCTCCTCATTCCCCATAAGGTAGAGGTTGTCGCCGTATTCGAGCTTTAGGGTTGGTGTCGGTACGATTATCTCCCCTTTTCTTTCGATTGCAACGACTAAAGCTCCCGTTTTCGCTCTGAGGTCTATGTCTCTTATGTTAACTCCATCAAACTCCCTGTTCGTCATCGAAACCTTCTCAAGCATGAAATCCTCACCTACTTTACTGATAATTTCGAAGAACTCCGCAGCCCCATGTCTTCTAAGGATTATCGATGCTTTCTTTGCTGTGTCGGAGTAAGGTGATAGCACCTGGTCTGCTCCAGCACGCCTGGTGTTCTTTATCCCAGCCGGTGTCCTTGCGATCGCCATCGTATAAATTTCAGGATTTAGTTCCTTTGCTGTCATGATTGTGAAAGCGTTGGCAGAATCAGACATACAAGCAATCAAAGCTTTTGCATGCTTTATTCTTGCTCTCTCAAGCGTTTTCTCCTCGACACTATCCCCCTGTATTGCTATGTATCCATTCTCTCTTGCAACTGCAACCTTATCGATGTTTTCATCTATGATAACGATCTTGTCTTTGGTCGTGATCTTGGAAAGCTCCTCTACTATCTCCCTCCCCATAACACCATATCCACAAACTATGTAATGATCCGTAATACTTTCAAGCACCTTTTTCCACCTCTCAATCCTTCTCTGCACGAGTGCGGGCATTATAAGGTTGATACTATAGAAGAAAACACTTATGCCCAAAAACATCAGAATTATTGCGAGAATTCTGCCGTAAAACGAGAGCTCGTATATCTCTCTATAACCAGTTGTTGTTATGGTTATCACAGTCATGTAGAAGGAATCGAAAAGGTTCCATCCTTCGAGAACTGTGAAGCCGATGGTTCCAAGAGAAATTATTGTAATCAGGAAAATCATTGACGTAATTACCGGCCTTTTGATGTCCGTAGGCATTCAAAAAAAATAAAACCCCACAAATTTAAAATTTTCCCAGATTTTACCGCTAAATTTAACTAATCAGCAGTAGAGACAAAAATCGATGGAAGAAGACTACGGCAAGGGAATTGCAAAGCCATTCTTAGCTTTGCTCTTCGTCTTCTTCATAGCTTCAGCTATTGGGTATCTGTATGCATCGAGCAATCCACACATGGGTGAGAGTTTCGTTGAACAACTCTTTGAGGGTTTCAAGTTCATCGATTTCAGCAACCCTCTGGAGGTTTTTGGCGTTATATTTCTTAACAACACAATAAAATCGCTTATTTCTCTCCTCACAGGCTTCTTTTTCGGGATTTTTCCCTTTTTCTTTATTTTCATAAATGGATATTTGATTGGGATGGTCGTTTTTGTGAAAGGTACAGAGATGGGGTTTCAAACCATAGTTCTTGCCTTGTTCCCCCATGGCATTCTAGAGATCCCAGCTGTCATTCTCGCCTCAGCTTACGGGATGAGACTCGGAACTCTCTTCTACAGAAAAGTGTTCAAAGGAGAACAGATAGACGTTGGAGATGCCTTGAAGTTCTTTTTAAGAAAATTTTTAAAGATAATTGTCCCGATTCTCTTTGCAGCCGCTTTTGTTGAGACGTTTGTAACACCGACGATAGTTTTCTATCTCGGCAAACTTTCGATGATCTAATAGAATTGATTTCCGTGCAAGAAGGACGATAAGAATTCAAAACAGGAATTCAAAACAAAAATTTAAAATTCGAAAGCTATTTTTAGCCTCTGAGTTTAAGAAGCAAAGCTTTGCTCATGCAATTCGAGGGTGAAAAAATGGGGGAAGCGGAGAAAGCTGCGAAGCAGGAGAAACAGGAGGGGCAGGAGAAGCAGGATAAACGGGAGAAACAGGATAAGCAGAAGCAAAAGAAGGTGGAAAGCTTACCTTCAAAAGCTAACTTTTCCGAGTGGTACCATGAACTCATCCAGAGAGCTGAGCTCATGGATGTGAGATATCCAGTTAAAGGGCTTTACGTCTGGTTCCCATTCGGTTTCAAGCTTAGACAGCTAGTTTATGGGAAATTGAGGGAAATAATGGACAGAGATCATGATGAGGTTTACTTCCCCACCCTAATTCCAGAAACGGAGCTTGGTAAGGAAGGAGAACACATAAAAGGATTCGAAGATGAGGTTTACTGGGTTACGCATGGTGGGCTGGATGAGCTCGATGTGAAACTCGCTTTAAGGCCCACAAGTGAGACCGCGATGTATCCAATGTTCAAACTCTGGATAAGAAGCCATACAGACATGCCATTAAGAGTTTATCAGATCGTTAACATTTTCCGCTACGAGACAAAACATACGAGGCCGATGATAAGGCTTAGAGAGATAACTTCATTCAAAGAAGCTCACACAGTCCATAGAAATTTTGAGGAGGCTGAAGAGCAAGTCAAAATGGCGATAGGCCTTTACAAAGAGTTTTACGATTTTCTCGGCATTCCATACATGGTGATTAAAAGGCCGGAATGGGATAAGTTTCCCGGAGCTGCCTACACGATAGCTTTTGATACAATAATGCCAGACGGAAAAACTATGCAGATTGGAACGGTTCACCATTTAGCCGATAACTTCGCAAAAACGTTCGAAATTAAATATGAGACCCCAGATGGCGATCATAGCTTCGCTCACCAAACGTGCTATGGCATATCGGAGAGATGTGTTGCCGCGCTTATCAGCATTCATGGCGACGATCAGGGATTGGTTCTTCCTTTTGAAGTTTCTCCCGTTCAGTTCGTGATAATACCCGTGCTTTATAAAGGAAAAGAAGAAGTTGTGATGGAAGCTTCAAGAGAAATAGAATCGAAGCTTAAGAAGTATGGTTACAGAGTCGTTTTGGACGACAGCGATGAGAGGCCGGGAGCCAAATATTACAAGTGGGAGCTGAAAGGAGCTGCTATAAGGATAGAAATAGGGCCCAAGGAGGTTGAATCTAGAGAGATCACGATCTCCTTCAGAGACGAGAAAAAGAAGAGCAAGATTTCTGTAGTTGAGCTAACCAAAGAGAACATCGAGAAATGGGCAGCCGAAATGAAGAAGAGGTTGAGGAACAAGGCATTAGGGTTCATGAAGGAGAAGGTCAGATACTTCGACGCAATTAACGATATAAAGGAGTGGGTTGGCGAAGGGGTAGCTTTGGTGCATTTCTGCATGTCTGAAGACTGCGCTGAGGTCATCGAGAAAGACACCTCCGCTGGCATTCTCGGAAGTTTTGAGGAGAAAGGAGAATGGTTTGAAGGGAATTTGGAAGGAGAATGCATCGTTTGCGGGGGAAGAGGTGTGCTTTCAGCAATTTCAAAGGCATACTGAGGTGGGAAGGTGTCGGTAGAAGGAGTTGAAGGTGCTGAAGGTGTTGAGGGTACAGCTGAAAATGCAGCTGAGAAAAGAGAAGGTAAACTCGTAATTGACAGGTACAAATGCGCTTACTGCGGTGCTTGCATAGCTGTCTGTAAATACGATGCCAACCTCCTTATAGAGACTTTCGTTTGGGTGGATGACGAAAAATGCACCCTCTGCAAAGCTTGCTTGAGAACATGCCCGATGCAAGCGATAGAGATTATTGAGGTTGCAGAAGAGTGACACCAAGGTGATAGCATGGATTACGATTACGATGTGATAGTTATCGGCGCCGGCCCGGGAGGATCGATGGCCGCAAAGACAGCTGCTGAAAAGGGATTAGACGTTTTACTCATCGAGAAAAGGCAGGAGATAGGAGCCCCGGTAAGATGCGCTGAGGGTGTGAGCAGAGAGGCTTTAGAGGAGTTCTTTGAGATCGAAAAAAGCTGGATTGCTAAGGAAGTGGTTGGAGCGATAATATACGGCCCAGATGGAAGCAGCATAAGGATGTCCGCAAAAATGGCCGGAAACGAGGTGGGCTTCGTTCTCGAAAGGAAGATTTTTGACAGGGCTCTAGCTAGGATGGCTGCAAAAGCTGGAGCCGACGTGGTTGTGAAGACAACTGCAACTTCAATGAGAAGGGTTAACGACGGGGTTGAAGTTGAGCTGAAGAGGATGGGCGAGAGCTTTTCCGTGAGATCGAAAATCGTGATAGGGGCTGATGGGGTTGAGAGTAGAGTTGGAAAGTGGGCAGGAATCGATACCACAGTAAAAATAGGTGAGATCGAGAGCTGTATTCAATATCTGATGGCGGGAATAGAGTTTGACGCCGACTACACACACTTCTGGATCGGAAACTGCTATGCTCCTGGAGGCTATGTCTGGCTCTTCCCTAAGGGCGAAGGCGTTGCTAACGTTGGCATAGGCGTTCTCCCAACGAAGACGAAAAAGGGGCCAAAGTATCATTTGGATAGTTTCGTGAAGGAGCACTTTCCAGAGGGGGAGATTATCGAGGTTGTTGCTGGAGGTGTGCCGGTTAGCGGTGGGCTTGAGAGTGCTGTTGCAGACAACGTTATGCTCGTCGGCGATGCAGCGAGACATGCGGATCCAATGACAGGCGGCGGAATAGCGAATGCGATAAAAGGGGGTTACTTCGCTGCCAAGGTTGCAAAGGAGGCTGTAGAGGTAAATAATTTCTCAAAAGAATTTCTGAAAAGGTACGATGACCTCTGGAAGAATGACTTTGGTGAGACCTTGAGCAGAAACAAAGCGATTCAGAAAAAAATTCTCAAACTCGATGATGATACGCTGAGCAAGCTAATAAGAAGTGTTTCGGGCTATGATCTGGAGCAGATAAGCCTTAGAAGACTTATGATAGAGCTGATCAAGAAGAACCCGAGAATTCTTTGGGATCTCAGAAGTTTGTTCATGTAAGCCTACGGGGGTGAGAGACTGGACAATGCCAATCTTATTCCAAAAAAAGTCTTTTTCGTCAGCGGAGCTGGAAAACATGAGGATGCCCTCGTTAGCTTCGAGCTCGCTCTGAGGGATGCAGGCATAGAGAAGTTCAATCTGGTGCCGGTGAGCAGCATTCTTCCTCCGAACTGTGAGTTCGTTGAGAAAGAAGAAGGCTTAGCTGAGCTCAAACCGGGACAGATAGTTTTCGTTGTCATGGCTAAATACACGAGCAATGAAAGAGGAAAGAAAATTTTTGCAAGCATAGCAGCTGCAAAGCCCGAGGATGATTCGAAAAACGGCTACATCGCCGAGCATTCGGGGGAGTGGTACGAAGGCTCCTTAGAGCATGCAGAAAGAATAGCAAGTTATATGGTTGAGAGCGCTTTTAACACCAAACCGTCAAAAAAGCTCAGCGTGCATAAAGTTGCGGAGGTAGAAGACTACACTACCGTTGTTTCTGCAGCTGTTTTTGTTCTTTAATGTTAACTTATTTCAACTCTACCTAAATCTTAAGTCTGTCAGATAACAAATCGTTTAACTCATCTGAATTCCACCTTAAATCTACCGGTTTTAAACCCAAATTTTTCCGCAGCATTCCCCTCCCTAATGCTAAACTCGAGAGTTTCAAAGCTTCCTACAAGTGTTAAAGCTTCTCCCTTCCCGACATCCACGTACTTCTCGACGAATGGAAAGGATATGCTATTCAAAATGAATTCTTTCGGCTGAATTTCGTCGATGAGCTCTTTTTTAATGTTCGTGACAGCATTACCAAAGTTGTCGATGTAGAGAATCGAAAAATCGATTTTATTTTCCTCGATTTTGGCATCAAAGATGTTTAACTTGATGATTTCGCCTTTAAAAGGCTCTAATATTTCATCCTTCCTGTTCATCGTAACAAGAGCTGCTGCCGGAGCGAAAACGTCTCTGCCGTGGAAGGTTGATGAGAGCTTGCCTGTGTACTTCGAAGCTTTCTTTGTGTTCACTTGATAAACCCTGCATCCATCTATCACTTCGGAGAGAACGCCGTTGTTCGGAGCGATGAAGCAATTGGAATCGTTCTCGGCCAGAATGATCTCCCTCTCACCCCCAACACCCGGATCGATAACAGCGACATGCACGCAGTTTTCGAAAAAGCTGTGGTAGCTTGCAAGGAGAAATGCCGCCTGTTTAACATTCTGCGGCTCGACCGAATGGCTAATGTCGATTATTCTTGCAGCCGGGTTGATGGAAAGGATTACCCCTTTCATAATCCCCAGGTAGAGATCGCCAAAATCGGTAAGAAGAGTAATGAGATTAAATTTTCTATTAGATTTATCAGCCCTATCGGTCATTCGCTCCCGATCCATCCAATCCCACCTCATTTGATGTCGATAACCTTATTTAAACTGTTAAAATTCAGGATGAAGACTTAAAGGATGGACTTCAACAGCTTCTCCCTCCTCAACCCCCATACCCTCTTCTAAGACGAAATAGCAGTTTGCAGACAGCAAACTCCTGAAAAATTCTCCATTTAACAGAGTTGCTTTCCCACCATCGAGATTCAGTAGGATGAATCTTGTATTCTTAGAGGGGGAAATGCTTCCGGAAATGGTCGCCTTAAAAGCAGACTCCTTCAGCCCAACCATTTTAAGAACGGCCGGCTTCACGTAAAGCATGAAAGCAGAAAGACATGCAGAAGGTGTCCCAGGCAGACAGAAGACAGGTGTTCCACTCTCCCTAATTTCGCCGAAGAAGGCCGTTCTCCCAGGTTTAATTTTGCTTCCTTCAAAATAGATCTCGCCAATCTCCGTCAAAACTTTTCTCAGCAGATCCTTTCTACCCTTCGAAGTTCCACCGGTTGTGATAAGAGCATCGTAACCTTTTCTGAGCAGAAACGACTCTATCTGATCTCTGCTATCCTTCGCAAAGTACGATCTCACCTCGCACAACCTTTCCAGCAGAAAAGAGAGCATAAGATGGTTGGTTGCGGGAATTTCCTTTCCGAGCTCATCTCCCGTTGCTAAAATAGCAATTCTGGGCTTTCTGAAGACTTTCACCTCCTTGATTCCGCAGTTCTTTAAAGTAACAAGCTTCAAAGCATCAATAAAACTTCCTTTCTTCAAAAGCACTTCTCCTTCCTTTATATCCTCTCCCTTCCTCCTTACATTCTCCCATTTTCCGGGTTTTTTCTTGTAGAGAAGTTTCCCATCCTCCTCAACCACGTCTTCAACCTTTACAACTCTGTCGAAACTTTCCGGCAGGACTTCTCCCGTGTTCACCCATCTGTAATTTTGGGAACTAGAGAGAGCATAGCCATCAACCCTAGAAACATCGGAGAATGGGATGCTCCTTTTCGCCCTTAAATCCTCCGCAGTAACTCTGTTTAAACAGGAATCTATCCTCTCGATTTCAGCATCTAAGGGCTCAAATCTATCCAATACGACTTTCAAAGCTTCTTTGTAAGATGGTATTTGCATTACCACTGCATACCCCCGATACTTAATTCACAACCAACCACTTCCAACCAATAACCACCAACCACTACCCACCGCTCACCGGAGGGAATATTGCAACAATGTCATTATCATTCAAACGCGTTTCCAAGCCGTCCAAATGGTTTATGTGCCTCCCGTTTACCATTATGTGAACGTAATCTCTCAGCTTCCCGTCTTCGAACATCAATTCTTCAAGCTTCTTGTATTTCTCCACAAGTGCTCGAATTAACCCTTCCACAGAATCGGCTTCAAGCTCCACCTCTTTTTCCGCTGCTTCACGAAAGTTAGCGAAAAGCTTCACTTTAACCACAGCCATTATCCGAGATTCATCGAGCTTGTATATGAACGTAACGTTGTCCGGTTTTCTATTAATTACCCCTTCTACCCTTTCTTCAACCTTTGCAATATATCAGGATCGAGAAACTCCTTTACGTAATCGTAAACGTTTGGAGAAACCCAGTAAACCCTCTTCCACCCACCATCATCCTGCAAGAATTTCTCGCTTTTCAGATATACATAACTCGCTCCAACGAATCCTTCAACCTGCTGCCCAACCATGATCTTCTCCATTTCGTCAAAGGTCAGGCCGAGAGGGGTCTTTTCTTTATAAGCTCTGTCAACGATACCGAAGGCATCGCGGCTTGGATCGTAGAATATTATCAGCTCGGAATACAGTCCAGTTGAAGGGGGATTTTTAAGGGCCGAATGGAGTGAAACTCTATTTATTTTTCCTTCAGTTACAGCACTTAAGGCTGAGTTAATGCCCTCGTACTCACTGCCGACTTTTTCACCTTTTTCAGCAGGAGAGTAATACTTCACGACCTCAAGCTCCTCGGCTGCTTTGGCTTCGGTCCAAGTTGTACCGCATGGAGACGGTCTTTCCGGCGATATAACGCATCCATGGCCAGGCAGATAATACTGGCAGGAAGTGCAGATGTAGAATTTATCCACCTCCTCTTCGCTTTTTCTAAAGAGATTCTCTCTTTTTTCGTGAATTTTAGCGGCATAATTAAGTTCCTTTTCAAACTCCCCTTCATCGAGGATTACTTTAACCCTAACCCTATCAACAGCCGGGATTTTCTTGAAAGCATCATACAAAAGCTTGGCCATACATTCGAATGTTTTCTGATCCATGTCTGCCAAATTTACCACAACTTTCTCTTTCCTGAACTTGTACTCGACTCCTTTAATTCTGTTCAGAACTTCGCCAATCAAAGCCTCAAGGGCTGAAACCGCCTCCTCGCTTAAATCGCCGCTTACCAGAACGTGAAACCCTGCAACCTTTATTTCACCGTTCAGAACGAGATCTATACCGTCTTCAACATCTTCGGCCTTCTCAACCAGCTCGAATCCTCTCAAACTGATACCTTCAACCCTTTCACCAGCGTAGATTTCATCAACCTCGGCGCATTCTTCCTTTACATTTATTTTCTCTGGATCGATGTAACGGTTTATCATTAACCAACTTTTTTAATGAATCCTTTTAATGAATTGCGGTTTTAAAATATCCTCACCATTCCTCGATCTCCAGCCCCTCAACCCTCCCAAAATGTTTAATGTTTCTCGTTACAACCCTTTCATTGTGGGCAAGGGCAATACTAGCGATAAGAGCGTCAAACTCACCGATAGGTTCTCCTTCCTTCTCCAATTCCGAAGAAATTCGGCCGTAAATCTCAGATGCTGCAAAGTTGAAATCAAGCAAATCAAGTCTGCCCAATAGTCCCCTAACCTTTTTGAGATTGTCCTCAACCCTTCCAGAAGAATAAACACCCCTAAATAGTTCTGCAGCGTTTATTGGAGTGGTAGACAATCTTTCCCCCTTAGATACGAGCTCTCTCAATTTGCCGAGTGCATTCTTGTTTTTTCTCATAAGTGCAACAAGAAAATCCGTTTCTAAACAGACCATTTAACCACCTCAACGCAGTTACCAATTCAACTCCAATTAAAGTTCAAAAACCCTTCTTCTTACAGATTCCCTAGATTCATAGACTCCCTCAACTTTCTCAACTAAATCTTCCGGGAAGTCTGTCGATTCGATGTATTCGAGTAAACTCGCCTTTTTCGTTATCCTGATAATTACATCGCTAAAAGACTCGCCTTTGCCTTTCAATTTTCGCAGTGCATTGTACGCCTCTTCCGAGATCGTCAACGTTTTATGTGCCATATTTTTTTAGTGTATTTACGTGTATTTAAATGTATTTAAAACTTGAGGATTTCTGGTATTACCCTAAAATTAAATATTTTCCCAAAGAATCTATCACCTATGAAGCAGATCGGAGTGATAGGGAGCTCTTACTGCGGGGAAGAGTTATACAGAACCGCCTATGAGGTTGGAAAGCTTATAGCGGAGAAAGGCTACATTCTGATAAACGGCGGACTCGGAGGTGTGATGGAAGCGAGTGCGAAAGGGGCGAGAGATGCTGGCGGTTTTGTCATAGGAGTCATTCCTACTCCCTCTAAAAGGGATGCTAATCGCTACTGCAGCGCTGTCATAGCAACAAACATGGGACATGCGAGGAACATGATAATAGTGCATTCCAGCGATGCGATTATTGCCGTTGGTGGAGGTTATGGAACGATTTCTGAGATGGCAATAGCCCTTAAAGAGGGGAAGAAAGTAGTTGCGATAAAACCGGAGATTAGACTGCCGAGATTGGTTGTTGCCGATTCGGCTGAAGAGGCGGTTGAGCTGGTTGGATGATTGGTATAGTGATGGCATTAGTGGTGGTATATTTCAAACCACGAAAACCCAAAAAACTACAAAAACAATTTTAATCCTTCCGCTCAAAGCCAAGCATGCATGTTCCCAAGGAACATCCCCGATACGTTTCCCTCCTTTACCGAGAAAAGATCGCAGAAGGGGTTAGAAAGGGGATTACCGCTGTAGAGGGTATTGCAGCTCACGGAAGAGGTGAGACCTTCGATTACATTCTCGGTGAGAAAAGTCATGATTTCGCTTTAGAGGCTGAAAGAGCTGCGGTCGCTCTGATCCTTACCTCAAAACATCCCGTAATATCAGTTAATGGTAACGTTGCAGCTTTGATTCCTGAAGAGATTGTGAAACTTTCTGAGACCCTCAATGCAATTTTGGAGGTTAACATATTCCATTTCAGTGAGGAAAGAGTCAGGAAAATTAAGGAGGAAATTGAGGCATGCGGTGGTAAAATTCTGGCCGATCTTGACGCGGAGCTTAAAGGTCTGAAAAGTGCACGAAGAAAGGTGAGCAGCAAAGGTATTTATAAAGCTGACACCGTCCTCGTTCCCTTGGAGGACGGAGACAGGTGCGAAATTCTCAGACTTCACGGAAAGAAGGTTATAACGATCGATCTCAATCCGCTCTCGCGGACATCGAGAATGGCAGATATAACGATAGTTGACAACCTGATAAGGGCTGTTCCCAACATGATAGAGATGGGTGAAAAAATGCAGAATTATTCAGAAAAAGAACTCAGAGAGATTCTCGAGTCTTACGATAACAGGAGGGTTCTTTCAGCCTCAATAAAAAGAATAAGAGATTATCTCACCGAAATGGCAGAAAGAGTTTTAGAGGGAGGCTGAGAAGAAGGTTAGCATTAAAATTTAGGTTAAAATTAGGAATTAATACGAATAGGTGGATCAGATGATAGTAAAACCCGAATTTATTCTTAAAATGGAAAGAAAAAGCTCCTTGGAAGATGTAATCCCGATAGTAAGGGAGATAATCGAGAAAGTAAAAAAGGAAGGGGATAAAGCACTTCTGGAGCTGAGCGAGCGGTTCGATGTTAGGCCGAGGTACATCAGAGTGCCTGATGAGGAGTTCGACAGGGCTTACGATGTCGTCGAAGATTCCCTTATCGATGCCCTGGAGGTGGCAAGGGAGAACATATCCAACTTTCACAGCATAACGAGCGTTGAGAGGGACATCAGAATCGATTTCGATGACATGCTGCTGGGCAAGAGATACGTTCCGATTGATGTAGCTGGAATCTACATTCCCGGTGGAAGGGCAAGCTATCCTTCCACAGCCTTAATGGCCGGCCTGCCGGCTAAAATAGCCGGAGTTGAGAAACTCGTTGCTTGCACACCACCAAACAGCGATGGCAGGGTTAATGAGCTAACTCTCATCGCATGCGACATCGTTGGCTACGATGAGGTTTATGCTGTTGGAGGGGCGCAAGCCATAGCTGCTATGGCCTTCGGAACAGAGAGCGTTGAAAAAGTCGATTTAATCGCCGGCCCCGGCAACAGATACGTAACCGCTGCCAAATTACTTTTGCAAAACGAAGTGAGAATAGACATGCCCGCAGGCCCGTCAGAGATTTTCGTTATCGCGGACGAAACTGCCAACCTAAACTTCATCTGCTTAGACGTTCTCGCCCAGCTCGAGCACGATCCGGAGGCGATTGCTTTCGTTTTCGTTACAAACCAAAGAATGGCTGAAGAAATAGAGAGAAGAGTGAGAGAGCATAACCCAAACGGCAAGCTTTACATTTCCGTGGCTGAAATCGATGAAGCCTTAAGAATCGCAAATGAAATTGCGCCAGAGCATCTTAGCCTCGTGTTTGACGGGGCAGAGGAGAAAATAGACGAAATAAAGAGTGCGGGCTCGGTTTTCATAGGAAACCATTCAGCCGTCGCAGCCGGAGATTATGCCTCTGGCACAAATCACATCCTTCCAACCTCGGGCTACGCAAAGCTCTTCTCCGGCTTGAGCGTTGAAACATTTTTAAAGCATATCACTTACCAAAGAATCGAGGCTGAAGGATTGAGAAGGATAGGAGATGCGATACTGAAGCTCGCTGAAGCAGAAGGTTTGCCTTATCACAAAAAATCAGTGGAGGAGAGACTGAAATGAGCGATGATTTGGAGGTTGCGAGAAAATACACCTCAGAAATTGGAGAGGAAGATGTGGGGAAGCAAGTACTGCTCTACGGATGGATCCACGAAATCAGGGATCTCGGCGGGGTTGCCTTTGCCCTACTCAGGGACAGAGAAGGGATCATCCAGCTGACATGCATCAAGAAAAGATCGCCAGATATAATAAAAAGGCTGAGAAAGACGAGAAGGGAGAGTGTTGTTAAAGTCATAGGGGAGGTGAAGAAGGAGCCCAAAGCCCCAGGTGGCTACGAAATTCTGCCGGACTACTTTGAAGTGTTAAACGAAGCAGATGCTCCCCTGCCTTTGGATGTAGCAGAGAAGGTTCCGGCTGAGCTCGACACAAGGCTTGATGCAAGGTTTCTTGATTTAAGGCGGCCAAGAGTTCAGGCCATCTTCAGAGTCAGACATCAGATGCTTCAAAGCGTTAGAGATTTTCTAAGCGAAGAGGGATTCATCGAAGTTAACACCCCAAAGATAGTTTCAACAGCTACAGAGGGAGGAACAGAGCTATTTCCGATAAGCTACTTCGAAAAGGAGGCTTTTCTAAACCAAAGCCCGCAACTGTACAAGCAGGTGTTGATGGGGGCCGGGCTGGAAAAGGTCTTCGAGATCGGCCCGATATTCAGGGCTGAAGAGCACAACACAATCAGACATCTCAACGAAGCAATATCCATCGACATCGAGCAGAGTTTCACCGACCATGAAGGAGTTATGAGAGTGCTTGAAAGGTTGATAAGAAGGGTTTATGAGGACATAGCTGAGAACTGCACGAAATATCTGGAGTGGTTAGGAGTTAACATCGAAATCCCAGAACTCCCCTTCCCAAGGGTAACCTATGATGAGGCTGTAGAGATTGTAAAAAACAAGGGTGAGGAAATCGCTTGGGGCGAGGATTTCTCCACTCCCGCTTTAAAAGCCCTCTCCGAAAACATTGAAGGACATTACTACATCGTTGACTGGCCAACCGAGATCAAGCCATTCTACGCGATGCCCTATGAAGATCAGCCAGAAATAAGCAAAACCTTCGATCTGATGGCTGGAAGTCTGGAACTTGCAAGCGGAGCTCAGAGAGTTCATCTCTACGACTTGCTCGTCAAGAAAATAGCCGAAAAAGGAATGAATCCGGAGAGCTTCGAGTTCTATCTCAACGCTTTCAGATACGGAATGCCTCCCCATGCTGGCTGGGGTCTTGGGGCTGACAGACTCGTCATGTCAATCCTCAAGCTGAGAAATATTAGAGAGGCTGTTATATTCCCAAGAGATAGAACCAGGCTCACTCCTTAAAGCAATAAAGCTTTTTTCGAGATATTTAACTATTTAATTTAAGCAAACCATAATGTAACCATATTTTTTCCATGCGAATTTCAATCGTTCAGTCCTCTGTTGAGAAAATCTTTAAGGGCGATCAAAGGCCGAATCAATGGAAAATTTTATAAATGAGTTATGTCAATTTTCTATGGGATGGCGGGAAGTGATATACTCGTTGAAAGACTTGAAAAAAAATTACTTGAAAAAGATAAGGAGATCACGGAGTTGAAAAGGATGCTATCGTCAAAAGAGGCTGAAATAGAGGAGATAAAGAAAACGATTGCAGAGAAGGTCAGATCGGAGCTTTCTGAGGAGTTGAAGAAGCTGAAAGAGCTGGAATCGAAGATTGTAGAGCTTAACAAAATTGTTGAGAGCCTGACATCCGAAGTCCTCTACCTGAAAACGGAGCTGAAGAAACCAGAGACAAAATTCGAGCTCAGTGAGCCGAAAAAGGAGAAGAGAGTGAAGGAGGAGAGAAAGGAAGAGAGGACAGAGGAGGAAGAGGATCTCATAGTATGTGACTGATAGCAGGGCCATAAATTTCAAAATTAGGAGTCATGCATATCAAAAAAATAATAATAAAAAATTTCAAATCATTTAATAAAAGGGTTGAGATTCCACTTTTCAAGGGATTTACGGTTATCAGCGGGCCTAATGGAAGCGGAAAGTCGAATATAGTCGATGCGATCCTTTTCTGCTTAGGTCTGACGCCTTCAACGAGACTGCTGAGAGCCGATCGCCTGACAGATTTGATCCATACGGGGAATGGTAATCTTACAGAAGCAGAAGTGAGTGTTGTTTTCGACAATTCAGATGGAGAGCTAAAAGGAGACAAAGAAATAAAGATAACGAGGAGAATTAAAAGAACGGAGAAAGGCTATTACAGCTACAACTACATAAACGGCAAGGCCTCAAGCCTTTCAGAGATCCAGAAGCTCCTGTCAGCTGCGGGAATCCACAGCGATGCCTATAATGTAGTGATGCAGGGAGATGTTACGAGGATAGCGGAGATGACACCATTCCAGCGAAGGAAGATAATAGACGATATCTCCGGAATTTCAGAATTCGACGAAAAGAAGGAGAAGGCCTTGGAAGAGCTTGAAGTCGTGAGGGAGAACATAGAAAGGATAAACACGATCCTTATAGAGGTTAACAGGCAGCTCGAACAGCTTGAAGCGGATAGGCAAGAAGCTTTGCGCTACAAAGGTCTTCTCGAGGAGAAAGAGAAATATAACCGTTACTTAAAGATTAACAGGTATCTCAACCTAATAAGCAGGAAAAAAAGGATAGAATATGAGATCTCAAGACTTGAGAGGGAGAAAGACAGAATTTTGCAGGATGAGATCGAGCTGAACGCAAAAATAAGCGAGCTGAACTCCAAGGCGGATGAGATCTCAGCAAAGATATACGAGCTTGCAGATGAGAATTACAAGTCCATTCAGGAGGAGATCGTTGAACTTACTTCGAGAAGGGAAGCCTTGAAGAAATCGCGGGACATAAGATCCCAGGAAATTCAGGAACTCGAGAATGAAAGGACAAAGCTTTTGGTGGCGATTTCGAAGCTTAAAGAGGAACTGAATGACATAGAAGATGAAATCCAGAAATTCTCAATCCAGAAAGTCAGCGTTCAGGAAATCCTCGACGATCTTGAAGCAAGAAAAAGTATGATCGAGCTTAAGCTTAGCCAGATAGGAGAGGCTCACTCAAATCTTAAAGATGAGCTGCTTTCGAAGAGAGAAGTGCTCGAATCACTCAAAGAGACTAGATCGGAAAAGGTCAACGAGAGAGATCGAGCCCTTGAGGTAATAAGAAGAATAGGGATGGAACTGGAAGATCTGGAGCGTGAAAGAGATACTGCGAGTCAAGAAATTGAGAGTATAGTTAAAGAAATTTCGGAGATCAGCAAGGAAAGGGAGAGGATCGAAAGGGAGCTTGAGAGGGAGATAAAGAAACGCAACGAGATAGACAGTAGAATATTCTCGATAAGGAATCAGCTATCGAGCGTTGAAGAGGAGATAAAATCCTTAGAAGTTGAACTTTCGAAAATCAAAGCACAGCTATCAGTTTTGGAGTCCGCCTTTTCAAAAGCGGTTGAGCTGATTCTCGAGGCGAGAAAGAGAAAGGCTTTGCCAGGTGTCTACGGAACGGTTTCACAGCTATGCGAGGTTAGCGAGGAGTTCGTCATTGCTTTGGAAATCGCAGCTTCAAATGCTCTGCAGTGGATCGTGGTGGAAAACGAAGACGATGCTGTAAGATGCATCAAGTATCTGAAGCAGATAGATGGTGGGAGAGCAACTTTCATCCCGATGAACAAGATAAAGAAGAATTTTGGGAAGCTGGAGCTGGATAAGTCCGTTCTGAGAGAAAGAGGGGTTATAGATTATGCTGTAAATCTCATAAAGTGCGAGAAAAAGTTCAGGGCTGTATTCAACTTCATCTACCGCGATACCCTCGTTGTGGAGAACATTGACGTTGCAAAGAGGCTAATGGACGGCAGGAGGATCGTTACGCTTGACGGAGACCTTATAGAGAGGTCTGGAACGCTAACTGGTGGAAGTCTCGACAGGAAAAGAGGTATTTTGGCTACGAAAGAGCTTTTTGAAAAGCAAAACAGGATAAACGAAGAAATAACCATTCTGAAAAGCAAGAAAACCAAGATAATGGGAGATTTAAGAAGCGCTGAAGAAGAGAAGAGAATCCTCCAGAGCAAGATCGACACGATAAACCAGGATTACCAAGAGCTCAACAACAAGATATCGGTTCTTGAATCGAAGTTAGATGCAACAAAAGCAAGATTGTCTGAAATTGAAAGGAAAATCGAGGAGAAGTTGAAAGAGAGAGAAGAGATATACAAGGGCATAACGGCCGCAGAAGAAAAGATTTCCGAAATTGAGAACAAGATAAGAGAGCTGGAGGATGAAATCTCATCACTGGAGAAAAAGCTCAGGGGGAGTGAGATTCCCAAGCTAACCGAGGAACTCGAGAGGCTGAAGGATGATATCTCAAGGAATAGAGAGGCCTTGGTTATTGTCGAGAAAAATCTGGAGAATGCTGAATTCAGAAAGCAGCAGAGCTTGGCTTTCATCCATGAGAAAGAGATGCAGATCAAAGGTGTCGAGGAAAGAAAGAAGGAAATTCGCGAAAGGATTGCAGAGGAGGAAAGAGAATACGAGGAGATTGGGAAGAGGCTAGAAAAACTAAGAGAAGAGGAGAAGAAGGTTGGAGAGTCGGTTAAGGGGTTGAGAGAGGAGAGAAACAGACTTTTGAGTGAGATTCGGGAGCTGGAGAGCAAGAGGGATGAAAAGAGGTTCGAGACGAAGTCAATAGAGGAGAGGATTAAGGCAAGAAACGAGGCCCTTGAGGCTTTAAAGGATGAGATCGAACAGAACAAAGTTGAATACGATGAGAAGGAGAAGATTCCACCTCACGACGAGATAATCACAAAACTGAACGAGATCGAGGATGAACTTTCAAAGTTCGGAGATGTGAATCTGAAGGCGATTCAAGATTACGAAGAGGTAAAGGCAAGGAAGGACGAGCTGATGGAGAAAAAGCTGGTTTTGGAGAAGGAAAGGGAAGGGATACTTGAACGGATAGAGAGATACGAAGGCATGAAGAGAGATGCGTTCTTTGAAGCTTTTAACGCTATAAATACGAATTTCAAGGAAATAATTTCACGGCTAACGGAAGGAGAGGGAGAGCTTTATCTCGATAGCTTGGATGATCCCTTCAACAGCGGATTACATATTAAATTAAAAATAAGGGACAGGCCGACTCAAAAAATCGAATCAATGAGTGGTGGGGAGAAGAGCTTAGTTGCATTATCGCTCATTTTCGCGATTCAGAAGTACAGGCCTGCTCCATTCTATGCTTTTGATGAGATAGACATGTTTCTCGATGGGATAAATGTTGAGAAGGTTGCAAGCCTGATAAACGAGAGGTCGAAGGAGGCGCAGTTCATAGTCGTCTCGCTCAGAAAGCCAACACTGGAAAAGGCCGATTCGATAATAGGAGTGACGCTTTCCAAGGACAACTCCTCAACCGTTACGGGAATAAAGCTGAAGACGTAGGCGATAGGGATGAGTCTGAAAGATTTGGAAGACCCTGTCGAGATGCTCGTTGAGATGGCGAGGAAGGGGGAGATCGACCCCTGGAACATCGATGTAGTTGATGTTGCCGCCAGATTTCTCGAGCAGCTCGAAAAAGCCCAGAAGCTTGATTTGAGGATCTCTGGAAGGGTTCTTCTGTATGCTGCCATACTAATCAGGATGAAGGCAGAAATTCTAAGCCAGGAAGCCTCAAAAGTTAGAGAGGAGGAGAAAGAGCCCGAACTAATTCCCGATGAGATTGATTTCAGCAGCTTCGAAGCTGAGTTCTTTGAAAGCGAGTACGAAATTTCTAAGCCTGAAACCGTTGGAGATGAGCTTATCGATAGCCTTATGGCTGTGCAGAGAAAGACTACGCGAAGATTCACGACGCTGAAAGATTTAATAAGGGAGCTTCAGATGGCAGAAAACGTTGAGAAGAGAAGAAAGATCAGAAAGAAGGTTGAGAGAGAGGAAGCGATTAAGCAAACGCTGGAAACTCCGCACGAAGAGGACATTGAGGATATCCTGATAAAGGTTGAAAACGAACTTCTCAAGCTTTTCAGGCGAAAGGATCTACTCTACTTCTCCGAAGTTGTCAAGGGTAAGGAGAAGGAGAAGCTCACCTACTACATCTCAATTCTGCATCTCGCCTTCAGAAAGATTCTAGAGGTTAGGCAGGAGAGGCTTTTCGAGGCGGACATCGAACTAAAGTTATGCAGGTGATTGGATGGATGCGATTAGCCAGAACTCAGCAAACCAAGGAAATCCGGGAAATCCAGAGAACCCTGAGAATCCGGAAAATCTGGAAAACTCAACAAATCCAAAGAATTCATCAAACTCTGTGAATCCATCAAATGAACAGAAAAAAATCGTTGAGGCGATCCTTTTCTCCTCCCCCGATCCGCTGCCAATTACAAAGATTTCAAAAATGACGAAACTGGATTCAAAAGTTGTGGAGAAAATTTTAAAGGAACTCGTTGAAGAATATAACTCAAGAGACAGTTCAATCGAGATTCTGGAACTTGGAAAGAAATTTTTAATGCGGGTGAAGCCCGAATACTATTCCTACACCGAAAAATTCGCTGAGAAAGATATGGATAGGGGAACACAGAGAACACTTGCGGTTATAGCTTTAAAACAGCCGATTTTGCTTTCCAAACTTGCGAAAATAAGGGGGAACAAGTGCTACAACCATGTGAAAAATCTGGAGGAACTTGGGCTTATCAAAAGCGAGAAAAAAGGAAGAAGCAGAATCCTAACCACAACAAGATACTTTGCGAAATATTTTGGACTAAAATCCTCCGATCCGGAGGAGATTAGGAAAATGCTCGCAGAAAGAAGCGACTCAGGTCTTCAAGCGTGGCTCAAGGAAGCTTGAATTTAAAATCCAGTTAAAATCCGGAATTTTAATCGGAGCAATACTCCGAAAACCTTTTTACAGGTTTTAACCAACCAGTTTTATGGATCTCACAAAAGTCCTCTCAGAACTCTCTAATTTGCTCGATAATGAGATTATTACCGAGAAAGAGGTTGAACAAAAGCTCCAGAGAGTCGTAATGAGAATGGCTGCCAGATCAGAATTTACCGGACCAGAGTTTAACTTAATTAGTGAGTTAGATTTCCCCTCACTCTTTGAAGACGTTAAAGAGAGCCTCTTTGAGATTCCCCATTCGATCACATCCCCTCACTTCTCGGAAAGATTCGAGATAGATGGAACCGTTTTCTGTCATATACATACTTGCAAACCCGATGCTGAGAACGTTCAAAGGGCCTTGGATAACTACAGGAAAGCTGAAGAGTTTTTAGAGCTCCTACCAAAGCTCAAAAAGATAACTGATAACTTCTTCCAAGGATACACGATGAAAGGAGACGTAATAAGAGAGTATACCAAAGACAAGCACACTTCATGGGTTTTCTATTCCACAATGGACGATGTCTTTGAGGATCTTGACTATCATCTTAAACTGGCAAAAAAGTGTAACGGAAGGTACTGTGTGGTTGTGCCGGTTGAAAGAAGTCCTAAGAACTTTATTAACTTTTACAGAAGACATTCTGAGGATGCAAAAAAAGCCGGGCTGAGAATATGGGTTGCAAATCACAAAAGCCTAACGATTGATCCATACATAGGTTATCCCAAGGATCTCAGGCTGATAAAAAATTTCAAAAATCCAAGAGTGGCTTCGATGATCTCCTCGTTCTGGAGGGCAGAAGTGAAAGACATCGATTGAAAATCGGTTAACTACAAATCATGATCATTTACTGATCTACTTACTATCTAATCCTTCCTCCCCCTCACAAAGTCGTAGATCCTTCTTGCCTGCTTCTCTCCAATTCCTTCAACCCTCATCAGTTCTGGAATCGATGCGTTAACGACTCTTTGAATGCTTCCAAGCTTTTCCAGCAGTCTTCTCGCTTTCTCAATCCCTATACCAGGGATTGCTGTGAGCATAGCTACCGAATCATCCACATCCGCCTTCCTGAGTCTCGGAGCTGTTCTAAGATCACCTCTCCTTAGCTGGCGATCCAGAGACTTGAGCATAAGACAGAAATCCCTTTCATTTTCAAGCTGAATCGGTATAATTCTTCTTTTGCTTTTCAAAGCAATGCTGAGAAAGCTCCCTACAAAAGCTTCCCTCGAAATTCTGGAAAAATCAGGTCTGCCGATGACGCAAAGAAACGAAAGTTCATAGGATTTTGATAGATCGTGAAGCTGATTGAAAAATCTTCCGTCAGCGATAGATGAGATATAGTCAGATGCGCTCTTCCTTTCAACTGCAACGGCGTAGCTTTGATGAGCGATCAGATAATCTGCCAGCTCAAGCCTTTTCCTTATTGCATTCACACCAATGCTTTTAAGCATCTCAAAAATTCTTTCCGGCTCCCTATCATCCACGAAGATCATTTTTCCTTCCTGGGTTTACGTTTAAACCCTTTACCAATGAAGTAAACTTCCGCGCTTCTCTTTCTCGAAGCTTGCGGAGAGTGAAATTTTTTGAATCGAAAATTCGGAGCTATATCCTTGTAAAACGCCTCGATCTCTTCTCCCTGAAAAACCTTAACCAGAAAATTTCCGCCATGCCTGAGGAAGTTCTTTGCGAAGTTGAACGAAGCTTTAGCAAGATCGATGGAGATTAGATGATCTATCGTCCATTTTCCCGTGAGTTTCGGAGATGCATCGCTTATGACGGCATCAAAATCTACTCCAAGCTCTTTAACAGCTTCAAGGGTTGATTTTTGGGTTATATCTCCTTTGATAAAAATAACCCCTTCGATAGGTGGCATTGGGTTTAAATCGATGGCAACAACTTCAGCGCCTAACTCTGCTGCCACCTGACTCCATCCCCCAGGCGAGGCTCCAAGATCCAAAACTTTATAGCCGGGCTTGATCAGGTTGAATTTTTTGTTGATCTGGAGGAGCTTAAAAGCTGCTCTGCTGCGATATCCCTTCTCCTTAGCTTTCCAGTAGTAGTAATCCTGTCTGTCCTTAGTTCGTCTTGGTTTCATGATCTAAGCTGCAAGAACCTTTACAACTATCCTCCGATTACTCCTTGGCCCATCCAGTTCGATGAAAAGAACCCTCTGCCAAGTTCCAAGTTCGAGCCGGCCGTTGCTAACCGGCACAACAACGCTGTTGCCTATCAGAATCGCCCTTATATGCGAGTCTGCGTTGTCATCCATTATGTCATGCTTGTAGCCTGCTCCCCTCGGCACTATTCGGCAAAGAACGTCTTCCAAGTCCTCCATCAACCCCCTCTCTCCTTCGTTGATTGTTATAGCCGTTGTAGTATGACGGGTGTAAATTATCGCAAGGCCATCTTTGATACCGCTCCTTCTGACTTCCTCCTGAACTTTTTCCGTTATGTCAATTATCTCCGTTCGTTTCGAAGTTCTCAACTCAAGCATAATACTACTTCAAATTCAAATTAAAAAATCTTTACATATATCTCACTCAAACTCACTTCGAGATCTTTAGTTTTCTTGCCTCCTATACAATCTCGAAAGTTTTATACGAACTTGACATAGCACTCCTTGAAGTTCTCGTCCAGCCTGAACTCCCCGAATTCGATCCTAGTAATTCTGTCTTTTACCGATGTCAGAATTTTGAGCTTTCCCTCATAATCTATTCCTTTTACCAGCCCGAAACCGAGATACCTTTCGGAATACAGGCCCACAACTAGCCCGATTAGTTCTTCCTCCGGCACGATATGAAGATCCCCCACTGAATAAATCTCCTTCAGGGTTTTCAGAATCCCTTTGCTTATCTCAGGCTTCTCTTCAACGAAAACGTTCAGAAAATCGTCCCCTTTTTCTGCATAAACGATCTTTCCGAAAATTTCGCGAAGAATTCCTAGTTCCTCCCCATCCAACGGTTTTCCCTTAAAAATTTTCCAGCTTCTTGACCGAAGATTTTTCACCTCCAACTCGATCTCACCAGCCTCAGAAAGATGTTCCGCATATTTCTTGCTCCTGAAATTTATTCTAGCATTCCTGCTCCTTTTAGCAGCAGGGAATGGTTCGACTTCTAAGAATTCGAAATCCACGAATTCGGTAAAGGATGGATTCTCGAAAGCAAGAATTAATTCGGGCTGTAAGATGTTCAGCTTTGCGAGCTTATACTCCTGAGCTTTCTTTCCTTTAACCCACCCTGTTGAATCTATGATCGTCGCTCCATTTACCTTTTCATTCAGTCTTTCAACTTTTCTCTTTACATCAAAAACAGCATTTAAGCAGCGAGTTTCCATTCCCCCCGGAGATATTGTCCCCACGAACTCCCCATCAGTCATTTTGGCCTCTGAAATCGATATGAGTTTGTTATCCGATACGGCAATTCCCATCGCTCCTGGATGGGCTACACTAGACTGCCCGATGTCAAGATCTACAATAACCTTTCTGCCGGGAAGCATATTGTTGAGGTAAGTGGCAAGACTGCTCTTTCCGGAATCTGATGAGCCATAGATGAAAAAGCTCTTTTCTGATCTCTTTGCTGCTTTTTCCCAAGAGTCTGGAATTGTGCTTCCGTTGACTGGGATGTAGAATGTTCCGTCATCAAAAAAGAGGGTTGAGTCTTCCTCCAAATACACAGGGAGGGTTTTTCCTTCTGGAATGTGAAAATGCCGAACTTCACATCCAAAAACGCTTGCTTTCCCCTCGACACTAACGCTTGTCGGGCCTTTAACGATGACAGTAGTATCTTTTTTGTCGCTGAAAGAAATCATTGATTTAATTAAATTAGCTCAGAATAAAAATATAATGAAAAGGCCTAGATTGGTTATTTTACTTGGTTGAATTATTTCCAGCATTCCCCGGTTCAACTTGCTGAATTTCAATTATTCTCATTTCCGGCTCGAGTTGCATCAGCTTTGTAAGGTTGGTGTCTCCCATAATGGCAATGCTCAGACCATCTTTGAAGTTCTCGTAGCTGTAGTAGGCTGTTTTGTTTGAACTTACGAATCCACCACTCTTTATGAAGTTCATGAGAACTACCTTCTCGTAATAAGATGGGTTCGAAGCATTTATTCTGTAGGCTGCGAGATAGAAATCGAAGAAATTCGAAGCATTACCGCGAACTAGCTGTCTCACCGCATCTCCTTTAAACATTAAAATAAGATTGTAGTCGCCAGGAGGCATTCTTTCGGTAAAGTTACCGACCTCCGATGCTAGGCTTCTCTCTTTTCCGGAAATGACATCGAGGGTTTTCGCAACGATTGGTGTGGTGCCAAGCAAGAAAGGACTGGTTTGATCCACGAGGGAGATTCCATTATTTGACTTGATCTTGTAGCCATTATAGACATCTTCTGAATCATGGGTGTAGAAAACCTTTGTTCGGTTTACATCGATTAGATATAAAATTTCTGGAAAAGTTCCAGAGTAGCTTGACACCATAAACCTCTCCACACCCTGACTGAGTCTTAAATGTGAGAAAAACATCGAATCCATATTGTTAGTAACGATTTTCTTGAGAATTTCGCTCAGTTCCGGATTGGAATTTTCTAAATTAACATAAACTACCTGATCTGCTCCCGCGGGAATATGAGAGATTATCCCATTAAAGCCATCAGGAAAATTGAATTCTACTTCCCGTTGGGGGGATGTTTGGCCCCGCTTCGCTGCATATGTCAAAACTGAGCCGATCATTATGAGCGCAAGTAAAATGGCAAGTAATCTAGCCCCTTTTGATTCCATTCTCTTAGCCATGATCAACGTCGAGGCGTAGGGAAGATAAATCTTTTTGAATCTTTTTGAATGAAATGAAAATAGTTTGGAGAAGTTGAGAAGTTCTACGAAATCCTAGATTCTAGATGCTTACAAGCTTAGAAAATCTAAAACATATCTAGAGCATACTGCCCTCGCTAAGCAAGCCTTTGTATCTTTCGTCAAGCATATGGTTAAGTTCATCAAAAATAACCTTTATGCTCCTCAAATCGAGTCCCAGCTCCGAGGCTATGTCATTAGCTTTACGCAAATCGAGAAAAACTATCCCCTCCTTCGAGACCCTCTCATCGATGAGTTTTTTAATGTACTTAACGATTCTTTCCTCATCCGATTCTTTCGATTCTCCGGATACCATGATAAAAATAAGTTTGAAAAGTTAAATAATTAATGGATTTAGCCAAACCAAAGTAAGCCATTAGAAAAACCCTAAAAACCTCAGCCAAACCCAAACCCGAGCTTCGAAGCCAGATTCAGTATCCCCACCTT
>JACDNU010000016.1 GCA_017656505.1 Archaeoglobus sp. | reverse complement strand
GAGACAGGTCGGTTGCTATCTAACGGGGGTGTCAGGGCGGCTGAGGGGAAGGAGGCTCTAGTACGAGAGGAACGAGCCTCCGGCGCCACTGGTCGACCGGTTGTCCGGCAGGGCATTGCCGGGCAGCTACGCGCTACGCGGTTAAAGGCTGAAAGCATCTAAGCCTGAAACCGCCCCTGAAAAGAGCCTCCCATAAGGGCTCCCGTAGAAGACGGGGTTGATAGGACCGGGGTGTAAGCGGGAAGGCAACGACCCGTTCAGCCCGCGGTCACTAACGCCCGTGCCGGTTTAGCTTGGCTGGTTCCAGGTACATGCTGGGAAATGGACCTCTCATGGCGCTGATTTTTTTCTTGGTAATTTCCGGTTAACCTCCATTTAATTCTAGTTAATCCCCCGACTAATCGCTTTGGTCAGTCATCTCACCTACCCAGATAACTATTTATACCCTTAAGGCGATGGAGATTGAGGGAATGTATAGACTTTTGTTTATATTATTCCTGAAAAGTTAGGAGGTTAGTAAATGAACATCTATGTCGGAAACCTGCCATTTGAGGCAAAAGAAGACGACTTGAGAAAAGTCTTTGAAGCATACGGAGAAGTTGAGTCCGTGAACATAATCAAGGATCGGTTCTCAGGAAAGTCGAGAGGATTTGCGTTCGTTGAGATGCCTACAGAAGATGAAGCTAAGGCAGCGATCGAAGCAATCGACGGAAGCTATCTGAACGGCAGGGAAATTAAGGTTAATGTCGCAAGGCCAAGAACGGAAAGAAGGCGATTTTAACCCAGTTCGATCTAAAAAATCGATTGATGGAAAGGAAAAAAGTTTGAAAGTCTAAGGTTAAATTTACGGTCACCAAATCACTCGGTGATGGTTTCTTTTTTATTTTGATTACTTTGGTTACTGGTTATATCGATTTTATCGGCTTCGAAGGATTCCAAAGCTTCTGAAAATTTTGAGGACCCGAGGATTCGAGAATTCCAAGGAATTAAAATTAGTTAAATCACCAATTCCATTTTCATTCCACGAAAGGATTGTATTGATTAGAATTTCACAAAGGCAAACAGCAATAAGTAAGCAACATCAAGAACGTAAGCAAGACCATAAATTTAATAAACTTATTTGGAAAAGTAGAAGATGTAACATCAAACATCTAACTACCCCAAGCCAGGGTGGCAGAGGGGCTATGCGGTGGACTGCAGATCCACTTTACCCCGGTTCGAATCCGGGCCCTGGCTTATCGGAGAAAGTATAAAGCCGTTTTGTTTTCTTCCTCTTTTTTTAAAATTGCACTTGAAAAATAAAAGCTTTTCTGTTTTTATTTGTTCAATATTAAAATAAAACCTCCTTTCCACCTTCTTAGAGGATTATGAAAATAGGGATATATTTAGCTAATTATAAGTTTTTACTTGATGTCCATATCAAAAACCGAAATAATCGTTAATTCGATATATTAATATAAAATTTATGAATAATTAAAAATGGCATTATTTTTGCTTAATACTTTTTAAGCGAAACTGACATTAAGATTTTATTAAATCACAAGTTTATTTTTGATGTCCATATCAAAAAGAATTACTCTATCTAGGAGCTATACCCTTGAATTATTCAAGAGCAGTCTCAATTGGTTCCTTCAAGATATAGGGCAGACCTACTTTCTTATCGTAATAAGCCAGCTTCATCCAGCCCGAGGGATTCATAACCACCTCTCCACGTCCAACTCTTTTGATATGCGAAGATCTGCGGATGTAAGAGGCCATCATGTAGTATGCTTTCTCGTGTGGGACGAAAAAAGTCCAGTCACGCAGTAAAACTCTATAGCTGACGGGGCGTGGATAGTATTTAGCAACAATAGCCAGCAGAACAACACTTAAAGGTAAATTTTCCGGTATCTTATACACGGGTTCATCGTAGTAATTCTTACCCCTTCTCATGTTACCAGTTTCTGTAACATATTCCACACATGTCCTTTAAAAGCCCTCTCCAGAATCGGTCCTACTCTATCCCATCCAGGCAGTTCTGGTCCGTAACAAAAATCTCTTCCGCACTTGCTGCAGCGAGGCACAAACCGGACTTTCTTCATTTTACTAATTTCTACTCTGAACCTGTTTACTTCTACTCTGAGATAATTTAATTCGTCATTGATCTCGTTAATTTCTTTTCTGTTTCGAATCGCTCTTCTCACAAACTCTGCAAGCGTAATCCCTTCTTCCACCAAGAATTGCTTCAGCTCATTTCTTTCTTCTCTGGACAGGCGGAAAGTAATGGGTGGATTGAGCTCGTCGTATCTGGCTTTCGATCGGTTCTTCGTCTTCATGGTTGTAAATTATTTTTTATTTTTTTTATATACTTTTCGTAAATGAAAGTAGGATAGATTTGGCAGCAACCAGAAAACGAAAATTATACACTAGCTTATAATTGGGATTTTTCCTGTTTTCTTGTGTTGTCGGTAGGTTTAGCTTAGTTCTAAAGTGTAAACTTCCATGAGTAAGGTTGTTTACTATGCTTAAGAATCAAAAATGTAATGGTTTTATTTATTGATTCTAACTAGGAAACTAGAAAAGTATAGTAATGATGAACTAGATTTTTATTAGTGCAGTGAATTTCGATTACTATGTTTTGTTGTATAAACTAATGGTTATTTAATCTTTTCTGAATATTATCTCCTCCGAATTGATGATAACTATCTATTTTCCGTTTGTTTTTCTCTCTTTTGACCACCGTGAAGTAGACTTTCAAAAATTAAACTCGCTCTTCTTGATGAGTTAATTCCAGCAATTCAGGGTTTTTTCCCGTAATCATGTACATATTTAATTTTCTCCTAAAAGAATTTTACTCTTAATTCCTTTAAGACTAGGTCACATTATAGGGAAGTTATTCTATCTGCAGCACGAAATTTCATGAGGTATGTAATCTTCTTCCAGCACGTCCGGATTTGCTAGTATTCCCATGAATAATGGCGAAAGAGTAAAAGATAAATTTTTGATTAGGGTTAGTTTCAAATTTTATTTTTCAACGGCTAGTGAGTTTTTTCAAATAGCCTTTATCGTTAAATCTTGCACCAATGTAGTAGATTGTATTTTCATTCTCAATACACTGGATAAGGGCTTCTCTAATCCTTTCGTCTGTTCTGTATCTTTCATTGTAAAAAGACCAGTCCCTCCACCAATCCGAGGAGTCAGGTAAACACCCCTAGCAACTTTTATCCTCAGCCCCATACTCTTGGACCTATAAGAGTAAGAACGGGTTCTTTCCTCAAGTAGACCAACTGGAGCTTCATAGAGGTGTAGTTCTTCATTTTTCCTGAGAATTATTCTAGCATCATCTGTATAAAGCACGGGCAATTTTCCAGTTTCTTGGATCCTCTCAAGTTCTTCTTTGTCCATAGCAAGTCTGAAGTCTTTGTTATACTCTTCTTTGTTTTTCCAAATTTTTCCACATTCAGGACATTCGAGCCAAGTTTTAGAAGTTAGAAATCCCTTCTTTGTCTTAGAGACAATTTTTGTTCCACAATTTGGGCATGTGTCTTCTAATCTCTTTCCCTCTCCTCTTAGGGTCAATGAGTTGACACCATCTTCACCTCAATTCTTTAACCACTGATCAGCAAGAAATCCCCAAGCTTCAGCTTGCGGGATGAATTGCGTAAGAAATCTTTTTCTTTTTCCCTTTTAGAAATGGACTGAGTGAGGCCGCGCGCTCTGAGCAAGAATAACGGAATACAAGAGAATGAGTGAGGTCGAATTCGTTGATAGCACCCCTAGATCTCTCGCAAAAAAGGTGTTGAGAAGAGTGCTTATGAAGAGGGAGCTTAAGAGGTATAAAGTATAAGTTCATTGACCTTTTTGAGAGAAACATAGTACATAACTGCTCATCTAAGTTTTTAACCTAAATTTTCAAGGGATTTTGCTTTCATTAAAACACGAGACTAAAAAAGGATGCAATAAATCTCCAGCATAAAGGAAACCTTCAAAGAGGTTTTCGCAAGCTTTATATAAATTAAATATGAAGTTTCTGGGCAGGTTAAAGATCAAGATTGAAAGAAAATAAACCGAAACTTAAGGGGGGTGCCATGTCTAATTCCTGCCTTCAAGGTTATTCTCGAAGTCCTTGAGAAGATTAAACCAAAAGCAATTCTAAGGTGGTTGTTTGGAGGTTGAGAGGACAAAGGAGATCGAATGGAGAGAGATAGAAAGATTGGAAAGAGAGGTAGAGAGGGAGGAGGCTTTAGAGCTCTGCCCTGAGTGCGGGAGTCCCAGACTTATTTTGGATTACAGGCGAGGAGAATTCGTCTGCCAAGATTGCGGACTTGTTCTTGAAGATACCTACATCGATGCAGGCCCCGAATGGAGGGCCTTCGATAGCGAGCAGAAGGAGAAGAGATCAAGAGCGGGAGCCCCCGTAACGTATGCATTCCATGACAAAGGGCTTTCTACGATTATCAGCTATAACAACAAAGACTTTCACGGCAAATCGATCTCAGTAAGAAACAGAGCATGGTTTTTCAGGCTGAGAAGGTGGCAGAAAAGGATCAGAATAAGCAACGCATCGGAGAGGAACCTCACCTTCGCCTTAAGCGAGATTGACAGGATGGTGTCGGCTCTCGGCCTGCCAAGGAGCATAAAGGAGATAGCTTCGATCATCTACAGAAAAGCCCTAGAAAAAAATCTGATAAAGGGGAGAAGCATAGAGGGTGTTGCCGCTGCATCTCTCTACGCTGCATGCAGAGAGGCAAAGATCCCCAGAACGCTGGATGAGATTGCAGCCTTCTCCAAGATCAAGAAAAAGGAGATAGGAAGGACCTACAGATATCTCATAAGGGAGATGGGTTTAAAGCTCATGCCTGTGAGTCCTTTGGAATACATCTCTAGGTTTTGTGGTATGCTTAACCTAAGCAGAGACGTGCAGAAGAAGGCCATCGAAATCATAAAGAAAGCCGAAGAGAGGGAACTCGTCTCCGGCAAGGGGCCTGCTGGAGTTGCTGCGGCAGCCATCTATATAGCCTCAATACTCTACGGAGAGAGAAGAACTCAGAAGAAGGTAGCTGAGATCGCTGGAGTTACTGAGGTAACGGTAAGGAACAGGTACAGGGAGCTATCAGAGAAGCTAGCGATAGAGATCCTTTTGTAGAAATCTTGCTTTTAAACAGCTCATTATGGCCTTTAAACAGAGGCTCGTGATATCCTTAAATGAGAAGACTCATAGATGCATCTCTTGAAACCTCTACGACTGAAATGTTATGCTTCCTTTTAAGATTTGATTTAGCAAAATTTTTGGCCTGAGTTACCAAATGATCCATCCAATGATTATCTTGCCGTAGGTCTAACCTTCAAAATCAGGAAAGAAGAGAGTAGGCAGAAGATTCCCAAGTAAAGCAGAACGAGTTTGAAATTACCCGTAAAATCGAGGATGTAACCACTCAGCGATGGTCCGATTATTCCAGCAATGAATCCATAGGCTGTGAAAACAAGCCCGAAAATTGCTCCAAAATGCTTTAAACCGAAGCAATCACTTGTCAAGGGTGCCGAGACAGCAGTCATCGTACCAAAGGCAAAGCCCATGAAAGCTGCTAATAAATAAACCAGAGGGAGTTAGAAGCTATAAGCAAAAAAATACGCAACTCCAGCGAGTAAGAAGCTTAGGTTCAGTTATTCCTTCCAAAGTGGTCTGAGATTACTCCTGAAATCAATCTGCTGACTCCGTTCGTTAGGTTAAATGATGTCAGGACAAGAATGGCTGATTGAGGGGATAGTCCCTTTGATATTCCTAATGGAACCGACAAGCTGACCATTGATATCCCTGCCGCTCCCTGTAATGCCCAGATAAGCCATAAAAACCAGAAACTGGATTTTCTAAGGCTTTCTTTTACAGTTAACGATGGTAAATCTATCTCCTTTCTCTCCCAAGTTGGAAGAGGGGAGAGATCTCCCTTGCGAGAATCAGGGAAAACACAACCCTGATCGAGCAGGCTTTGAGGGATGTGATGGAAGGAGACTTCTGCAGCGCAATGCTGAGAAATTCGATCCATTACTGCAATGCTATAGGTTATCCGCTAGCTCCAGTGGAGGAAAGCTTGGAGATTGGGGTTTGTGGGGGACTGTCTGGCAACGGCCCCGCTTACGCTGCGTTCGGTGATTCGGTTGGGGAGTTGCAGAACGCTTGGTCGGAGTTTGGAGAGATCATAAAAACCAGGATCGCTGTAAGCCCAGCAGAAAACGTTAAAATCCCTGACACTCTGTTCGAGTAGTCTTTGTTACTTTATTACTCTATTACCTTACGAAAATCGAAAGATCGAAAGATTGGATATCCAACCATAACCGACCATAACAGTTTTCATTTCCCATTTTGAAAATAACTCCAGAAGCTCCAGAAATCAAAGCTTTCTGAGAACAAGGCTCTCGCCCACCACCAAGAATCTGCAGTTCTCTAAAAGTTCTGTTACTTCTCTGAAGGAAGCCTCCCTATCCACAACAGCTACCCCTTCCATTATCTCCTCAACTTTAACCTCGAGTTTCCCCTCTGAAATAGCCTTTACAAGAAGTTCGGGGGTGATGATACCAGCTATCCCATCCTCAACCTTCACAAGACAGAATCCAAACTTTGCAGCATCTCTTACAGATGTTCCTCCTCTTACCTTGGAAACTTCCTCTCTGGCCTTTCCGCTGAAAAGCAGAACACCATCATCTCTCCAGCTTATCTCTCCTTCAAACACAACCCATGGGGTCAGGATCAGCAAAGTGTCACCAGCTGATACTGCTGCATCACCAAAAACCCTGATCCTGAGCCGCACCTCATCTGAAATCGAGAGAAGGCTTACCTCATTAACACCGCAGTTGAGTAACTCCCCATCTTTTATCAAGGCTACACTCAATGATGATGCCATGCAGAGTGTCTCGTAAGCTTTTGCTGTGGGTTTGTATCCTCCCTTCGGCCCGGGAACCCCTTCTACCAGTCCTAAGACCCTCAAAACCTGCATCTGGTTTCTTACCGCCACCTCATTCCGACCTAGAAGTCTGGCAATCCTCTTGCTCTTAACAAGCCCTATCTTCTTGTGCAGGCTGAGCAAAGTTTTGAGTATCTCCTTTTGGAAGGGAGTGAGTTCGGCGATTTCAATCTCCATCTTCTCACATCTGTTCTGAATTTATTATTTTAATTCTTTAAATCTCTTCAAATCTCATGTCTTATCCCGAATTAATTTCACTCTTCAAAAAACCACCTCCTGCTGTAATCAAGAACTATCTCAGCAATGAACTGTTCAAGATCTGTGAGTATTTCATCAGGAGTTCCATATTCAATAAAACCTTTCCGCAGGACTTTTATTGTGTTCTCGGTAGTTGCTCTATCAAAAATGCCATAATAGGTGATTAAACGACTAGCATCGTCTATGAAGGCTATTATCCACTTGCTTCTTCCAGTCAAACTGATCCTTTTCCAGTCTCCCTGCCATAGCTATGAATGTTCTCTTTCATACCTAACCCACTTCCTCTGCCTTTTCTTGTTCATGTTCTCTTTCACCAAACCATGTTTTAGCATAACTTTGTAGATGGTGTTGTGAGGTATGTGAATGTCGTATTCCTTCTCTATTATCTTTTCTAGGGTTACTGGACTTAGTTTGGATTTTCTGTAAGCCTTAAGAATTATTTCCTCTGTTTCCTTCGTAATTGGCTTTGCTTTTCTTCCCGGTTGTTTTAGCTCAGGGATTCTGTCTGTTTCTCTGAACTCTTTTTGCAGCTGGTAGATTCTTCTCTCTGTTACTCTCATCACAGCTGCTATTTCTTTAATTGGTGTTTTCTTGTTGAGCTGTCTGATTATCCATCTGATCTTCTTGTTCGTTAGTTTTCTCACGCATGTTGAAAAATGCTTACTGAAATAAATTTGGGATAAGACACCACTCAAGTAGCAGATTAATCAGCTTTATATAAACCTCTAGAATTTCGTTCTTTTTCCAAAGTATTTCATCCCTTAGATTCAGGATGACATTATCTATTCTGAACTGAATTTCTTCGATTCGATTGAGCACATAAACCAAATCTTCAATGCACTCCAGCAAGGGTCCTTTTCCTTGTCTGATTTCTGAAATGTACTGGTTGAAGATTATATCTTTTAAGGTATTAAGAATCGCACACGAAAAACCATCTCTGGTATCAAACATCTTTTGAAGATCAAGTTTAGAGGGAATCACAAGATCATTTTTGATTGCAGAAAACTCAGCAGCTCTTGTAAAAATTATAAGAGATAATGGATCGAATGGACCTATTTCTTTCAATTTTCTAGCTTTTTCCCTAAACTCATCATCAAATATGTCTTTTAAAGCTTTTTTCAAATCTAAGTCCTTGAGGTTCATGCAAGACATTTTATCTCTTCAGAGCTGATTTTATTTCATTGATGAGTTCTAACTCATCTTTTAGTTCATCAAATAAGACAACCCTCCTGCTTTCAGGTGATCCAATCGACTCGATTGCACATGCATGTTTGCAACCATTAATGAACACAAGCACATCAACGTTTTCTAGGCTAGATGTGTAAACGATTTCGGCATTGAAGTTCTTCCTGATCGTTTTTTCTATTTTTTCCCTCTCGTAAGTGGGATTACAGCCTCCACAGTACTTTATTCCGATCTTCATCCCCCCAATACCTTAATTTCAAAAATCCTCATGGTTTTCCGGTGGTTCATGAATCTTTTGCATTATAATCTTGTGTTACACTTGCATCTCCTACTGAATACTTTCCTAGCATAGCCCTGTCTCTACAACTATCCACTTTATTCCCCTCCATACCACTCTCTCCTCGCCTTTTCAACGATTTCTTTGAAGAACTCCTCCTCAGTCTTTCCCGTTATTTTCTGGAAGTTTTCATCTGGTTTTATCCCCGCTATGACTTTTGCCAACTCTTTTTTCATGTCTACATTACCTCTTCTCCATATCATTATCTTCTGCGCTGCCGGCGATCCCGCTCCGTGCATCGATTCTGGAAGCTGGGCTCCAACAGCAAGATTCTCCACAAGTCTGAACATTCTTAACCTCTGTTCGGTTGGCAAATCAGCTATTCCTTTCATGTACTTCTCCACGAGTTCTCTTGTCTCGGGATTCTTGTAGTCTCTCTCCGAAGGTGTTGTAATGACAAAACCGCCAGCAATGTCTTGGGCGAGTCTTGACCACTCATACGGAAATCTAGTAACGTTTAATTTGGTCACATTCGCAAGCAAAGGATTTGGAACGTAAGCACCAGAAGGTGTTTTGTATCCCTCACTTGAGCATGCTAGGGAGCAGCACCAGCAGGTTTCTGCCATATGAATCATCTCTGTAAGTTTGTCAATTATGTGCGAGGCCTTGGGAACCCCATTGTATTCTGCTAGATTTGCTGCCCCACCAATTAGAACATCAGCAACACCAACCTTGCAGCCGCCATAATTCTGCCTATGGAAGGTTGCGAAAGTTTCAACGAGTTCGTAGGCAAAGTCGTATTCCCCGCACATGAATACGCGATCCCAAGGCACAAAGACATCGTTGAAAATCATCAAAGTCTCTCCACCAACTATTCCATATTTTGCATTCCCACAATCTATGTCGCCATCAAGCCTCCTCGTGTCGTTCGTTTGCCTAACAAAGATGTTTACCAATCCTTCAGCATCTATTGGTACGGCAAAAGAAATAGCATAATCCTTATCTTCCGGGCCTAAAGCCCTAGTTGGCATCACTATAACTTCATGCGAGTTCATAGCCCCCGTCATGTGGGCCTTTGCTCCCCTCACCACTATTCCATCCTCTCTTTTTTCCACGAGGTGAACGTATAAATCAGGATCTGCTTGTTCATGTGGCCTTTTGCCGCGATCCCCCTTAACATCGGTCATAGCTCCCACACACATCAGATCATTTTTCTGAACTTCTTTGAGATATTCAACGAATCTCTGGTGGTAGTCCGTCCCATGTTTTTTGTCAATATCGTAAGTAGTTATGTAGATGGCATTCAAAGCATCAAAGCCAACGCATCTCTGGAAGCAAGTACCTGTTTTTTGGCCAAGTAATCTCATCATCCTTACTTTCTTAACGAGATCCTCAACACCCTGATGGATATGGGTGAAGCGATTGATTTTCTCACCAGTTAGGTGGGAGGTTGCAGTCATCACATCCTCATATCTGGGATCATATGCAAGCTCATAAGTCATTGCTGCTGCATGTATGTGAGGTCTGAACATTGGTTCATCCACAACACTATCGATCTTTCTGCCAAGAAAATATATCATAGGTTTATATTTTCTCAAACTCTCGATGTATTCCTTTCCGTTCATCATTTCATTTCACCTCCAAAAATTTTATTAAATTTAGAAATTAAATTATATATAGTATTGAATGAAGAAAGGGAGTGTAACTTAGCATCCTCTATCGCAACTTTTAGAGCTTTAAAGCTCAAGTATCTGTGTCCTACCGGAATCAATGTCATCATCTTTCCACCTTAAAACTTCTTTAATAAACATCCTAACCACTACATTCAAATACATCAGTGAATTTCATGGAAACTGGGGATTATCTTTTTAGAGTAAATTTCTAAGACGTACCTCGGATCAGGACCCATGTTTATGAGAATAAAGTGTCTCACTCCAGCTTTTACGAATTCTTCCACTCTCGAAATACAGTCTTCAGGGGTTCCAACGATTGAGAAATCCTCGACAACCTCATCAGGGATGTATTTACCGAATTCCTCATATTTTTTCAGTCCTTCGTTGCTGAGGATTATTTCCGAATACAGATTTTTTCCGAGGTGTTCTGGTATTTCCACGTTGTATCCCGCCTCTTCAATAACCTTGGGGAAAAATGCAATTTGTGGCTTTATTTTTTTGAGCTGTAGAAAAGCATTTTCATACCTTTCACTTACTGCTGTGTATACATATAATGCAGGATCAAAATCTCCAAGAGATCTATTTATTTTTTCAGCAGTCCTTTTTATCTCGCTCAGATGCTTTTTATATAGTTGGGGGGTTCTTGGAGTGGGTAGCCAACCATTAGCAAGCTTTGCAGTTAGTTCTCTTGTTCTAGGTCCGTTGGCTCCAAAGTATATCGGAATTCTTTTGGCAGGTTTTATTTGAAGCAACGCATCACGCAACCTCCAAAACTTTCCATTATAAGTGAGTTTATTGCCATTCCATAATTCTCTGATAATCTCAACGAATTCAGCCATTCTTGCAACGGGTTTGTTCCATGATATACTGAACTGTTCAAGGTTCATAGCCTCTCCTGGCCCTAATCCAACGATCGTTCTGCCTCTGGATATCTGATCAAGAGTTGCGACCATCTGGGCGAAAACTGCTGGATGCCTTCTGTGAGGGTCTGAAACACACGTTCCAATTTGAGCTCTCTCTGTAACCATTGCAATCGCGCTCAGAAGGGTGAAAGCCTCAGGCACAATTCCTGTTGGGATCATTAGTAAGTGGTCTGCAACCCATATGGAATTAAACCCAGCTTTTTCTGATCTCTGAGCAATTTTTATTAGACTATCAACAGGAGCTGCTGGAATTGGGAGTAAATTTCCAAACTTTATCAGGAGTTTTCACCTCCTTCCACAAACTCTACTCTTTTAGCTTTGAACTCTGTCCTCTCCAAGGAGTTAGGAGGTAAAATGTCTACATCAACTCTTACCATTAAGGCATCCCGCAAAGCCTTTGCAACCTTGGTCTTTAGATGTTGAATATCATATTTGTCGCTTACAACCTCAACGATAGCTTTCACCTCTTTTACAATTCCTGTTTTTCTATCTTTTGTGACTACTATTTTGTACTCGTTGCTTAACTCCTTAAAAGATCTCACTACCTCTTCCACCTGGGTTGGATAGATGTTCTCTCCCTTAAAAACAATCATGTCATCGGCTCTTCCTAGTATTCCACCAACAGCCCTTACATGTGTTCTCCCACATCCGCACTTCTCATCTTCTAATTTTACAATATCGTTTGTCCAATACCTTATCATTGGAGTTGCTTCTCTACTCAAATGAGTTATAACAAGGACACCTTTCTCTCCCGGGCTTAACGGCTCTTTAGTCTCTGGATCTAAAACTTCCAGCAAGTAGTGGTCTTCAACAAAATGGAGTCCTGCTTTCTCTTTACATTCTGCAGCAAAAGTTGGACCAATTTCAGCCAGCCCATAAATGTCATAGGCATCAATTCCCAATCCCTCTTCTAACCTTCTTCTCGTAGCCGGATTTTCAGTTCCAGCTTCCCCTCCAAAGGATCCAATTCTCAGTTCGATATCCTTGGGGTTAACATTCTTTTCTTTCAGCTTTTCGGCTATGTATAAACCAAATGATGGGGTAGCGAGCAAAACTGTTGAACCAGCATTTTGTAAAAAGTATATCTGTCTCTCAGAAGATGTAGCACCTATTGGAATAACGAATGAACCGATTTTTCTGCAAGCATAATGAACGGCCAAACCTGCAACCCATAGACCATAGCTGTAAGCATTCTGTGCTATATCTTCTTTTCTTACACCAAATCCCCACATTATTCTGGCAGTATGATCAGTTATTGTGTCAACATCATTAAACGACCAAATTGTGTTTACCGGAATTCCAGTTGTTCCTGTGGATGGATGTAACTCACTCCATTCCGATTTTGGAGCAACTGTATATCTGCCAAATGGAGGAAATTTGGTCTGCTCCTTTCTTAAATCAGTTTTCGTCAAAATGGGTAATTTAGAGACGTCATCAAGCTTTTTTATATCTTCAGGTGTAACACCTGCTCCTTTGAATTTCTCTCTGTAAAATTCGGAGTTGTTGTATGCTCTCTCTACTTGCCACTTTAGCTTTTTTAGTTGAAGTTTCTCTAGTTCATCTCTATGCATTTTTTCAATTTCAGGATCCCAATATTCCCCTTTCAACTCTTCACCTCCTACATAAACTATTCCCTCAATCTAAATTTTTATATTTAAATTTTTCGGTTATTTTGTTTTTATTAAGAAATTAATTTAACAAATAAGATCTTAAATTAGATTGGTGTAGTGCATAAGGATAAAGAATACTCGAAGTAAAATTCGAAGGTTTAAGATGCTACAACGAGAAGGTCAGGGGACATTCTTTTTACAATAGAAGAGAAAAATAAGCTTCACGACAAAAGAGTTACTAGGAAGAGAACCTAGGTGAGAGACCTTTGCTATAGTAAAGTAAGTATTATAATTCCAGCACATACAATTTACTTTGCCAGAGCAGGAATTAAAATGTTATTGGCTTGTTTCAGCTTCAACCTTTATCAGCTAAGCACTTTGAGAAAGAAAAATGTGATTTAACGGTAGATTTGAAATAAATTTCACTTTAATTATCCAACGATTATGTTATAAACTGAAAAGAAGAAAAATACTAAATGAGAGGATGTTTTAATTTAGCGTGGGTTTTTATTAAATGAATACAGGATTGTTCCTTTAAATCTTTTCCAGAATAACATCAAAATAAGAAAGATTGGATAGATTGCTAAGTTTATCTTTTGGCCATGTTCAAGTCTAAGAGTTTGAGGAAAGAGATTTAAGTTTTTTGAAGATCAGATTGCTATCGCTAAGGAATTGGAAGGATTTCAAACCAATAAAATTAATTATAAAAGATGAGTTTAGGAAAATATACAATGAGATCTGTTTATAAGTTTGCTACATTGAACGAATCTTCTTTTAATAGAGATTGTTGTTTGGGATTAGTGAAAAGATGACTTTGCAGAGGTTGGCTGAGAACAGTTTCGGAAACTATATATTTATAAAGAATTTTTATTTTTATCAATACTATCTGAAAGAAAAATTTAAATATTAGAAGCTTAAACACATTGATCGTTTGGGGGTGAAAAATGTGGGAGAATTAGATCCGTATGTAGTATACAACGAAGTGTATCCACAATACGACGGAAGGTGTTTTGGGAGGCAGATAGTGGACTTCAGAGAGCGCATTAACATGGATAGAATGAGAAAAGAAAGACTTGAGAGGCTTAGAAGTAAAATGAAGGAATATGGTGTAGAAGTGATGCTGAATCTGCTTCCACACAATACTAGATACGCTACGGGGCACAAGTGTATGGCTTATACAAGTGGATTAACTTACAGTGTAGTTCCTAGAGAAGATATACAACCCGTAGTATTTGGTCATGGAACACCAACAATACATGATCGGAGGCATATGAAATGGTTAGATCCAAAGAATCTTCGATACGCAATTCCTTCTTGCGTAGGAGGTATGGCTTTGGGTTTAGTTGTCCATCCTGAAGCACATGCAGTACAATTGAGAAAGTTTGGAGAGCAAATAAAAGAGACTCTCAAAGAGATGGGGCTGGAGAAAGAAACTTTAGTATTAGATTCACAGGATCCTCATGCCATCTCTGCTCTCGAAAAAGTCGGTATAAAGACAGATGTAAAACCAGAAGTGTGGATTAAGGCCCAAGAAATAAAAACTAGAGATGAGATAGAGTGTCTTAGGATGGCAGCAGCTATAGGTGATGTGTGCCATTACGTGCTTGCGAATAATATAAAACCTGGTAGAACAGAATATGAACTTGCAGGCCTTATGAGGTATACAGCCATGAAAATGGGGGCAGAAACTACAGGAGAAAGTTTTGTAGCTTCCGGTGAGAATACGTGGCCTAATTATCGAAATATGACAGATAGATTCATTAGACCTGGAGATTTGATATTTGCTGATAACATTCAAATATCATGGAATGGATATCTAACATGTTACTACCGAACCTTTTATTGTAGTGCAGGAAGGCCTATGCGCGAAGAGTATAAAGATGCTTATCAAAGAGCATATGATCGCCTATATGCTGCTCTTAAGAAATGTAAACCAGGAAATACCACCAAAGACATGGCTGAGGCATGGCTTGATGAACGAGAATACTGGGGAGTAGAACCAGATTGGGCCTGGGGAGACAATCTTATGCATGGTCTTGGCCTTGTCAATTATGGACCACCACAAGGTAATACAATCTGGTCTATTGAGCATCCTTACCGCCTTGAACCAGGACATGTGTTTGCTATAGAGACCCAAGAAGGCTGTAAGTATGGACAGGGAGTGAGAATAGAAAAAATGATTGTCGTAACGGAGACAGGATGGGAAGACTTGGATAAGTTTCCAGACGACCACATCATCGAGTGTTGTCCGCTAAAGTTCTAAATTTTTTTTTCAATCGTTTATAATATTTAAAGATTAACAAACAACAGGGAAGGTGGTGTAAGAATGGCTAATATTGAGGTGTTAATGGCTATCCTGATATATAGCTTAGCAATAATATTGGCTGGAATCGTATTTGTACGAAAATGGGCTACAAGAGAAAGTTCATTGATTGTGTGTGGTAGAGAAGTAGGAGCGTTTGTGACAGCAGCTGCACAAGTATCCATTTGTGTATCAGGAGGATTCCTTCCCCTTTTAATTGCATATTCTTACGTATTTGGATTTGGAGGGGTATGGATTTGGTGGGCATGGGGGATAATGACTCTCGCCTACCCCTTTGTTATAGGGATATTCTCAAGGAGAAGTGGTGCTTATACTCCTGCAGAAGCTATTGAAGCCTTTCATGGCACTTCCTCTAGAGTAATAGTGGGAGCTTTGTTGGTGTACTCTTTGTTCTTCCTAACCGCAATCCAGTATGTAGGTGTGGGAAGCGTGTTAAGTGGGTTTTTTGGAATAGACAGAAACTTAGGTATTTTGCTAGTGGGCATACTAATGTCACTGTATATTGCTACTGGTGGGTTATGGTCAGTAACTGTAACTGATGTGCTCCAAATAATTTTCGCAACAGTGGGTATACTCGGACTTGTTATATATTTCGTATCTACTTTTGGATGGGATTACTTGTTTACAGGGCCACATCCAATATCTCCTCAGAAATTGGTAATTGGCATAGGAACGATCCCATTTTTTGGATGGAAGAGTCCTGCAGTGATGTCAATGTTAATGTTTAACCTACTGCTAGTATGGGGAGGTGCATACTATTGGCAAAGAGGAGCTGCTGTTAGGAGTGAGAAAACACTAAAACTGGGTTTTATTGCTGGAGGAATTGCTGCGATAATACTTGCAGTTCTTGGTGCTATTATCGGGCTCTATGGCTATGTATTATTAGGACCTGGGCTTAAGGGTGTAGGGGTACTTGGAAACATCCTTACTAAAGTCGGAATACCGTGGCTAGTTGGTTTAATGCTTGTTGCACTCTTCGCAGCGACCATGTCTACTGCAGACGCTACAACAATGGGTATGGCAACGGTAGTGTGGAACGACTTTATTAAGAAGTTTAAGAAAATTCCAGAGGATAAAGCTATGAGGAATATAAGAGTCATAGTACTAGTGCTCTCCGCTATAGCAATATTACTCGCAATATTTGCACCATATCAAGCTGTGAGATTCTACGTGTTTGGTACAATGCTGTATTCACCAATTTTGTTACTTCTTATTGATGCAGCATACCTAAGAATACTAACCGAGAAACTAGCTCTTATATTATTGATTGTACCTACCGTTATAGGCCTCATAGTACAGTTTAGCTATATCTCTAAAACTGTAGATCCAACTTGGCTTACAATTGTAGTGGCAGTGATCATCTATGTCATTGTGTATATCGGCAGGAAGGTGTGAGAAATGACAAAAGAAGTTGAAAAACAAAAAATAAAAGTACTAAAAATGATATATACAAACAGGAATAAGTTTAATGACCTGACAGACTCCATTAGCTTCAGTGAGGAGGCTAGAGGTATAAGGTTGGCGAAGGTTAAAGAGTTTGTTGACGAACTTATAAAGGAGCAGATGATTGAGAGCAACGGTGGTGGGATTAACTGGTATATCTTTAGAATCACAGAAAAGGGAAAGAGAGCTGTGTCAGAGAACCTATCGGCTGAAGAGCTAGAACTTATAGAGAAATATGGCATTGATATGGATGGTCTGAATATTCTTAAGTTGCTTTTGAGGAGGCGAAAAAACCTCAATTATGATCAGATATCCTCTATGACGAACATACCCCTTGAAGAGATAGCTTCTATTTGCGAGATGTTAGAGGGAAAAAAGTACATTACTAGGAGTGGACTATTTAGAGTTTATGTGAGATTGACTCCATTAGGTGAGAAAACAGCAAAAGAAGCGTAAATGATGTTTTCTAAAACACAGGCTTTAATGAAGATTGAATAACTTTTTCCATATTTTTTAAGTTGTTTTCAAAGGTGACCAAAAATGAGTTATAACAAAATAATTCAAGCTGGGTTAAAAAAGTTAGAATCACTCAATGAGGTAGACAGGATAAATAGATACCTAGGCGAAGCAGGAGGAGTTGAAAGTGGATATACTTCCTCTTTTAATAGGGAGTATTTCAACAGGATACGTTTGAAAATGAGACTTTTGGAAGATTTACCCGATTTATCTAAAATTGACACAAGAATAACTCTATTCAGACAACAACTTGAGATGCCCATAATGAGTGGCGCAATCAGTGGCATGGCAAATCTCGCATCTAAACCTTTGAAAATTGTTGCCGAGGCTATGAAAGAACTTGGAACACTAGCTTGGATGGGAATAGGAAGTAAAAACCAATTAGTTGAAATGATTGACACGGGAGCAAAAGTAATAAAAATATCTAAACCATATAAAGCAACTGAAAAAATAATCGAAGAACTATCTTTTGCGGAGAAAGCTGGGGTAATAGCAGCCGGAATTGACATTGACTTTTTTTACGGGGGAAAGATTGGTGACAAGCTCATACTTGAGTCTGTTACGGGGCCAAAAAAAATAAAAGAGCTAGAAGATGTTGCGTCTACTCTAAAAGTCCCCTTTATCGTTAAAGGGATTTTAAGTGAAAGTGATGCTAAAAAAGCTTCGAACTTTGCAGATGTAATTGTTGTATCCAATCATGGTGCTGCGGTTTTAGATTATGCAGCACATCCGTTGGAAGTCTTGCCAAACATAGTTAAAAATGTCCAGGAAACCGGAGTTACTATCTTAGTAGACAGTGGTTTTAGGAGAGGTACAGATGTTTTAAAAGGTTTAGCTCTTGGTGCAAAAGGTGTTTTATTGGGTACAGCAACTATGCTCGGGTTAGCTGCCGATGGAAAGGACGGGATAGTAAATCTATTCAATGCTATAAATGAGGAACTGAGGAGAACGATGGCGATATGTGGATGCAAAACTGTAAGCGAAATTGCAAAAGTTGCAAAAGATATCCTAGTTTTTTGAGCTGAAATCCAATCCGAAGACTGACTGGGGGTTTAACAAAAAATGTATGAAAAGCTTCAAGAAGAGTTCGCAGTAAGACCAGTAATCTCTGGGTTCTTAATACAATTTTGTATTGGTAGCTTTTTTATTTGGAGCCTCTGGGTCAGTTATTTAGAGGATTCATTTAATTGTGGTAGGGCTGCAACTTCATCCCCTTTTATGATAGCAAGTCTAATACTCGGATTCTCCGGCCTTGTTATGGGGTGGTTCATAAAGAGGTATGGACCTAGAGTATCAGTATTTCTCAGCACATTTCTAATGGGTATTGGTTTTTTGTTGAGTTCATTAACATCCTCAATTTTTCAGATAAATCTATCTTTTGGAGTGATTTATGGTGTAGGGCTGGCACTAGGTAGCTTTACGTCAATTACTCTAGGAGTAATTCATCCAATAAAGAAAGGGATAGCTACTGGAATAATTGTTAGTGGCTTTGGTATAGGTGCAGTCATTCTAGCGATCTTATCAAAAGAAATCTTAAATTTCGCATCTTGGAGGGTTAATTTTTTTATAATTGGTATATTGTTTTTGATTGTTTGTATGGTTTGTACACTATTAATTAAAAATCTTAAAATAAATGAGTTTAAGTCTAGACACTCAGATAAAATTCTTGATTATTCTCCCCTAAAAATGTTAAAAACAACTAGGTTTATTCTTATATGGTCCTCTTTTTTTTGTGCGTTCACTAACGGATTGTTGGCAGCTTCCCATCTTCAACCCATTAGTACTGAATTTTTAAATTCAATACTTTTCACTGACATTCTGGGAATCATTTTTTTGGCGATCGCAAGCATTTTTGGAAGATTGATTACAGGTTATTTCCTAGATTTGATAGGTATAAAGTTTGTATGTATGTTGCACTTGTTGTCATTATTCGCTATAGGGCTACTTTCCATAGTAACTATTTCTAAATTAAGTTATATAATAATAACTACATTTTTTTATCTAAGTACTTTACTTATTGGTTTAACATATGGTGGTTTCATAGTATCTCTCCCAGTAATCGTTGCAATTTATTTTGGAGAGAAAAATGTGAGTATAAATTACGGAATAGCTTTTACCAGTTTAGGTCTCGCTAGTTTAATTGGTTCTTATCTTGCAGGATATACTTATGAATTTACACAAAGTTATTCATTTATTATAAGGATTTGCCTCAGTTTGAGTTTGCTGGGTTTTTTAATGTTCATTAGGGTATTTAGATTAGAGCGTAAAGAATAATAGATTTAATGATAAACGCGTCTGATTTTTGATCCGACATATGGTGTTAAGAGTTTATCTACAATTCGGACATGTAACCAAACTCCTAGAGAATCATAAAGTCTCTCTGAGATAATTTCTTGGAGCTTTGATGGATCCTCTATATGCAAATCTTTATTATATTCAACTTCTACAACACACTTACTCGATCCACCCATGCCACCATTCTCAAAATAAATTTTATATTCAGGCCCCAATTCTGGAAACTCCCTTAAAATCTCTTCAACCTCGCTGGGATAGAAACTAATTCCTTGATATATCACCATGTCGTCAGTCCTTCCAAGTATGCCTTGTGGTGACCTTACATGGGTCCTCCCACAGGCACATTTTTCGTATTCTAGTTTTGTTATATCCCCAGTCCAGTATCTTATCATCGGTGTTGCCTCTTTAACTAAATGGGTAATTACTAAAACTCCTTTTTCTCCTTCCTCTACCCTTTCACCAGTCTTTGGGTCGATTACCTCAATAAGATGATAATCCTCACTCCAATGCAATCCAGCCTTCTCTTTACATTCAGAAGCGAAGCTTGGTGCAATTTCAGCCATTCCAAAATAATCATAGGCCTCAATACCTAACATACCCTCAATTCTCCTCCGTGTTGAGGGTATGGCTGTACCAGGCTCTCCACCAAATGCACCAAATTTTAAGGAAAGGTCTGAAGCATCAAATCCAAGTTCCTGCAATCTACTACCAATCCGTAATGCAAGAGAGGGTGTTGTTACCAAAACATCAGGAGCTAATTCAATTAAATACTTAACTTGTAGTGTTGTTTTTCCGCTTCCGATTGGTAAAACAAATCCTCCGATTTTTTGAACTGCGTAATGAATAGAAAAACCAGCGGCCCACAACTCATAGGTAAATGCATTTTGGACTTTATGTTCTCCTCTTAAACCCATACTCCAGAGTGTTCGAGCAGTGACATCGATTATATATTCCTTGTCATTATCAGTCCAAAAACTCAGAACTGGAGCCCCTGTTGTTCCAGAAGTTGGATATGCCTCTCTTAAATTTTTTGTTTCTATAATATATCTGTTTACACCGTATCTCCTTTGCTCTTCTCGCAACTCACCTTTAAAAAGAAATGGAACTTTAGACAAGTCATCCAACTTTTTTATGTCATCCGGTTGTACACCGGCTCTCTTAAACTTTAGTCTAAAGAAAGCTGATCGCTCATAACACCTACGAAGTTGATATTTCAACCTCTTTAACTGTAAATTCTCCAATTCTCCTCGCTGCATTAACTCTATTTTAGGATCCCAGTATTCTTCACTCTGCATTGGAGTTTTTCCGTCTTCAAAGATATATATCTCTTTCTCTAACTATGCTATGTTGTAGTTTCCTAAAATCATTTCTCGCCATGGAACAACCTCCATGCATACCCATTGTCCCTTTCCCTTTCAGGAGGTAACCTTCTCAGAAAAGCCTGATGAGGGGTCTCTAATTCTTCCAAATCAAGACTCATACCAATCAATAAACTCATCTATCTATCGAAATACTTCATCTTAACTTTAAGAGTTCTGTAGAATCTCTTAATCTCCCCATTCGTTTGTCGACAAACCTCTCAACCCTCGGCTTTATGGCATTGCACACATCCTTCATCCCCCTGACTATTCCTGCAACCTCCTCGATCGTTGGGCCTTTCACTGTAAGACCGAGAAGAAATGCCCCTATCTGGGCATCAGTGAGCTTTTTATCCTTTAAAGCTATAACAAAGTCATAAGTTTCTTTCTCACTCAGATTATATCCTTCAACGAGTTTATTTAAGGCGTTTCTAATCTCCAAATTCGCCACCTCCAACAAATTCCCTTATCTTTTCCTCGATATTTTCAGCAAGCATTGATGCCGTGCCTATCAGAACGGCATCAGCAACCTTCAAAGCCCTATTTAACTCCTCTAAACCTCTTATTCCGCTTTCGCTTACCTTCACAACATCATTCTTTACGAATCTGTAAAGCCTTTCTGCCACTTCAACCGAGACATCATCCAGCTCGAGCTTTGCTATGTCCCGATTGTTTATGCCTACCATAGTTGTCTTAGTCTCGTTCGCAATTCCGATCTCGTTAAGGTTGTGTACCTCCACAAGAGTTTCCAAACCGTGCTCCAAAGCGTAATCGACGAATTCTGCTGTACTATCTTTCAGAAATCTTGTAATCAGCAGGATTGCCGAAGCATCAGCCTCAGCTGTGCTCTCGATCTCAGACTTGTCAAGAATGAAATCCTTCCTAAGCACTGGGAGGTTTGTTTCCTTGCAAATTTTTCTGAGAAGGCTAAACTCTCCCCCAAATTGTCTAGCTGTTACGTAAGAAATCCCCGCTGCTCCACCTCTTTCGTAAGCTTCCAAAAGCCTTAGCGGATCTCTTTTTCCAAGCAAATCACCATGCTTTGGAGAATAGAATTTGATCTCCGCGATCACGGGGTTCATTTGCTGATCTTTGCAAACCTTGATCGCATCACTCAGGCCAAAGTCCATCACCAGAGAATTTTCTCATTGAATAAGCTTTGACTTTAAAAGTGTATTTAAGCTTTTCTATTGGATGGATGCAATAAGATTAAAGCATTGCTAAGAAAATTCTTGAAATTTACAACATAAAGATTTACGGTTATGCAAGGGAAATCGCTGGAATAAGGTGTGAAGTAGATGGCATAGAAAAGGCCTTTGAGAGAGCAGAGAAAAGTCCGCTGAGGTGTCCAGACAGGAAGGCTGAGAAGGAGGTTGAGGATAAGTTGAGGCAGACAATGGCAGAGGGCGACTCATTGGGCGGCATCGTTGAGGTTGTAGCCAGAAACCTCCCTCCAGGCCTTGGAGAGCCGGTTTTTGGAAAGCTAGATGCCTACCTTGCTTACGCAGTAATGGGAGTTCCGGCGGTAAAAGGTGTGGAGATAGGGAGAGGATTTGAAGTTTCAAAATTAAAAGGGAGTGAAAACAACGATCCCATAATAATCAAAAACGGTAAGGTTGCTTTCGCCTCTAATAACGCTGGTGGAATCCTTGGCGGAATATCGAACGGCGAAGATATAGTTATTAGGGCTGCGATAAAACCCACACCTTCGATTTCTAAAGTACAGAGGACGGTTGATTTCACTAGAATGGAGGAAGTTGAGGTCATAATAAAGGGCAGGCATGATCCCTGTATAGTGCCAAGAGCGGTTCCTGTTATTGAGGCGATGGTCGCTATCGTTCTTGCCGATTGCATGATCATGCAGGGTTTAATTCCTAGGACTCTTGCTTAAACCTTAAACTGATAAACTGATAAGCTGGTAAACTGAAAAGCTAAACGAAGGTTAGATTATGGATGCCATCATATCTAAAAGCGAGCTGGATGGGAAAGCTACCCCACCTCCACCCAAGAGCTACAGCCACAGGGCATTTATAGCTGCGTCGCTCTCCACCAAATGCAAGATCTATAACTTCCTGATCTCCGATGACGCTCTGGCAACGCTTGCTTTGGTATTCCTTCCAAGCAATCGCTGGTTTCTTGCTATTGGGTTCGACTGGGATTACGTTCATCGTCTCTAGCTGTTTTGGAATTCTCAGGTGAGTCATCATCCCTTCCCCTCTATAAAGCCATTATCGAGCTTAACAGGGTCGAGAACGATTTTTTTCCTCAGAAATGAAAACGCAGAATTGGTAATCTTGAAAAATCCTCCTAATAAAAACTGAAATATAGATTCTGCCTTGTTATCCGGCTTCTGCAGCTTTTCACTATAATTGGGAATGTTTAAATACTTCCTGTTTGTAATAATTTTTGTCGGTATTACCATCTCTATTCATTTTTTGAATCTCGTCCAGTAGTCTTCCGTCCATCGCCTCATCGAGTAGGGTGAGGGCTGCGGCTCTTGCAATCGGTGAGCCAAACACAACCAAACGCTTCAGTTTCTCAATCTGGTCACTATCTGAGGTCATTTCTCACCCTCTTCGAGAATTTTCTCAGCTAGTTCCCTAATAGCTTCCCGGATGACCGCGCTATCTGATTTCCCAAGCTTTTTAGCCAGCTTTTGAATCAATCGAAGATCCTCCAAACCTATACTTGTGGTTTTTGTAACCACAACCACCCTTTTCACCTTTTTATTGTTTGTTTAGTAATTTGAGAAATATAGTATATAAACTTATCTATAGTCGCTTAATGATTATTAAGCGAAAATTTGGTAAATGTATAAATACCTTTTCCTATATCATCCCAATTTACCCTTTTTTACCCACTATGGTATCTATTTTCCCAACTTTCACTAAACATACTACAAAGAAAAATTGGCTTGGGACATCGTAAATGAAAAAATAAAATGTAATGAGATCTTTATTCTGGATAGTATTTCTCAAATTTTTTCAACTAGCTGTATTAATTTTCTCATGCCTTCCGGATCGGATTCAAAGGAGTTAAGCAACTCTATGATGGTTTTGAACTTTTCTCTTAGTTCATGATTTTGAAGTATCTTGCCCATAATCTCCGGCATTTCTTTAGCTTCCTCAAGCTGGACCTTTAGCCTTTCTTTCTCGTCCAAAAGCAAACCACATTTGTGACAGAACCTAGAGTGAGGAGTATTGAATTCCCCACAGCGAGGGCACCTCACAGGTTTGAGAGTTTTATCCTCCTCCTTATCCTCAAGGCCGTAAACTTGCTTTATCGCCCCTTCAATATCTCTACCTGATAAATGCACATAGATCGAGGGCATATCACTTCCCTGAACCCATCCGAAGTAAATGTTCATCTGATGCTCGGTTAGCTTGTTTGCTAGCACTGTAGCCCTTGAATGTCTCAGTATGTGAGGATAAACTCTCTTCTTGATTCCTGCTTTCTTTGCAGTCTGTTTAACAATCTTTGCATACATGTTATAGCTTAACGGCTTTCCTGCATCCTTCCCATTTACTCTTACGAAAACTAGAACATTTGGATCCACAGAGTTTGTTTTTAGGTCGTAATATGGGTGGTCAATCAACCACCTTCTGAGGTAGCTTGCTGCCATGACGATGGGGATAACTCTCTCCCCCGTCTTACCATGAACCTTGATCTTTGCTCCCCACTCAGTCCAGGTTATGTTTCCCCATGTTAAGGTTGCTAATTCACCGATCCTTAATCCAGCTTCATATCCTGTGGCGATTATCGCCTGATCTCTGGAGTTTATGGCAGCCTCAATCATTCTGCTTATCTCCTCTACCGTGAGAACGTCGGGTTTTCTTTTTTCCCTCTTCTCCCCCCTGAGAACCTTTAACCCCTGCCAGTCCTCTCCTCTCAGCCACCTGAAGAACATTCGCATTCCTTTCTTGAATTCGTTAATTGAGTGAGCCTTGTAACCGTTTTCTGAAATCTCGAAGAGTATATCCTTCAAATCCTCAGCTGTCCACTCCTTGAATGGCTTATCAGCCTTCCATCTATGAATTATCCTCAATGTCTGGATATATCGGCTAATTCGGTAGTCTGAAATTCCTTTAACCTTCAAATCCCTCGTAAACCTCATTATTAGCTCTTTGTCCTCAGAGCAGAAGTTCTCCTTCTCTAAAAGTGCGTATTGATTTCTAAGACTTCTCTCAACATCGTATAGCATAATCGTTCTTGGAAGCGATTCTTTATAAACTTTATTATCGGCTTTACACCTTTTTATAATATCCGGGCCCTGGCTTATTTGAGGAAGTTAAAGCCCTTTTAACCTTTTTCCCTCTTATTTAAAATTGCATTGAGAAAATAAAAACTTTCTGGCGGTTTTTGTCTCAATAAGTTATTTTATTTTACTTTAAAAATAAAAAAACAATAGGAAATAAGTTACTTTATTCTAATTCCATCTTCTCCAATCTCCACGCGGCCGTCAAAATACGCCCTCGTGATAGGGGAGAAGAGGTCCCTCGGTTCTTTTTCAAATTTACAAGTTTCATCATCGCAATCGTTATCGGGCTTGTTATGGGAGCGATACTGTGAAAGAGACACCCAAAAAACCAAAAGAAGCGAAAGAGAAACAAAGAAAAGGAACGATGCGAGACGCAATCCTTTTGGGAATTACCTTCGCAATTGCGATAATTTTGCTATCGATTTTTCCCAACAGGCAAGAAGCGGTAATTACAGCCTCATGGGAGTTCTTCATCGAAATGATTCTGATACTCCCTGCAGTAATGGTGATAATGGGGATTTTTACCGTATTTGTGCCAAAAGATATGATAGTGAAATATCTCGGAAAGAGTGCTGGGATAAAAGGATTTTTCCTTGCGATACTCGTTGGTTCGCTGCCTACTGGCCCGCTTTACGTTGCCTTCCCTATGGCTTCTGCTTTGCTCAAAAAAGGTGCACGTATTTCTAACATCGTTATCTTTCTTTCAGCATGGGCATGCATCAAGGTCCCCCAAGAGTTGGTAGAACTCCAGTTTCTTGGGCCGAGATTTATGACGATGAGGCTATCTTTAACAATCGTTTTTGTAATCGTTATGGGGGTGTGTGTAGAGTGGATAATCAAAAGATGGGATAAAAGAGTGATTCAGTGAGAGCGAAGACTTATGATTCTCTATCTGTCTCAACCTTTTTTCGCAAAAACGAATGTTGTATTGGCATACTACGGCTCCACATTTGGTGAGAGAGAAACAAATGTTAACGCATGTAATGGATGATGCCGGACTTTTAGCCTAAGTGAAACTTCCTGTAGCTCTGGGTGAGATAGCTTCTTAGAATACAGCAATTTCCCACCTTCCCAGATTTTCAGCCACACAGGGTTATCGCTTTTCAACTTTCTAATCTTAATTTTCTAACGGCAATACCAGATAAAATATATATACAATTTCATCTGTATACAAAATATGTCAACAACTGTATACAGTGTACGAATCCCTAAGGAGATCCGTGATGCTATGGAGAAGACAAAGGACATTGACTGGCAGGAGGAAATACGGAGGATGATAATAGAGAGGGTCAGACAGGAGACGAAAAAGAGGTTACTGGAAGAGGCAAAAGAGATTAGGAAGAAAATGAAGAGTTCTAGCATCTCCGAAATGATTAGGGAAGACAGGGATAGCCGGTGATAAAAATGCCCAGCAAAATCGTTCTCGATTCGAATGTCATCGCAGCAATCTTCTTCAGGGAAGATGGTGTCAGTGAGGTCGCGGAGAAGATCGTGGAGGAATACTCGTCGTATTACACACTCGATCTTGCAATCGCTGAGATAACGAACGTTGCGTGGAAGAAGGTTGTGTTCGAGAGGGAGCCAGTTGAGATAGTCAAGAACGGATTGGAGAAAAGTATCGAGTTCATAACTTCCGTTTGTGAAGTTGTTAGCTCCGCTGAACTTTATGATTTTGCCTTTAAAATTGCCGTTGAAAGGAATCTCAGTGCCTATGATTCTCTCTTTGTCGCCCTCTCTGCAAAATATAACCTCCCACTCGCCACCTCAGATAGAAAATTGTTTGAGAAAGTTGACAATGGAATCCTCGTAAGGCAAAAATGAGGTATGTCTTTAAATTATTTCCCATGTGCCAGAGTAATTCAAACCCTCCTCGCGAAATAAAGCTTCACAACCAAATCCCCTTCCTCTTTCTCAACCTTAACCCAGAATCGATTGCTTTTCTTTAGATCCTTCACGATCTCTGCCTTCAACATTTGTTTAAAAACGTATTCAGAGAACTGCTTGTGGAAAACGGGGTTGTAGTAATCTGCAAAATATTGAAGCTGTATTTTCCAAGAGCCTCCGTCTCTGTAGCCGGGTGGCATGTATTTCATTTTATCAAGATCATTCAGATTTGGATCTCTTCTAATGGCGAAGTTCTTTTCAACCAGCGCAATTATTGATGAGCTTATAGTCTCCAGATCTTTCTCGCTTACAGCATAGTCAAATTGTTTTATCTCCTCAGCAGTAAGATTTCCAAGATTCACAACTTCAATCCTGCTTTTTCCGCTTTCGTTTACCTTTATCTGATAAACCGTGATGGTTGAGATCTTCTTATTCCCGATTCTATTCCCGAACCGTTCTTGATGCTCCGCCCATTTCTCGTAATAACTTCCCAAATCCAGCACCGGGGGAAGCTGATCGATTGGGAAATAGCTGCTATCGATTTTTATCGCGGCTGTCGTATGGCCAACTGGATTGTTCTCGAATTTTATATCGAACAGATACACTGGCTGATAGCCCATTTCCAGAAGCAATGCAACCGTGAGAATCGCATAATCGCTGCAAATACCCTTTCCTCGCTTAATCGTTTCTGTTGGGGTTTGGATGATATTCTCTTTCCCCTTAACAACCTCAACTCTGCCATCACTCCAGTAAACTATCTCCGGAGATGGCAAAGAGGCTTTTTCCCAATCGTATTCTATTGTAGCATTTTCCCACTCCAGAATGTTCCACACTGACTCCCGAATGTCATTTCTTCTAAGTTCCAAAGCCAAAGAAGATAGATTAAGGAGTTCATTCTGATTTATTGCACAGAAAATAGCATTTTCCACGACGTAACGCCACCTAATTTCATCCCTACAAAATTCAGGTGAAATTAGAACGGTTGAATTTGTCAGTAATTCCATTTTTTGGATGGTTTGAGTACCTGATGCGGGAGATGAGGTAGACTCGATAACCGGAGCTTCTGGAGGGCTTGGCGTTGTTTGAGCTGAATCGGGCTGGTTAAGATTTTTAAGATTTTTGAGATTTTGATTTACTTCATGGGTTGCCCAACTTACTTTTTCCTTCAGTTCGGAACAGCCCGAGAGTTGAACTGAAAGTAAAATGATTACCAGTAACGTGAGCGTTATCCATTTCATGCCTCCGAATTTGATTTTTCACCTTTATAATTTACTTTTACCTCATGATGAACCTGCTCTTTGCTAGGAACCAATAGTCAATAATAATCTAATAACCCAAATCAAAACAGATTAAAAACACCTTAGCTAAAAATTCGAAGATGAACAAAGAAAAGATGAACAAAGAATCCAGACACTCTACACACTCTGCACGCTCTACCATTTCACAAACGGAGATAAAAACCCTCATAGAATCTTTATTGGAGGATAACTGGGCGAGCTCTGTTTCAAACCTTTCCGAGTTCAGAGAGGAAGCAATTAAAGCCCTCATCCCATTTCTGGCCGAAAAGGATGAGAGAAAGAAGTGGAAAATTATCCTCGCGATCTCGAGAATTTCTGAAACCGTTAGGGAGCCAGCAATAAACGAACTCCTCAAAGCATTAAAAGAGCCCGAGTTAAGAGATAATGCCGAGAAGTGTCTTTCACTAATAGCAGATCCGAGAATCAAAAGACCTTGGGTAGTCGATTCCCTATTAAAGGCTTTAAAAGACGAGAACGAATTTGCAAGGGCTAAGGCTGCAGAACTGCTTGGTGAGATAGGAGATAAAAGGTCAATTAAACCTTTAATCGATGCTTTGGCTGATGCCAAAGTGAACGAGAAAGCTGCTTGGGCCCTCGCCTTCATGGGGAAAAGATGTGTGAGCGAACTGGTGGACTCTCTAAAAACCACCGATCCAAGAATAAGAGATGCGATCACGGAAATTATTGTGAAAATCGGAGAAGATGCGGTTGATACTTTAATTTCTGCTTTGAATAGCGATCTATGGTTTGTGAGGAAAAGTGCAGTGTATGCTTTGGGTGAGATAGGAAATGAAAAATCGATCAGGCATCTCAAGAAAATGTTGGAAGATGAAGATTTGGAAGTTAGGGAGGCTGCGAGAAGCGCTATAGACAAAATAGACAAAACTAATCGAAGCAAGGATTAGAGTTTCTCAAACTCAATTCAATAAGTGGATTTCTCCATTGATTAATGTCAACTAATCAATAATTATCACTAACCTCTTATCATCACCACGAGAGCGGCAAGAATTCCGCCGACGATTAAAACCGTCAGCACTGCTGCAAAAACGTTCACGCCTTCGAACATTTCCTGGCTTTCAGTTACATTTTCTTTGGTTTCTTTTTCTTCGGTTTCCTTTATGCCCTCCTCAATCTTCTCTCCAGCGTTTTCTCCAGATTCTCCAACACCGCTTTCAGGGGTTTTTTCCACCTTTAAAGTCTGATTTAGGTAAAGTTTAACATGAGGTACCTCGATTTCGCCAGTGTTCAGCATTTCAAGAACTTCATCCTCACTCCTGTTAAGCTGGTCGAGAATCATCACCTCTTTACCTTCCGTTTCAATCGAGGCAAGAACTTTCCTTTCCTCCCCAACAATCGATTTTTTAACCTTCGATCCGGAGACGAACCACAGAACATGGCCTATCGGGGCTTTTGCAAGAATAACAGCCTTTCCATCGCTGAGGTTTTCTATACTCGCCGAGAGAAAACTCTCCTTGATCTTCAGGGGCAATTTCATTATGTCCGTTGAATTTCCATGGATTACCAGGATCATAACGCTGTAATCTGCCGGAGGTAACCATGCGTTAAAAACTATCTCACCGCTATCAGAGTAAACGTGCTTGGAGAGTTTCTTTTCCGTCTTGTTGCTGTAAATGGCAATTTTTACATCAAATCCCTTTAGATTGGCTGAAACTTTTATATTCAAAGGCTCTCCAACGAAAAGCTCGGGCTGAAATCTCACCGATCGGATCTTGAATCCCTCAACGTAAATCCTGCTTTCATTGAGGGTTTCATTTGCGAAAAGGACTTTAGCTGTGTAAACACCCTCTTCAACATCAAAATTCGCACAATAGGATGATTTGAATATCTCAACTTCCTTCTCAGCCCCATCAACCTTAACTTTCAGCTTATATCCATCTGGAAGATTTGTTTTACCGCACAAAGTCAGATTTCCTTCGATTTTGGACTTTATTTCAAGGGTTGCTGTCGCGCTCACTTTTTCGAGCCGGATGAATTCGACGACTTCTCCCCTATCATCAGCCGCATATACCGTGTAATTCCCCTCAGCCATTGAAGATGTTGAGATGTAGACCGTTCCACTCTCGTCCATCCTTTTTTCCCAGACAACGATGCCATTCTTTATGAGCTGAATCGTTGCATTCCCAGCTGTATAAACTTGTAGCTTTATGGGCTCACCCAAAAAGTATTCCGTCTTATCAGGCTGGATTATGATGGCAGAAGAGGTATTGATGAAAAGAATTAGTCCCAATAGCACCAATAGGATTGTAAGCCTGCTCATCAATCTCATTTTGACTTCTAAAATAAAAATTTTGTTTTTATTTTCTATTTTCCAACTTCGGAATTGAGAGGAATGCTTATATCGAATGGAGTTTACCTCTTCCCCATGGTAGATCTGGTGTTGGTAGGAATCGTAATAGTGGTTGCACTATTCATTTTCTCAGGAATCAGGGTCGTTAAGGAATACGAAAGGGGTGTAATTTTCAGGCTTGGAAGACTCGTAGGGGCGAGAGGTCCGGGACTCTTCTTTGTTATCCCTATTCTCGAAAACATGAACATCGTCGATCTACGAACCGTAACCTACGATGTCCCAGCTCAGGAGGTTGTAACGAGAGACAACGTTACAGTCAGAGTGAATGCGGTCGTTTACTATCGCGTTGTTGAACCGGAAAAGGCGGTGACGGAAGTCTATGATTTCAGATATGCCACAGCCCAAATCGCTCAGACAACGCTAAGAAGCGTTATAGGGCAAGCCGAGCTGGACGAAGTTCTTTCGGAGAGGGAGAAGCTTAATGTGGAGCTACAGCAGATAATCGATGAGGCAACGAATCCCTGGGGGATTAAAGTTTCGGCTGTAGAAATCAAGGATGTAGAGCTTCCGAAGGAGATGCAGAGGGCAATGGCAATGCAGGCGGAGGCGGAAAGAGAGAGGAGGGCGAAAGTGATAAGGGCTGACGGAGAGTTGCAGGCAGCGATGAAGCTTAAAGATGCATCGACCATTATGATGGAAAGCAAGGGGGCTATGATGCTCAGGATTCTCCAAACAATTAACGAGGCCGCATCTGATCAGGCGACGAAGATCGTCTTCCCAATCCCAATCGAGATTCTGGAATACTTCAAGCTTGCCGCAAAAGAGGAGAAAAAAGAGTGAGGCAAAACTTCAAGCAAAAACTTCACTATCCTTATTTTTTAAGCACGTAAATCTTCCTCGATAAACTCCTGTGAACCTCCTGCTGGAGTTTTGTCTCTATTTTAAAGTTGAATTCTTTCAGAGAATCATCAAGATCTCTGTTAGAAATTAAAACCGCCTTTTTTCCGGATTTGAGGACTCGATAGATTTCAACCAAAGATTTCTCGTAAAGACTTTCAAGCTCGCCCAAACTCTTTGAGGAGCGGAGGTATGGGTAGTCTGTAACGATTCCGTCAACGGTTTCATCTTTAAAGGGAATTCTCCTCACATCTCCTATCAAAACGTTTAGCGGGAGGCCATAGAACTCAAGATTCAAAACACATCCGTATGCAACTTTGCGGAAAGCTTCGATTCCACAAAAATCTAAGCCTATTAGCCCCGCTTCAATCAGTATCGTTCCAGTCCCGCACATGGGATCGAGCAAAATTCCATCCCTTATCCCACTTAAGTTAACTAAAGCTCTACCAAACCTCGGTTTTAATGCTCCTGGTTTAAAGAATGGTTTTAAATCCGGTCTTCTTTCGAGGAATTGCCTCGTATCCGTTACATGCCTAAGCACGCCGACATGACATTTCTCTGAGATATAAACCTTAACCATCTTCTGAGGATTTTTCAAATCTATTTTTGCGCCTTCTCTCCACAGAATAGCTCCAAGCTCTCTTTCAAGCTCCGGAGATTTGATTTTATAACGCTTATCGAGTTTCTTAACCCTCACACATACCCTTTTGCCTGTGAATTTATCCGTGATTTGAGAAAACACAGCCCATATCCCATCCAGATCTAAACTTTCTAAATGTATAAAAGCCTCTCTTGTTAAAGCAAGCCTCGAAAAGAATTCTTCTGGCAAAACTTCGGACTCAACGATCAGAATTCTCGGCTCTTCGAGAATTACCTTAAATTCAGAATAGGATGGCAGAAGGTTGAGAATCTCAAGCCGGGCAAGTTCGGGAAATTCACCCGATAAGAAAAAACCATATCTCATTATCTCATTACGTAATTTTAATCGGCTTAATCAGCTTAATCTACTTCTCTATCTAATTCCTACTTCTTTTTCCCCTTTTTCTTCTTTTTCTCCTTCGCCTTTTTCTTTCCTTTTTCCTTTTTAGCCCTCTTTTGCTCTTCGATCTCCCTGAGTTCGGAAATCTTCTGGGCTAGCTTTATCATCAGCTGGGTTTTCGATGACGTTTTCCCAACCAAAACTCTGCCTCCCTCCTCCCACCAGCTCCTTGGATACTTCTTTTGTTCAGCAGTGCAATCGATGCCCAAAGCCTTGCATGCCGCTTCGAGCTCTGAGAGCCTAACACCGGGAACCGAGAACCTTTTCGGAATTTTTCTTCCTTCTTTCCGTGATTTTCTCTTATCGAGATTTGCCGTCCAAATAACGCATTCTTTCATCCTATCACTTACCTATCATTTTCCTTCATTTTCCTATCACTTTCCTATCACCCATCCTCACTTTTCCTTACTTTGTGTTCTTAAATGTGATCTCCACAAGAGGATGGGAGACATCTTCTATGATTTCTACGTCTTTCAGAGATTTTATCCCTTTGCTCTTTATCAGCCTTTCAATCCCGAGTTCGATCTTCGTGGGCACATCAATAATGTAAGCATCCAGATATCTAATTCCCATTCTTTTCGCTGCAACAACGCGATGATGCCCATCGATGAGGTAGTACCTCTTCCCCTTCTTTATAACGAGAATGGGCTCCGCCAATCCCCTCCTTATCTCATAAACCCTCCCTTTAAGCTCATCGGCGAAAACTTTCGTTTGGGTTGGAATGAGCCTGTCAACCTCCACCTCGCCCCTTCTCAACTCAACCTTAACTCCGTGAACCTTCTCAATGGTTCGCTTGAACTTCTCAACCTTGACTGGATCTACCCTTTCAATCTGACTTCTAATGACATCGGAGTTTGAGATTATTCCGACTAACCTTCCCGTCTCATCAACAACGGGAAGCTTTGAATGGCCAGTTCTGAACATAACTCGTGCTGCATCCCGTAAATCCATAAATTCCCTAGCAACATAAAGCTGTCTCGCCATTATGTCCTTTATCTTAGTTTTAGGATCTTTTTTAAGCAGATCTATGGATGAAATGTAACCAAGAACTTTCATATCCGAATCTACAACGGGAAAACCATCATGGCCAGTTTTCTGAATGAGATCTATAGCATCTTCTACCGTGTTTTCAGGGCTGAGAGTGATGACGCTCCTGGTCATGTAGTTGTTCACTCTGACCTTCGACACAAAGCTCAATCCCCTTCCATGTATAAAAGCTTAAAGGAGAGGATCTGATCATGGATTTAATCATGATATCTCAGAAAACATATCAGAAACTAATACATTAGTGATATATTAGTCATACATCAAATACACTCAAGACTAATTAACGGAATTGTTATAAACTTATTCCGATAAAATATATACCGAATGCTGAAGTGTGTTGTGTATAGCTGGAAAGAGATCTACGAAATGTGTGAAGAGCTGGGCAGGAAAATCGATTCTTCCGGCTTTAAACCCGATGTGATAGTTGCCATTGCAAGGGGTGGATGGGTGCCAGCGAGAATCCTCTGCGACGTTCTCGATGTCAGAGAGCTTTACAGCGTGAAGGCTGAGCACTGGGGGAGAGTTGCGACTCCCGGAGAGGCGAAGCTTGTTCAAGCTTTGAACGTGGATCTCAGCAACAAATCCGTTCTCCTTGTGGACGATGTTACCGACACGGGAGAGACGTGCCTCATCGTTAAAGATCATTTAAGTTCGCTCGGGGCAAAAGAGGTGAGAATAGCTGTTCTTGATCACAAATCGACTTCAAAATTCTTGCCTGACTATTTTGTAAGAAAAATGGAAGCATGGAAGTGGATAGTATATCCGTGGAGCTATTACGAAGATACCAGAGATTTCATAGAGAAGCATGAAATGGGAGACAAGGATGCGACAGAGATTCAGAGAGAGCTGAAAGAAAAGTACGATTTTGATGTTGATTTGAGAGTTATTGAATATGTCCTCTCAAGCGGAAGAGATTAGGAAGAGAGGGATTGAGGAGATCAGGAGACTGATTGATGTTGCTGCAGGTAGAAGGAAGGCGGACTTGGTTATCAAGAAAGCGGAGATTGTTAACGTATTTACCGAGGAGATTTACAAGGCCGACATAGCAATAGCAGATGGAAAAATAGCCGGAGTGGGAAGCTATGAGGGGATAAAAGAGGTTGATGCCAGAAATCTTTACGCCGTTCCGGGCTTAATAGATGCCCACACGCACGTGGAAATGTCGATGCTCACTCTCTCAGAATTTGCAAAGATTATCGTACCGAAGGGGACGACTGCAATCATAGCAGATCCCCACGAGATTGCAAACGTTTTGGGAGTTGAGGGGATAAAGTACCTTATTGAGGAAGCCAAAACGATTCCCATCAGATTTTACTGCATGGTCCCTTCATGCGTGCCATCATCAAGCTTGGAAACGAGTGGGGCCAGAATTTCCGAGAAGGAAATCAAAGAGCTTCTGACTTTGGACGAGGTGCTCGGGCTTGCAGAAGTCATGAGCTTCCCGGATGTGATAGCCGGAAAAGAGGATGTGCTCAAAAAGATTCTGGCTGCGGAGAAAAAGGATGGGCATGCACCCTTGCTTTCTGGTAAAGAGCTTAACGCATACGTTGCTGCTGGAATTGAAACGGATCACGAATCCATATCTTACAACGAGGCTCTCGAAAAGCTCAGGCTTGGAATGAAGATAATGATCAGAGAAGGAAGTGCTGCACGAAATCTTAAGGATTTGGTCGAGCTGGCAAAAACAGGAAACAGAAATCTCATGCTGGTCACCGATGGCGACAGAAACCTCAACGATTTAATTGAAGAAGGCTATCTCGACCATGTTTTCCGGAGAGCAGTTGAGGAGGGAGTTGATCCGATAAAAGCCCTTCAGATGTGTACGATAAATCCTGCTTCTCACTACAACCTGAGCCTCGGGGCTATAGCCCCTTCAAGGTATGCGGACATAGTTCTTCTGGAAAATCTCGAGAGATTTAGAGTTAAGAAAATTTTCTTTGGCGGAGAGGAAGTTCAGAAGGTTTTCGAAGGAATTTTCAAAGGAAAAAGGTTTGTTTATCCAGAAAAAGCAAAGAGGAGTGTAAAAGCTAACAAGATAAAACCAGAAGACATCAAAATCGATTTAGAGGGTGAAAGAAAGAGGAAAAGAGCAAGAGTAATAGGAATTGTTGAAGGAGAGATTGTAACCGAGGAGATAATTGAAGAAATCGACGGAATTAAACCGGAAAGAGACATACTCAAGATCATTGTTTTGGAGAGGCATAAGGGCAGCGGGAGAATCGGAAAAGGCTTCGTAAAAGGTTTCGGACTTAAAGCTGGAGCGGTAGCATCTTCCATCTCCCATGACTCTCACAATTTGATAGCTGTCGGAGCTGACGATGAGTCGATTTGCAGGGCTGTGAACAGAGTAATCGAACTGCAAGGAGGAATAGTCGTTGTCAGCCCAAAAGGCAATGAGGAACTTCAGCTTGAAATAGCCGGCCTTATGACGGAGAAAAGCGCAGAAGAGGTGCTCGAAAAGGTAAAGAGAATACATAAATTGCTCAGGGAGCTTGGCTGCAAACTTAAATCACCCATAATTTCCCTCAGCTTTTTGGCCCTCCCCGTCATACCCGAACTCAAGATAACCGATTTTGGTTTGATCGACGTTAAAGAAGGAAAAGTTGTCAGCATTTTCGCGTAGAAGGCTAAAAATCAGAAAAAAATCAGAAACCTTATATTTGATTATCTTTTCTTCATTCAAGGGTGATCGCATGAGCACGTTTCCCGAGAAGTTCAAGTGTCTGATAACGAATTGGGAATACATGGACAGGTTATGCAGAAGAGTTGCCACTCAAGTAAAAGAAGATGGCTTCAAACCGGAGATGATCGTAGCTCTTGCTAGAGGAGGATGGTTTGCTGGCAGAGTTCTTTGCGATCTGCTTAATTTGAATGATCTTACCAGCCTGAAAATAGAGCACTACGTTGGTACGGCTGCAAAAAGCGGAGAAGTTAAGATAAGATATCCCCTTCCAGCTGGCTCCGTTGAAGGAAAAGATGTTTTGGTAGTTGATGACATCGCTGATACGGGTGAGAGCCTGAGAATCGCAAAGGAGCATGTGGTGGAAGAGGGCGCTGCTGCAGTAAAAACGGCTACACTCCAACTCCTCTACACATCTGAATTTATACCCGACTACTTTGGAGAGTACATGGAGGAATGGTCCTGGGTTGTTTTCCCCTGGAACTTCATAGAGGACATGATCGATATCATCTCGCGAATGATGGCGAGGGAGAGAAAAGAATTCTGGACTGAATGGGACATAAAGTGGGGACTCTACAACAACCACCAAGTCGATCCCATCCATCTGGAAATCGCCCAGCCGGGAAGATTTTACGAGATAATGGAGGAAATGCAGAGGAGAGGGCTGGTAAAATATATCAAAGAAGATGGGAGGGGTGGATGGGTTCTTTCGGAGTGACGAGCTTTAAGGTGATAAGATAATAAGTCCGTAAACCTGAAATTAAGAATTTTAAAATTAAAAACGAAGGTGGAAAATGAGAGCGGAAATCGGAATTATTGGTGGAACGGGAGTTTACGATCCCAAGGCGTTTAAGGATGTGGAGGAGGTATCCATAGACACTCCATTCGGTGAGCCATCCAGCGAAATTGTAATAGGGAAATTTTCAGGAAAAAAGGTTGCTTTCCTCCCAAGGCACGGGAAAGGGCATGTTTACTCCCCGACGAATGTTCCGTACAGAGCGAACATATACGCGCTGAAAAAGCTTGGTGTGCACACAATTCTGAGCATAGCTGCGGTTGGATCACTCAAAGAGGAAATCAAACCCTTAGACATCGTCATCCCAGACCAGCTTTTCGACAGAACTAGACAGAGGGTAAACACGTTCTTTGATGATGTCGTTGTCCACATCGGCTTCGCAAATCCTTTCTGCCAAAGAGTTTCCGATCTCATAGCAAAAACCGCCGAATCTCTCGGTTATTCGGTTCATTCAAAAGGAACGTACGTATGCATAGAAGGGCCGCAATTTTCGACTAAAGCGGAATCAGCAGTTTACAGAGCTTTAGGATTCGACATAATCGGCATGACAGCCTTGCCAGAAGCCAAACTTGCCAGAGAGGCAGAGATCTGCTATGCGACGATCGCAACAGTCACAGACTATGATGTTTGGAAGGATACAGAGGTTGATGTTGCAACAGTCTTAGAGAACGCTGCAAAAAATGAGGAGAAAGTAAGAGAGCTATTGAAGAAACTCATTCCATCGATAGAGGAGGACAAGAGCTGTGAATGCAGAAACTCATTGAAGTTTGCAATTACAACCGCAAAAGAAGCAATTCCCGAGAGTGTCAAAGAGAAGCTTGGGATTTTTCTCTCAAAATATCTTGAGGATTAAGCCTTTCCAGAATTATCTAGATTTTATAATTTTACTTTTTAATATACATTCCGCCTTGAAAAGCTTTTTAATCAGAAGACTTATTAAGTTCTCATAATATTATAGAAGGGGGATTAGAAATGAAAACGAAAAAAATGTTGATTCTCGTTTTGCTGGTTGCTGCAGTAGTGGTATTCAGCGGTTGCGCCGGAGAACAACCGGCTCCAACTCCAAAGCCCACTGCAACGCCAGCAGCAACACCAACAGCTACGCCAGCGGCAACTCCAACTCCAAAGCCAACAAAAACCTACGTTATAGGAGTTACCGATAAAGTAACCGACATGGACACATCAAACGCCTACGACTTCTTTACTTGGGAAGTTATGAACAACGTTATGGGTGGGCTTTACCGCTATAAGCCTGGCACCACCGAGCTAGAGCCTTACTTGGCTGAGAGTTATGAAGTTCAAGAAAACGGGAAGGTTTACATCTTCCACCTCAGGAAAGATCTGAAGTTCGCGGATGGTACTCCATGCAAGGCTCAGGATGTGGTGAGAAGCATAAAGAGAGTGATGAAGATTGCAGGAGATCCTTCTTGGCTCGTAACTGATTTCGTTGAAGATGTAGAGGCTTTGGATGACTACACGGTTAAGTTCACACTGAAGGCACCGATAGCCTACTTCTTGGCCCTTGTAGCAACTCCACCCTACTTCCCAGCACATCCAGCTTACAAGGCTGACGAGATAGATAGTGATCAAACTGCAGGCGGTGTCGGGCCGTATAAGATTACGAAGTGGGTGAGAGATCAGGAGCTCATACTCGAAGCCAACCCGAACTTCTTTGGAGAAAAACCGAAAACGGAGAGGATAATCATAAGGTTCTATCAGGATGCGACAACTTTGAGGCTGGCCATTGAAAAGGGAGAAATCGATATTGCATGGAGAACGCTAGCACCTGTCGATCTAGAGTCCTTGAAGAAGAATCCGAATCTGAATGTTATAGAAGTTCCCGGAGCCTTCATAAGATACCTCGTGCTTAACGGAAACGAGTCAACAGCCTTCCCAACAAAGGATGTTAATGTAAGGCGTGGAATTGCCGCTGCCATAGACAGAAACGATCTGAATCAGAGGGTCTTCCTTGGAACGATGGAGCCTTTGTACTCCCTCGTGCCGAAAGGCATGTGGAGCTACAAGCCGGTGTTCAAGGATTACGGAGATGGAAACATCGAGCTTGCGAAACAGTATCTCGCAAAAGCTGGCTACGATGAGAACAACAAGTTAAAAGTTGAGCTGTGGTGGACACCGACCCACTATGGTGACACAGAGAAGGACGTTGCTCAAGTAGTCAAAGAGCAGCTTGAGGCAACTGGAGTTATTGAAGTTGAGCTCAAGAGTGCAGAGTGGTCAACCTACGTCGACTACGCGAGAAAGAGTGCTATGATGGCATCGTTCTTCGGCTGGTATCCGGACTACATCGACCCAGATGATTATACAACTCCATTCCTCAAATCAGGCTCGAACAGATGGCTTGGATATCCATATAGCGATCCAGATATGGATAAGTTGCTAGAACAAGCTGCTATAGCTCCGACCCAAGAAGAGAGGACAAAGTACTACGAGCAGATCCAGGACAAGCTGAAAGAGGATGCTCCAATTATTCCGCTGCTACAGGGTAAGCTCTTCGTTGTCGCAAAGAAGGACGTAAAGGGAATAATCCTAGATCCAACGATGCTGTTCAGGTACTACCTGCTAGAGTAAGGCCTATAAGGCATCCCATAAGGCGTAAACCCATTTATTTTTTATTTTTTCAGAATTTTTGGTTGAACCTAATCTAACCTTATTTGGCCAACGTTAATAACCCAAGTTACAATAATCAGCAAAATTTTAAAAGTCCCCCAACCAAGCAAAATCAAATGACAGACTTTTTCACCACTGAAGATCTAAAGAAAATGGATTACAGCAGCATAGGCTTGATGGTTGGAATTGAGATCCACCAGCAGCTTGATACAAAGGAAAAGCTCTTTTGCAGATGTCCCACGATCCAGAGAGATGCTGAGGAGTCAAGCTTCGAGTTTTTCCGCTATCTGAGAGCTAAAAAAAGCGAGATGGGAGAAGAGGATAGAGCTGCGAGAGAGGAGGTTTTGAGGAGTAAAAGGTTCATTTACAAGTTTTACGATACCACGTGCCTTGTTGAGGCAGACGAAGAACCTCCGTCGGAGATTAATCGCGAGGCCATCAGAATAGCTGTTTTGATTGCAAGAATGCTCAACATGAAGCTTGTCGATGAGGTTCACGTGATGAGGAAGATCGTTATTGATGGCAGCAACACCACCGGCTTCCAGAGGACAGCGCTTATCGCTTACGATGGACATTACGAGGTGAACGGGAAGGAGATAGGGGTTTCGACTCTCTGTGTTGAGGAGGAGGCATGCAGAAAAATCGAAGAGGGTGAAGACTACGTCGTTTACTCCCTCGACAGGCTGGGCATTCCTCTCATCGAAATAGGAACCGAACCAGACATAAGACATCCGAAAGATGCGATAGAGGCTGCAAGAAAGCTTGGAATGATTCTCCGCTCCACGGGAATGGTTAAGCGTGGACTCGGGACGATCAGACAAGATGTAAACATCTCGATAAGAGAAGGAGCGAGGGTTGAGATAAAAGGGGTTCAGTCTCTAGATATCCTTGATAAAATAGTAGAATACGAGGTTTTGAGGCAGATGAATTTGTTAAAGATTAGGGATGAGCTTTTGCACAGGAATGCCGAGGTTGAGGCAAATGTTTACGATGTAGGAAAAGTTTTCAAAAACACGAAGTCGAAGATTCTGAGAAGAGCAGGCTTTATTGGGGCGATAAAGCTGAAAAAATTTGCTAGTCTGGTTGGAGCTGAAATTCAGCCTAACAGGAGGCTTGGAACGGAGTTCTCGGATATAGCGAAGAATTTTGGACTTGGAGGGATTTTCCACACCGACGAGCTTCCTTCCTATGGCATCAGCCAGGAGGAGGTTGAGGAGCTTAAGGAGAAGCTTTCAGCTAGCGATGCAGATGCGATAATAATTGCAGCAGGCAAAAGGGAGAGGGTTGAGAGGGCGTTGATGAGAATAGCAGAGAGAGCCAAACTGTGCCTTTCAGGAGTGCCTGAAGAAACCAGAAAGGCGAATGAAGATGGCACTACCTCCTATCTCCGTCCTCTGCCTGGTGCTGCAAGAATGTATCCGGAAACGGATGTTTCACCTGTGGTGATCGATGAAAGTTTGATGGATCTCGAGATTCCGGAGCTCATAGATGAGAGAGCTGAAAGGTACGAGAAATTGGGCTTATCAAAAGATCTGGCATACATAATAGCAGACTCCCCGTACACCGATATTTTCGAAGAGTACTCGAAAGAACTGCAGCCATCTCTGGCTGCTAGAGTTCTATACCTGGCCCCAGCTGAGCTTAAGAAGGATGGGTTCAAAGTTGAAAACCTGAGAAGAGACCATCTTACACTCACCCTTAGCCTACTAAAAGAGGGAAGAATAGCAAAAGAGGGGGTTTACGATGTTCTGAAGCTTTTCTGTGAAAATCCAGATGTTGCCAAAGATGAGGTGCTTAAAAGGATAGAAACTTCTGAAGAGGCCGAGAAAGAACTTGAGAGTTTTATTGACAAGCTTCTCCTAGAAAAGAAGGATTTTATCGCCGATAAAAAAGAAAAATCCTTCAAGCCTCTGATGGGGCTTGTGATGAAGGAGTTCAGGGGGAAAGTGGACGGAAAGGTGATTGCTGAACTCTTGCAAAGCAGAATCAGAGAATTCATTGAAAAGTTGAATTGAATAATTACTAGCTTTCTTATTTATTCAAATATAAAAATCTTAAAAATCTTAAATTTCAATCAAATTAAACCCATCTGCAAAATCTCTTTTCAAGAAACTCCACAAACAGATAAAGGAGGAAACCCAGCAAGGCCATCGAAATTATCCCTGCATAAAGGCTGTTGTAGTCCGCTCTGCTCCATGAGTCGAGGATGAAGTAGCCTAATCCGCTGGAAGTTGCAAATGATTCGGCAAAGAAGAGAACGGCGATTGCTGTCCCAATGCTAATTCTCATCGCGGTCAGGATCTTCGGAAGCGTGGCTGGGAATATCACATGCTTGAAGACATCAAATTCATTTGCCCCTAGAGATTTTAGGGATAAGATGTAATAATCGCTTACATTTCTCGCCGCATCTCTGGCTGTCACAAGAATCTGAAAGAACACGATCATCGAGATGAGAAATATCTTGGATGCATCCCCTATACCAAAAAGTAGTATGATCATGGGAAGCAGAACTATGTGCGGAATAGGATAGAGCAAATATATAAAGGGAGCAACAAGGCTATCCACTCTTTCCTTGTAACTTATCAAACCGATGGGGATAGCAAACGAAAGAGCCAGAAGTATTGAGTATATTACTCTGCAAGCGCTGACCAGCATGTGAGGAGCGAGTAAAGGCAGATCGGAAAAGAAGGATGCCACAACAACGAGGGGGGAAGGCAAAGCTGGAGAAGAGTAAAGAGAGGCTCCTACCCACCAAAGAATCAGGATTGCAATGATTGCTAAGATGTATCCTTTTACTTTTCTGCCGAAACCGATTTTGGCAATCACTTCAGCCATAATTCCCAAAACCATAACCCTTAGCCATAATCCTTAACCATAATCCTTCAAACCCACCAGTCTTCTCACTTCCCTGCACTTCTCGAAGTACTCCTCTTCGTATCGATATTTGCTTCTTGCCGCTCCATCATTTTCAACAATCTCCTTCACCGTTCCGGGCCTATCGCTTAGCACTATGATTTTCCTCCCCAGCAACACCGCTTCCTCGATGTTGTGGGTTACCAGAATAATGGTCGTGAAAGTCTCTTTCCATATCTGAATAAGAAAGTCCTGCATTTTCTCTCTCGATAACGCATCAAGAGAAGAGAAGGGTTCATCCATCAGCATTATGGAGGGCTTTAAAGCCAGAGCCCTTGCGAACGCAACCCTCTGCCTCATGCCGCCGGAAAGCTGCTTTGGATACGCTTTCTCAAACCCCTCAAGTCCAATTTTTTTGATAAGCTTCGAAACGGTTTCACTAATTACTTCCTCGCTGAATCCCTGAACTCTCATTCCAACGGCTATGTTATCCCTCACATTTTTCCACGGAAAAAGACCGTAGTCCTGGAGGATTAGCGATACATCCTTCCTCGGAGAGTTCACCCGCTCTCCATCTATGAAAACTTCACCAGCCGTTGGCTTGAGAAGTCCAGAAAATATGAATAAGAGGGTTGATTTTCCACAGCCCGAGGGGCCGATAATGGAGCAGATCTCACCTTTTCCAACTCTGAAGCTCACCTCTCGTAAAGCTTCGGTTCCATCTGGGTATACCATTGAGATTCTTCTTGCCTCGATCATCTCTATTTTCTTCCTTTGGCTCTTGGCTGAGAAGTAGTTTCCGTTTATTCTATCCTTTACTTACCCCTTTACTCAACCTATAAACCGCCTCTTCGTATGATATCTCCTCTTTTATTAACTTTTTCTCCATTGTCCATTTCAAATAGCTTTCATAGAATTCTTTCGGGAAAACTTGAGATTCCGGATACTTTGGCATCTTGTAGCTCTCAGCCAAAGGCTTGGGAACTCTTGCTATTTCTATAAACTTCTGTCTGTATTTTACTGGATCTGAATTTATTCTCTCGACAACCTCATCGTAAGCAGCCAAGAACTTCTTCACCTCATCCGGATTGGATTTAATGAAATCGCCCTTGAATACTATGACTGTCTGAGATATGCTTTCCGGCAGATCGGCATCGGAAATTATCTTCTTTGCACCTTTCATAGCGGCTAAACTCGCTAAAGGCTCTGGAAGTGTTGCTGCATCTATCTTTCCCTCGAGCAAAGTTTGGAGCCTGAGAGGGATACTCTTAATTTCAACCTTCTCTGCTTTCACCCCGTCCAGCATTTTGTCTGTAACGTACTCTATTATTGTATTGCTGGAAATCGCTATCTTCTTTCCTTCTAAATCTTCGAGCTTGTTAATCGAGGAGTTTGGGGCAGCAAGGATCGTAAAAACTCCTTCCTGGGGTGTTTTTCCAAGACAGAGCGAAACGATCTTAACATCAACCCCACCATTCTTCAGAAGGATTACGGCGAGCGGGTCTGTAAGCACGGCATTTATTTGGCCAGATGTCAGAGCAGCATCCCTTTCCATGGCACTCTGGAACTTAATAACTTCAACATCCACACCATGTTTCTCGAAAATTCCTTCCTCATCGGCCACAACAAAGGGCAAAGCATCCTCGATAGGTAAAATGCCCACTTTTATCTTCTCTTTAGGCTGCTGTTGAGAGCATCCAGTGAGTCCAGTGAGGGCCAGGATCAAAATTAATCCTAAAATAAAGTGTTTAGCTCGCATGGCTTTAGCTCAATGACCACTCAAAAAATTTTTCGGTTTTGATTTTTTTTGATTTTTTGAAATTTTTTTGAAATCTGAATTTAAATCGCTTCACCTTAATTATTATGATGTAAATTTAAATAGAAAAATTAATAAAATATTAAAAAATTTTGCTGAGCGGTAGTATTGGAGTGAAAAGAAAGATGAGAAAAATTTTGGTTATATTGATAATTTTTCCGGCTATTATAGCCATTAATCCAGCAAGCGCCGACGATTGGGTTCTGAAGAGAATCACAAATAATCCCATCCAGCAAGACTGGCCGATGGGAATTACGGCCGATGGTAGCAAAGTTCTCTACATATCCGAAACTGATTACAACGATAACTCAAACTGGGATCTCGAGGTGTTTTTGGCAGATTTGACAACTGGAGATACAGTAAGAATTACCTACAACATTTTTGCAGAGCCTTACGCGAGCATTTCTGAGGATGGAGACAAGATAGCTTACCTAACGGAGAAGTACTTGAGAAACGCCTGGGGGATGTACATCTGGATAATAGAGGTAAACGTGGCTGAATTGAACGATTCCTGGGGTTCGCGAAGCATTGCTTCCTTCGAAAGGGATGCTTGCATCCATCCGGTCGTTCAAATTTCCGATGAAATCGTGGCAGTTGGCTGCGATGATGCTTGGTATCTCTTGGATGCGTCTGGCAATGCTTTGGGAGAGTTTCCCAGAGCCTACACCTACGGCAAAATTTCGGGAAACCAATTTGTTTATGCTCCAAATACGAAATTCTATCAATCCGAGGGTAATCTATACCCCTCAAGACTAAAAGTTCTTGATCTTCCCGATACAGCCGGAGTAACGTACTATGCTGGAGAAGGCGAATACATTGGCAGAAGCTTTGATGTCAGCTCGGATGGTGCGATGGCATTCCTGCTTTTATCACTGGAAAGCCCTAAGCAAAGCGGGATTTACCTCCACGAGGGCAGCATAATCGTACAGAAACACAGTGGGTTTATCCTGCCTCCCTTTGACAGGGTTCGGGTAAGCGGAGACGGTTCAAAGGTTTTCTATCAGGGCTGGAACGATACGATCAGCCAGCCTTACAGCGTGATATACGAAGTTCTGAACGGGCAGCTGGAGCTTGTAGAGGATAGGATGCTGCTCGGAGACGTTGATGAGGATGGTAGCACAATAGTTGCGAAGCGGTATGTCTCGGGGTATTCGGATATCTACGTGCTTATAAGGGAATCCGATCAAACCCAGCCCATCGATCAGCTAAGCTTCAACCCCGGCAATTTTATGCCTGCCTTTCCGGCTGAAACAACGATCGTGTTCCAATCTTCAGCCTCTTCTGGCGATGTGCAGATACCAGTTAACGTAAGGAATGCCAATAGTATCGGGAGCATGAATCTGGAGCTGGAGTGTCCGGATGTTCTCGAAGCAATAGACGTCATACCGGGATCGCTTACGCAGAATTCCCTTTTCGAATACAATATCAGAAATGGAAGAATAAGCGTCGGGATTGTTGACACAAACGGCATAAGCGGAGATGGTTCGCTGCTTTATGTGAAGTTCAGGGTTATCGCAGGAAAATCTGATGCAGAAAGTTCAGATGGCTTATACAGGTCAGAAAATCCAGACAGTTTAAGGGGTCGCTTTAAGATGGAATCCGCGCCAAGAATAAAATTTTCGGATACCCATCCACTTCTGATAAGGGAGGCCATGCTAAACCACGTCAACGGTTCTGAGATTGAAGTAACTTTGATTAACGGCACCTTCAAACTCCTGAAAGAGGGGGAGGCAAATAAGGGAGATGTGAATGGAGATGGAGAGAGAACGAGCGTTGATGCCTTGTTGGCTCTGCAGATGGCTGTCGGAAAGCTAAAAGCATCTATAACTGCTGATACAGACGGAGATGGGAAAAATAACCTCCAAGGATGCCCTTGAAATAATGAAGATTTCAACCCGGCAAATGACAATTAAAAGCCAGATGTTTATGCACTTCGACGAAGCCGGGATTCGAGCTGAAAAGTAGCCATTGAGACTTCAAGCTTCGAACCTTTATTATGAGTATCCAGATCTCTTTCAAATTTTTTTGTGATTATTATTACCAACTTTATAACCAAAAGAGTTATATTCTAATTTTTCTTCCGCGATTATAGCATCGATTTCGACCGGTTTTCTCGGTTTGGAAATTCGATGTTTACAGAGGATTTCTGAATGCCGAACGGAGAGTGAATGAGTGATGTCAAGTAAATATAAAATCTATACAATCATATCTGCGGTTTTATTTTCAAGTTTGTGGATATTTCCCGCGTCTGCAGAGGAATGGAACCTTATAAAACTGACTGAAAATGATGTCGATGACAAGTTCTCTCCATACGGAATGACTGCGGATGGAAGGATAGTATACATCACCGACACTGATGGCAACTACGCCACCATATGGGATCGCGAAGTGTTCATGATGGATCTTGAAACGCTGGAGGTTGAGAGGATCACAGACAACCTCCACCAGGATTTATGTGCGGCAGTATCTGCTGACGGCTCCAAAGTTGCTTTTGTTGAGATTGAGCCTATAAGTGATACAGATGAGGTGAGGGTGGTTTACGTCGTCAGCGAAAGTAATGGATGGAATCAGAGCTACCCCATAACCGCATCTTACGGCTACTCCTCAACTTGTCCCTTACTAAGTGCGGATGGTAGATATCTCACCTTTTACGAGATGTTTTCTGGTACAGACCATGACAGATTCCGAGTGTTCGATATGATCACTAGAAATCAAAAGGGGGCATACACATCTGTTTACGGCTTCTACAACTGGATGGTGCAGTCCTTGGACAAGTCAAAGATTGCGTACCTTGAATATGTACCGTGTGGAAACGATAAGGAATGTCAGAGACTTCATGTGATGTCAACAACACCGCCCTTCTCGGACAAGATCATCTACACGACAACGGGTGTGGAGAAAATATTGATCATTCCATCAATAAGCAACGACGGTAAGGTTGCCTTCTACATGGAATCAGAGTTCCCCGGAGAAGGAGCTAAGAAGGGAGTTTTCCTGTACGAGAACGGGAACATTAGACTTCTGACACCCACAGAACGTCCAGTAGTGCCTGTGATTAGTGGTGATGGGTCGAAGGTGTTCTACTTTGAAAAGAAGAGTGGAAGAGAAAAAGTGTACAGGATAAACACAGACGGAAGCGGAAAGGAGCTGGTAGTCACCATTGGAAATGTGTGGACGATTGGAACCCCCGTTGCGAACTACGATGGAAGCAAGGTTGTTTTTATGTTAGAAAGATGGAATGATGATTTTGACATATACATGATCAGCCAGCAGACGATGAACCTTCCGGGGATAAACATAGAGTTCTTCCCGGCATTCCCGCCAATGACGAGCGTTGTAGTTGCATCAGCCAAAGCAACTCGCGGCGATGTCGTGCAGATTCCGATTGAGATAAAGAATGCAAACAATGTTGGCAGCGTGGACATAGTGCTGAGCTATCCGTCGGGAATTCTGCAGTTTATGGATGTCATTCCCGGCTCTCTGACTCAGAACTCGCTTTTTGAGCACAACGTTGAGGATGGAAAGATCAGGGTGGGAATAGTTGAGACCGGCGGAATTAGCGGTGATGGTTCGCTCTTCTACATGAAGTTCAGGGTTGCCGAGAATCCGCAGGTGAGCATGCCGGAAAACCTGCCCCAGGTTGGTAAGGAAATAGGAGTTGGGGTTGAAGGGCTGACCCCAAATCTGCCCGGTCTCTCAAGGGGTAACGAGTATAACCTCGTCCTCGAGGATCTTGCCGTGTACACCACAGACAACCAAGAAGTTAATGCCCTGAAAATAAACGGCACCTTCGAGCTGATAAGCGAGGAGGAGGCAAATAAGGGAGATGTAAATGGAGATGGGGAGATAACGAGCGTCGATGCTTTGATGGCTTTGCAGATGGCTGTCGGAAAGCTCGAACCGAAGCCCGTGGCAGATATGGATGACGATGGCAATGTGAGAGCGAACGATGCCATGGAGATAATGAAGATCGCAACCCAGAACATGATGGAGAAAACCTACCAGATGATCCAGCAGGGAATTAAGAAACCTAAGTTTCCGTTTGGAGGGTAGTTGGTAATTGAGGTGATTTGAATGAAATTAAAAATCATAGCCGGATTGCTGATGTTTTTCCTCCTGCTCACCACAGCATCCGCTTTAACGGTAAAAATCCAGGGCGGCTCGGGAGCTGTGGGGAGCGAGGCGAGCTTGGCAATAAACGTGAAGGATGCAAAGAACCTGGGCAGCATGGACCTCGTTATAATCTACGATCCAGAGATTCTGAAGGTTAAGAAGGTTGAGAAGGGGAGCCTTGTCAAAGGACTCTTCTCATCCAACACAGAGAAGGCCGGAGTTATAGCCATAGGCATAGTCGATTCCAAGGGTATCAATGGGGATGGTGAAATTGCAAAGATAACCTTCGAAGTCCTCAAGGCTGGGGAGAGCGCGATAGAGGTTGCCAATGTAAAAGCCTACGATGTTGAAAGTCATGTGGATATCCAAGTGACAGCTGAGAATGGAGTTTTCAAGGCTGAAAAGGCTGAAGAAAAGGCTGAGACTACTTCAACCCCAACGCCAGCTCCAGAAGAGAAGAAGAGCCCCGGCTTCGAGATTGCTATTGCGGTGGTTGCCTTAGCTCTCGTGGCTGCCTGGAGGAGAAGGTAGATAAAGTGAGAAAATGAGGCAAACCCCCAGATTTTTTAATTCAGTTTTTTCAATTTTTGTTCTTGCATTTATCCTCACAGCAATCACAACAACAGTAACAGCTCAAGAAGTCCAGGAAATCAAAGGAGATGTTAACGGTGATGGGAATATAA
>JACDNU010000015.1 GCA_017656505.1 Archaeoglobus sp. | reverse complement strand
GAAGGTGTTGCAGAGGTTAGCTGAGAGCTAGTTTGGTAAGGACCCTATTATATTTATGAATTTTTGTTTCCTTTTAATGAAGTTTGATGAAAGTCAATTATGCTCTTTTTAACATTACATTAACTCAAAAGACTTAAAAACAAAAACTAAGTTGGTCTAAAGCTTCCCAGCCAGCCTCCTTCCGATTATCAGCCTTTGGATCTCGCTAGTCCCTTCGTAAATCGTCCCAACCCTCGCATCCCTGTAATAGCGCTCAACATCATACTCCTTGCTGAAGCCATAGCCGCCGAAGATCTGGACAGCTTCATACGTTACCTTTATCGCCGTCTCGCTCGCAAACAGCTTTGCAGCAGAGCTTAGAGCTGGATCTGGTTTTCCTTTATCGACTAGGTATGCTGCCTTGAAAACTAACAGGCGGGCAGCTTCAATAGCTGTGTACATATCAGCGAGCTTGAACTGGATGGCTTGGTGGTCGATTAGTGCTTTTCCGAAGGCCTTTCTTTGCTTCGCATACTCCAAAGCTCTTTCGTATGCTCCAACCGCCATGCCAAGCTGTATCGCCCCAACCAGAATTCTGCTTTCGTTAAAGAAGTGCACTAGCTGATAGAATCCGAAATTCTCCATCCCAACAAGATTCTCTTTTGGAATTTCAACGTTTTTGAAGAAAAGCTCAGCGGTATCATGGCAGTTAAGGCCCATCTTCTTTATCGGCCTTGCCTCAAAACCGTCCATCCCCTTTTCAACGATTAGTGCCGAAAAACCTTTGTATGCTGGCTTAGCTTCGAAATCCGTTCTTGCTATAACGACAACCCAGTCAGAGATGCTTCCGTTCGTTATGAACGTTTTCGAGCCGTTGAGAATGTATCCATCTTCGCTTTTCTCAGCTCTCGCTTTGACGGCATTAACATCGCTTCCAGCTTCCGGTTCGGTTATCGCTATGGCAGATGTTGTTTTCCCTTCGACAACCGCTCTGAGATAGCGTTCTTTCTGCTCTTCTGTGCCGAAGTATTTCACCATCGGACATCCAAGCACAGAAGCTGCAACAGCAGAGCCTACACCGCTATCAGCTCTGGTAAGCTCTTCTGCAACCAGCGCAACAGAAACGAAGTCCAGCTCAGCTCCCCCGTATTTCTCAGGAATATCAAGTCCAACGAACCCAAGTTCGGCAGCTTTCTTGAAAATTTTCCAAGGATATTCAGCCTTTTCATCGTATTCTCGTCCGTAAGGCATAATCTCTTTCTCGGCAAATTCTCTGACTGCATTTTTCAGCATTTTCTGCTCCTCTGTGAGAGAGAAATCCATAGAGAGACCTCCTTATCTCGATTGTTTTTGCATAACTATTTAATGATTTCGATATAATAGCATGCAAATTCAATGTTACTTCGTATAATCAGAAATAAAATAGGGTAAGTCTTCAAATAGTCCGAATGTAAGACAATGTTCGACATATTTTTCAAGTCTCCGGAAAATTTTATAAGTATTCTTACAAGATATTAGGTATGAAATTGCTTGAAGATCCACTAAATACGAAAATTGTAGAGGGTATTCTCAACTCCAAAACCCAGGATGAGATTGCCGAAGATTTGAAAGTTTCAACAAAAACCATCTATAACCGGATGAGGGTTTTGGAAAGGGAAGGTATTCTTAAAGAAATCAAGAAAGGTGTTTGGAAGGTTGATTACGCAAGAATAGGGATGGACAAGATTGGTGTGGTGCTCTTGGGAATCCACAACGACAGAGAGGGACTGGAAAAGCTTGTAGAACACCTTAAAAGGCTCGACTTTGTCGAAAATGTTTTTGAAATTATTGGAAGCGAGTACAATCTCTGCATAATCGTAAGATTTAGGGGGCTGGATGAAGCAATAGAGGAAAGTAACAAGTTCCAAGCTTGGCTGAACAAGAACGAAATAAGGATTGACAGATTTAATTCGTTTATTAGTGGAAGGACGCATAAGGATCATCGGAGGACTAGGCTTTAGCTTGGAAAACCGTTATCTTGTTACCTTGATTTCAAAATTCCAGAGATCTGTAACCAAAATCCGAAAATATGCCCAACATTTTTTACCGGTAAATTAATGCGGGGGGAGGGATTTGAACCCTCGGACCCCTACGGGAGTGGATTTCTCCCTCAGATCGAGTTCAGTTTGAATTCTAGCTTTATCTGGGCCTTGAGTCCACCGCCTTTGGCCTGGCTCGGCAACCCCCGCTTGGATTAATGATCGATAGTGTCGCTTGATTGATAGCGGTCAAGCTCCCGGACTAATCATAGATGATTGGTTTTTTAAAATTTCTTGTTGGTTTCTTGTTGCCATCACTTGCTATTACCTACTATTACTTACTATTACCTCCTAATTTTCTTTTGAAAACCTTTAAAAATCTCTCCAAACATCTTCCCCACATGGCTTCCAGCGATGCGAGTGTGGCAGCGAAAAGCGCGAGGGTGGATTTGATAAGGAGAAATCTCGTGGAGATAGTAACGGAAGAGGAGATGATCAAAATCTTGGAGACGAAAAAGCCAAAGGCCTATGTAGGCTACGAGCCAAGCGGTGAGATTCATCTCGGCCACATGATGACGGTAAACAAGCTCATGGATCTCCAAGAGGCTGGAGTAGATATAGTCGTTCTTCTGGCCGACGTTCATGCTTATCTGAACGAGAAGGGGGACTTCGATGAAATCAGGGAGGTTGCGGAGTACAACCGAAGAGCTTTCATCGCCCTCGGCTTGGAAGAAGATAAGGCTGAATTCGTTTTGGGAAGCGAGTTCCAGCTGGAGAGAGATTACGTTTTGGATGTCCTCAAGATGGCCAGGTTAACAACCGTAAATCGAGCGAGAAGGAGCATGGATGAGGTAAGCAGGAGGAAAGAGGATCCGGTCGTTTCGCAGATGATCTACCCGCTTATGCAGGCTTTGGATATCGCACACCTCGAAGTAGACTTCGCTGTGGGAGGGATAGACCAAAGGAAAATACACATGCTTGCAAGGGAGAACCTGCCCAAGCTCGGATATCCTTCGCCGGTTTGCCTGCACACTCCAATCCTTCTCGGTTTGGATGGAGAGAAGATGAGTTCTTCCAAAGGAAACTATATCTCCGTCAGAGATTCGCCCGAAGTTGTGAACCAGAAGATAAGGAAGGCCTTCTGTCCGGAAAAGCAGCTTGAAGATAATCCGATAATCCAGATTGCCCAATACCACATATTTCCGAGATTCGACAAATTCGTGGTTGAAAGACCGGCCAAATTCGGAGGAGATGTTGAATACGAGACATTTGAGGAATTATCGAAGGATTATGCAGCCGGAAACCTCCATCCGATGGACTTAAAATTATCGATAGCAAATTATTTAAACAAACTCCTTGAAAATACTAGAAGAAGGTTGGAAGAAAGCGAGTAAAACAAGTAATTAGGCTAGCAAGAGGTGGTCACCTGACAGAGGAGGAGGTAATACGAGTAAGGTTGCCCGATAGAAACAAAAACGAGATGTTCGCAATAGTTGATACGATGCTCGGGGCAGGGCACATAAAGGTTAGATGCGAGGATGGAGTCGAGAGGCTTGCCCGCATTCCCGGCAAGATGAGGAAGAAAATATGGATAAGGGAAGGAGATATCGTGATAATCGTTCCGTGGAGCTTCCAAAACTCGAGAGCCGATATTGTATGGAGATATACAATACCGCAAGTAGAATGGCTGGAGAAGAAAGGGTACCTTAAATTCTAGGAACTGGGCAATTGAAAGGATGAAAAAAGGCGATGAAATAAGGGAAAAGAAGATAAAGAACATCGACTTTTATCTTGAAAAATTAAGGATTAAAAAGAAAGATGCTTCGCAAAGAAAAATTTTTGCGGAAGTTCTGGATGAGAGGACCCTCAAAAACCTTTACAAACTCTCTAAAAAATATATAAAAGCCCTTGGTGGCGTCATAAGCACAGGAAAAGAAGCGAACGTCTTTTATGCAGACGCTTACGATGGAAATGGTTTAGCCATCAAAATCTACCGAATCGAGACTAGCGAGTTCTATAGGATGGACGAGTACATCTTTGGCGATAAGAGGTTCGATCTGAGAAGGATATCGAAGAAGGAGCTAATAAACGTATGGGCTGAGAAGGAATTCCGAAACCTCCAGAGAGCTTACGAGGCCGGCATAAACGTTCCGAAGCCGATAACCCACTTCAGAAACATCCTAATAATGGAGTTTTTGGGTGAAAACGAACTTCCTGCATCATCTCTTGTTGAACTCGGAAGAAATCTACCGGAGATTGCCGATTGCGAAGAACTTTTTAACGAAATCTTAAGAAATGTTAGACTTCTTTACAGAAAAGCGGAACTCGTTCATGCTGACCTAAGCGAATTCAACATTCTGCTCCACAACAAGAAACCTTACTTCATCGACTTCGGTCAGGCGGTTCTGACAGATCATCCAAAATCCAGAGCGTATTTAAAGAGGGATCTGAAGAACCTGATCAGGTTTTTCAGTAAATTCGGAATCAAGGCAAGCTTAGAGGAAACTTTGGAAGGGATTATAAATCATGGATGATAAAATATGAACTGGTGGTTTAAAGCCGAAAGGTGATGATATGGATTCCAGCAATTTCATTCAGCAAACGCAGATAAGAGTTCCTGACGACAGAATTGGTGTAATTATAGGCAGAGAGGGCGAAATAAAGCAGAGGATAGAGCAGGAGACGGGCTGCAAGATCAAGGTATCCAAAGACGGAACGGTGAGCATAATGGGTAACGATGCAATAGGTTTCATAAAAGCCCAGAACGTTATCAAAGCGATAGCTAGAGGTTTCAGGCCTGAGATTGCGTTCAAACTCCTGAAGGATGATTTTAAGGTTCTCGAGATAATAAATCTGGCCGATTACGTTAATGAGAATGCGATTAAAAGAATAAAAGGGAGGATCATCGGAAAGGATGGCAAGATGAGGAGCAATATAGAAGACACGTTAGACGTTAACCTCTCCATTTACGGCAAAACGGTTGCGATCATTGGAGATATGGAGAACGTTAGTGCAGCGAGAGAGGCTATAATGTTGCTTATCGAAGGAGCTCAGCATTCTAGAGTCCTCAGATTCATGGAAGCGAAAAAGAGGGAGATTAAAGCAAGGGGCATGGACTGGCAGCCCCTCACGTGACTTCAAGTTGATTTCCTACGCTTCTTAAGCTTTCCTAAGCTTTCCCCAGCTTCTTCAGCTCTTCTTCTTTCAACACCCTCCTCAGGACTTTTCCAACGTTCGTTTTCGGTAGTTCCTTTCTGAATTCGATTATCCTCGGAACCTTGTAGGCAGCTAGCCTTTCGCGGCAGAACTTCTCAATGTCTTCAGCGGTAGCAGTTGAACCTTCCTTAAGCACGATGAAGGCTTTAACTGTTTCTCCTCGCTTAGGATCTGGCACACCAATAACGGCAGCCTCAAGCACGTCTGGATGCTCATAGAGGACTTCCTCAACCTCTCTCGGATATATGTTGTAACCTCCAGCTATGATCATGTCCTTCTTCCTGTCAACTATATAGAAGTAGCCATCCTCATCCATCTTTCCTATGTCGCCGGTGAGTAACCAGCCGTTTATCAGCGTGTTCTTCGTCTCTTCATCCATCTTGTAGTAGCCTTTCATAACTTGCGGTCCTTTGATGGCGATCTCCCCCACCTCACCCAGAGGCAGGATGTTTCCGGCATCGTCGACAACAACTGCAAGCGTGTCTGAAAGGGGTAAGCCAATACTTCCTTCCTTGTTGACTCCGTTTATCGGGTTTGCGTGTGTTACCGGGGAGGTTTCGCTCAAGCCATAGCCTTCCACGAGCTTACCACCGGTTAGCTCCTCAAATTTCTTTTTGACTTCGATCGGCAATGGAGCGGCTCCGCTTACGCATGCCTTTATAGAAGTGAGATCGTACTTTCCGACATCGGGGTAGTTGTTTATTGCATTGTACATCGTCGGAACACCGCAGTAAATCGTGGCTCTATGCTTCTGAATTGAATCCAAAATCCTCTTCAGATCTCTCGGATCGGGAATGAGAACGATTTTGGCAGCCAAAGCGATGGGCAGGTTCATGCTCGTAGTCATGCCATAGGAGTGGAAGTATGGCAGCGCCCCTATGAAAACATCCTTGTTTGACAGATCCGGGAACCATTCTATAAGTTGGTACACATTCGCAACCAAATTGAAATGGGTGAGCATCACAGCTTTAGGCAAACCGGTGGTGCCGCCTGTATACTGGAAGACCGCTATATCTTCCTTTGGATTTACTTCCTCCTTTTCTGCAGCTGGGGAATATCGCGCAACATCCTTCCAGTATAACACTTCCGGCCTGCTATCAATTTTCACTTTTTCTTTTTTGAGGGGGTAAAGGAGATTCAGCGGGAACTTTAGGAAGTCTTCGATCTTGCAGATGATGACCTTCTCCAGCGTACCATCGTCGAGTAAAGGCTTGAGCCTTGGATACATCGGCTCAAAAGCGAACATGATCTTTGCCTCGCTGTTATCGGCTATGTGCCTGAGTTCCCTTTCCGTATAGAGGGGATTACATTGGACAACTGTCGAACCAGTTTTGAGAATTCCGTAGTAGACTGCAAGGAAATGTGGTGTGTTTGGCATCCCCAAGATCACCCTTCCCCTTCTCACACCATTTTTGAAAAGAAAAGCTGCTACACGGTTGGAAAGATCGTTTAGCTCTCGATAGGTTATACTTTTCCCTATGAAGTCTGCTGCTACCGAGTTTGGATGATTTTTCGCGGCATTCTCCAGAAAATCGTAAAGGGGAATGATAGGATACTCCAACTCCGCTCTAACCCCTTCATCGTAGCTTTTAACCCATACTCTTTCGATTTCCTCATCGGAAACTTCTCTAAGGTTCTTTCCCACGCTCATGAAGAAGCATTTGGTTTTTAATTATAAATAGTTTCCCAACTTGACTTCGCCCGTTTTTCATCATCATGTAATTTTATAAAAAAGCTGATTAATGTTACATCCAGATTTAATTCCCATCATAAGATAATTTCCGTAAAAGCTCCACTGAGTTTCAAAATCAATAGAAAAATTTATTTACTACTTTATCGAAAGTTTATTGTGGGTTTGAAGAATAAGAAGCAAAATTTATGCTCTTGCAAAGGAAATAGACCACAAAAAATTATCGAATTTGTTTCCCTCTTGAATTCGAAGTTTAAGGAGGATACGATGGATAGTGGTGAGTTATCAAATGATATAATATTAACTCAAGATTAATTGAGGTGAAAGGTATGGAAGCTGGCTACACTGCTAAGCACATAACGGTGCTTTCAGACTTGGAAGCTGTAAGAAAAAGACCAGGAATGTACATAGGTGGAACTGGAATCAGAGGTCTGCATCACCTCCTCTGGGAGGTTGTTGACAACTCAATTGACGAAGCCTTAGCTGGTTTTTGCAAGAACATAAAGGTTATTCTTCACAAAGATGGTTCTGCAACCGTCGAAGATGATGGTAGGGGTATTCCAACAGAAGAGCATGCATCGGGCAAAAATGCTTTGGAGATAGTTCTTACCAAGCTTCATGCTGGCGGAAAGTTTGACAGGAAAGCCTACAGAGTTTCCGGCGGACTGCATGGAGTGGGCTTAAGCGTTGTTAATGCTTTAGCTGAATGGCTGGAAGTATGGGTGAAAAGGAACGGCAAGGTTTACCACCAGCGATATCAGCGAGGAATTCCGCAAAAGGATGTAGAGATGCTCGATGATTCGGATGAGACGGGAACGATTATAAGATTCAAACCGGATGATGAGATTTTCGAGGTTACTGAATTCAGATACGATATCATCTCCCAAAGGCTCAAAGAACTGGCATTTCTGACGAAGGGGATAAGAATAGAGCTAATCGATGAAAGAAGCGGGAAGAGGGATGTTTTCTATTCGGAGGGGGGAATGGCAGAGTACATAGCTCTGGTTAATAAGAACAAGAACCCGTTGCATGATGTGATATACTTCGAGAACGTAAAGAATGGGATTCAAATTGAGGTTGCGATCCAATTCACGGATTCGGATTTCGAGAATGTTCTGGCTTTCGCGAACAACATCCACACAATCGAAGGGGGAACGCACATAAGCGGTTTTCGCTCGGGGCTTACGAGAGCGATAAATGAATACGGTAAGAAATACGTTAAAAAATTCAAGAATCTCACCGGCCAAGACATAAGAGAAGGCCTTACGGCGATGATTTCCGTCAGGCTTCCTGAGCCGCAGTTCGAGGGGCAAACCAAAACAAAGCTCACGAATTCGGATGTTAAGACTGTCGTCGAATCAACGGTATATTTAGAAATGCTCAAGTGGCTTGAAAAGCATCCGAACGAGGCCAACCTAATTATAGACAAATGCATGCTCTCTTTGATGGCTAGACAGGCTGCAAAGAGGGCAAGGGAACTCGTGAAAAGGAAAAACGACATCTCAATAACGCTTCCAGGGAAGCTTGCCGATTGTTCTTCGAAAGATCCGGAAGAGAGGGAACTCTTTATTGTAGAGGGCGAATCTGCTGGCGGATCTGCAAAGCAAGCTCGGGACAGGAACTTTCAAGCAATTCTGCCTTTGAGAGGTAAGATAATCAACGTAGAGAAATCTGGACTTGCGAAAGCCTTGAAGAACGAGGAAATCAAAGCAATAGCTTCAGCAATTGGGGCCGGAATAGGGAAGGATTTCGATATAACCAAGGCTAGATATAAAAGAGTCATAATAATGACGGATGCAGACGTTGACGGCTCGCATATCCGCACTCTGCTTTTAACTTTCTTCTACCGCCACATGAGGCCTCTGATAGAGAACGGCTACCTCTACATAGCCCAACCCCCGCTTTACAGAGTTAAGAAGGGAAAGAAGGTTTTCTACGCCTACTCCGATCGTGAGCTCGAAGATCTGCTCAATCGAATGGGTGGAGGAGAAGTTCAGAGATACAAAGGGCTGGGAGAGATGAATCCAGAGCAGTTATGGGAGACAACCATGGATCCGCGAAGCAGAATCCTTTTGCAGGTAACGGTTGAGGAGGCTTTACAGGCTGAAGAGCTTTTCTCAACTCTGATGGGAGAAGATGTAGAGGCAAGAAGACAGTTCATAATCGAGAACTCAAGAGAGGTCAAGAATCTTGATATCTAGGTGAGAGAATGGAGCTGATAAGGGAGATTAGCGAAGAACTGAAGAGTTCCTACATTGACTACGCAATGAGCGTTATCATAGGAAGGGCCTTGCCCGATGTAAGGGATGGGTTAAAGCCGGTGCAGCGAAGGATTTTGTATGCCATGTACGAAATGGGTTTGCTGAGCAACAGAGCATATAGAAAATGTGCAAGAATAGTCGGAGATGTTCTCGGCAAATATCATCCTCACGGCGATTCAGCCGTTTACGATGCTCTGGTGAGGATGGCCCAGGATTTCAGTATGCGCTATCCGCTGGTTGATGGCCAAGGAAACTTCGGCAGCATAGATGGCGATGTCGCGGCTGCCATGCGATATACTGAAGCAAGACTCACGAAGCTTGCCGAGGAAATGCTGGCTGATATTGACAAAGAGACCGTAGATTTCGTGCCGAATTTCGATTCAACGCTAAACGAGCCTTCTGTTCTACCCTCAAAGATTCCGAATCTTCTCGTTAACGGATCGAGCGGGATTGCTGTTGGCATGGCAACTAATATGCCACCCCATAATTTGAGAGAAATCTGTTCGGCGATCATCGAATACGTTAAAAACCCCCTGATAACAATTGCCGAGTTGCTTAAAATCGTTAAAGGCCCGGATTTTCCGACTGGCGGTGTGATAGTTGGTAAGGAGGGAATAAGGCAGGTTTACGAAACCGGGAAGGGAAAGCTAGTCGTTAGGGGAAAGGTAGATTTCGAAGAGAATGCAATAGTGATCAAAGAAGTTCCCTATCAGGTTAACAAAGCTAAGCTCGTCGAGAAGATAGCCGAACTCGTGAAAGAGGGAAAGCTTGAGGAAGTCAAAGCTGTCAGAGACGAATCGGACAGGGAAGGAATAAGAATAGTCGTAGAGCTAAGAAGAGGAGATTTTGAGGCGGTTGTGAACAAGCTTTACACTTACACACCACTGCAAACAACTTTTGGCGTGATCAATCTCGCTATCGTTAACGGAGTGCCAAAGATACTGAACCTCAAAGGACTGATTGAGGAATTCGTCAATCACAGAAGGGAGGTTATAACCCGCCGCACCAGATACCTCCTAAAGAAGTCGGAGGAAAGGTATCACATCCTTGAAGGTTTAAAGATAGCCCTAGATAATATCGATGAGGTAATAGCTCTAATAAAATCCTCTTCATCACCAGATGAGGCGAGGAAGAGTCTCATGGAAAGATTCAATCTTTCAGAAGTCCAAGCTAATGCCATTTTACAGATGAGGTTGCAAAAGCTTACAAGTCTCGAAAAGGAAGCAATACTGGAGGAGCACAGGGAGATCGGGCTGAAAATAAAGGAATATAAGGAAATTCTCGCATCACAGGAAAGGATCGATGCCATATTGGTTGAGGAGATTCAGGAGTTGTCGCAGAAGTATGGCGACGACAGAAGAACATCCATCGTTTCGGAGATAGGTGAGATAACGTTCGAGGATTTGATTTCGCTAGAAGATAACCTGCTCGTAGTAACCTCACAGGGATACATAAAGAGGATGAACCTCGAAACCTTCAGGACGCAAAGGAGGGGGGGAGTTGGAGTTATTGGAGTCTCCCTCCGTCACGAAGATCTGCCCAAATTCGTATCTGTTTGCAATACCCACCACAAGCTGCTGTTCTTCAGCAATAAAGGAAGGGCCTACTGGATCAACACCTACGAGATTCCAAAGCAGGAGAGAACGGGCAAAGGTGTTCACATCAAAAACTTCATTTCCCTTGCTGATGGAGAAAGAATAGTTTCGGTTCTTTCCATCCCCGAATTCGAGGGTGAGGCGATTCTGCTAACAGAGGATAGTTTCATAAAGAGAACTGGATTGAAAGAGTTCGAAAACGCGAAAAGAGCTGGAGTGGTTGCAGGAGGAAAGATTAAAGCTGCTAGGATTGCGAGAGGAGATGAGATCCTCATTGCAACGAGGCTGGGCCTTGCAGCAAGGTACAAGATTAAAGACATTCCCATCTACAGCAGAACCGCTAAGGGAGTGAAAGCTCTAAAACTTCAGAAGGGGGACGAGATCGCTTGGATGACACCCGCTGAAAGCGATGGATACATTCTAACCCTGACAACAAAGGGCTTCGGAAAGCGTACGCCAATTGAAGACTACAGACTCACAAAGAGGGGAGCGAAGGGCGTTCGAAACATCAAGCTCTCTAACAGAAACGGAAAGGTGATATTCTCTGAGTTCGTAAAAGGAGATGAGGAACTTCTCGCCTTAAGTGAGGACGGATACGCGATAAAGACAGAGGTAAAAAGCATCCCTGTCCACGGCAGGAATACGGCCGGTGTTAAAGTCAGCAAAAGAGGCGTAGCCTGTGCCACGATACTGCCCACGATACTGCATGCTTGAGTTGTCCCGGTTATGCCTCCTCAGCTCTAGGTTATCCTCGGGTTAATCTCTCATCCTCTCTTTTCATCCAAGAACGCTTTCAGAACATCTCCGATGGAAAGAATTCCAATGAGGTTTGATTGTTCATCCGTTACGGGCAGACTTCTGATCCTGTAGTCAACCATCAAGTTTGCAGCATACTCGAGTGGGTCTTTAGGGGCTACTGCAACCACAGCCCTCCGCATGATGTCTTTTACCCTTTTTGCTCCAGAGAGGTTTCCGAGAGTGTACATCTTTATGAGATCCATCTTGCTGACTATGCCTACAAGCTTGCTACCCCTCACAACGGGAAACGCGTTGAATTTCTTCTCGATGACTAGCTTGATCACTTGCTCAATGGGAGTGTCTTCACTCACCGAAACTACCTCTGTTGTCATAAAATCCTTTACCAGATGCTTCTTGACTTCATCACTATTATCTTCCATTTTTAAGCCTCCCTTGAAACACCTCAATCGGGAACATCCTGGCCAATTGTTTTTCTGTACCGCATCCCAGGAAATTCTATAGTCGACAAAGCCTGATAAGCTCTTTCCCTCGCTTCCTCCAGCGATTTTCCTAGGGCTGAGACAGTTAGCACCCTCCCGCCGGTAGTTTGGAATCCCTGAGATCCCTGAGATCCCTGAGATTGAGCTCCATCCTTAGAAATGCCATTCGCATAAACGAAGGTGTTGTCGGAGTTTATTACTCGCTCAAGTCCTTTGATTGGCTGACTAGTGTAATGATCTCCCGGGTATCCGGGTTTCAGGCCTTCTCTCCCCCTCATGAACCCGCTTACCGCGCAAACAGCTACACACCAAGAGTTTGAGAACTTAACTTCCACCTCATCGAGCTTCCCATCGATGATTGCTTGAGATAACTCGTAAATATCGCTCTCAAGCCTCGGAAGCTTTGCTTCAGCCCCTGGATCGCAATCCCTTACGTTTATCTCGAGAACTTTTGGTGTGAGCTCGTTGTTTTCCCTTACGAGCATTATAACAGGATAGAGCACGCCTCTGAAGCTCCTCCCCTCTTCCTCCCTGAACTTCGAAGCTATGGGAAGAACGACTTCGTTCATTATCTTCTCTTCAATCTCTCCATCAACGCTCGGATGGGGAGACACAGCCCCCATACCGCCGGTATTCGGGTTGAGGAGTTTTCCTTCCTTGAAGAGCCTTTCTGCATCTTTAGAGGTGATAAACTTCTTTGTCAAGCCGATATGAAAGTTCTTGAGTCCCTCAACGTCATCCGGATCGAACGCTCGTTTGTAATCCTTCGCATGGCCAAAGCATACCGCATGCCTACCATCGCAGAGGGCTGTGAAAGCCACCTCTATACCATACAACCTCTCCTCTATGCAAACTCTATTCCCAGCATCCCCAAACTTTCTCTTCCTCATTATTTCATCGACGGCAAGCAAGCATTCCTCTATAGAATCACAGACGTAAACTCCTTTTCCGGCAGCGAGTCCATCAGCTTTTACAACGAGATTACCATTGCCCTCATTTTCACGATAGAATTCTTTTATGAACTCCTCCGCCTCCTCAGGATTATCGAAGTTTTTGTAAGAGGGAATCGGAACTCCAATCTTTTTGAGAAAATCCTTCGCCCAGCATTTGCTAGCTTCAAGAATCGTTTCCTCTTTTCTTGGCCCAACCGCCCTTATTCCTTCTTCCTCAAGCTTATCCACCAAACCAAGACTCAAAGGCTCTTCAGGGCCAATAAAAGCGAGATCGATCTCCGCCCGCTTAGCAAACCTTACGATTTCATCTATTGCCCTTATCGAAGGTATAGGTTTTCCATCGAGCTTCGCAATCTTGCACTTGTCGAAAAACTCACTTCCTGCGTTTCCAGGAGCCACGAAAACCTCTTTAACCTTTGAACTTCGCGAAAAAGCGTGAGCAATGGCGTTGCCCCTACCGCCAGCATCAACAACAAGAACCCTTGTCATCCTTCAGCACTTCTCATCCATGTTTAAAAAATGTTTGATTTGGTTTTAGGGAGTGACAACAGTTGATGATGCACATCAAAACCTTAACATCAATCACCAAGCTACCCTCTCAATTTTTTGCCAAGGAAGCTGAGGAAGTAAATCATCGTCGCAAGAAGTGATGCAATCGCTCCCGGGGAGACTTCAAAGGGGAAAGATATTGCTATGCCCGCGAATCCGCTAAACAGGGCGATTATGAAAGCGAAGATAAAAACGTTCTTTATGTTTGAGGCAAGCTCATTTGCTGCAGCTGCAGGAGCTACGAGCATCGCAAAAACCAAGATAGCCCCAACTCCTTTCAAGAGCATTACCGCTGAAACGGCTATGATGGATAGCAAAAGGTAGTTGTAACCCTTCGTATTCAATCCAAAGGCTGTTGCACCTTCGCAGTCGAAAGAGATGAAGAGAAAAGCTCTGTAAAAGAGCATTGCCAGAATAAGAGTCACAAAGGTCACGAAGGTCATTAGATAGAGATCTTCATACGTTAGCAGAAAAAGATCCCCGATGAGCAGACCCCAAACCTTTGCAGCATACTCCCTTATCATCGAAATGAAGAGGATGGCCAAACTCATAGACATTGCAAATGAGATCCCTATTGCGGTGTTCGTTTCCTCCCTAGGTGCATATGCTGCGATCAAAGCGGTTGCGATCGCGAAGAGCATAGCTCCGATAAGCGGATTGCTGAAGAATCCGTGAAAGCCATAAAAACCTAAGAGAATGAAGAGGGCTGCCCCAGCTAAAGCAGAGTGACTTGCTCCGGCTACCAAAAAGGAGACGTTCCTGAATACGGTAAAAGAACCAGCTACAGCAGCGTTTATCGCAATTATAACAACCCCGGCAATAGCCCTCTGCATGTATGGCTGAGATAAACTCGACCAAACCGAGAGATCCATCCTCTCCCCCTCTTAACCGTGAATGTCGCTGTAAACGGGATGTGCAAAGCCTTCCTCGCAGTAGATTATCGGGATTGAAGCACCATAAGTTGCGATCAGATTCTCTTCCGTAAAAATCTCATCTGGTTTCCCAAATGCGATTATTCTTCGGTTAAGCAGCATTATCTTGTCGATTTCATGTAAAAGGGGATTCACGTTGTGGATTACGAGCAAAACTGTAACATCCTTCTCCTTCAGTTCTGAGAGAAGCTCAATAATCTTGTTCTGGCTCGGGATATCTACTCCATTGAATGGTTCGTCCAATAAAAGGATTTTCGGCTTAATTGCGAGTGCTCTGGCGAGGAGGACTCTCTGTTGCTGACCACCACTCAACTCCGCAAACCTCTTATTCCAAATTTCATCCTTCAGCCCGACAGCCTTTATTGCTTCGATTCCTTCCCTCTCGTACGCTTTTCCCGATTTCACAATTCCCCTCCTCGCACCCAAGCCGAGCATTACGACATCCTTAACGAGAATCGGAAAATTCGTAGAAATATGCTCTTTCTGAGGCATGAAGCCTGCCAGGCTCATTATCTTTTCCTTTTCTCTCGTGTTGTAACCCATCACAACTATTTCACCCTTTCTCGGCTGGAGAATTCCAAGAATGAGTTTAAGCAAGGTCGTCTTTCCAGAACCGTTTGGCCCAGTGATGGCGACAAATTCTCCCTTCTTTACTTGGAAAGTTATATCTGAGAGGATGGATTGATCGTTGTATCCGAATTCAACACCATTTGCCACTATCGCATTCGTGTTCAGCTTTTCCTCGGTTGAATTTAGCTTCATCTTATCACCTTTTTGTTAATTGGGATTTCAACAATTTTTCAGCTTCAATTTTCAACTTCGATTTTTTCAATTTCAGCCTGCCCTCCATAGGAATACAATCACTGCTGCCTCAATTAAAACCATGAGAATCAGAATATATAACAACTCCTGACTGCTAGCTATGGACTCACTTTTGGTTACACTAAAGGCTTTCGCAAACGCGATTAAATTATAAATCTGTATCTCAGAATAATCAACATCCTGAGCTCCAACGACAAACTTAACGTAAACGACAGGCTTTCCAGAATCTCTAGAGAGCTGCTCAGCGATCTCTCCCGCTTTAGACTTCTTCATCGATTCCGGAACGACTATGCACGAAAGTTCATCCGACTTAAGCTTATCCTGAATTTCAGCATACTCTTTCCCGCTTGCAAAACCCAACCCCTCTCCCATAAGAACCGCTCCAACTCTCAAACCAGCATTCTCGATTATGTAGGTTACCCCTGGAATGACTGCTAAGCAGCTGGTATTCTTTCCGTAATTTACTCCAACCACCTTTGAAGAAACTTCTTTCAGATCATCCATTTTCTCCACAAAAAGTTCGAGGTTCTTGCCGAAATAATCCTTTTTCTCAGGATATAACCTAGAAAGCTTTTTTTCTACTGCCCTAGCAATGGAGACGGCATTTTCAATTTTCAGCCAGTATCCATGGGGATTATTTCTGAAACCCGGAAAGTCGTCGAGCCTTGCTCCTTCCGCGGAGTAGTCACTGAAATCCAAGACTTTCTCAGCGTATTCAGCTTTTATCTTTTTTTCAAAACTGAAAAGCTCCGAATTCGTAAGAATGATAAGATCAGAAGCTTTCAGTCGATCCATATCGGATTTTGAAATGGAGAAAGAATGGGGATCGCTTCCAGGAGGGAGAAGAGACGTTACGCTTACTTCACTGCCCCCAATCTCCTTTACTATCGGAACGAAATCCGGATTCGTGCAAACGATATCAAGAGCTACGGCAGACTGAGGTAGAAAAACGATGAAAATGAAGAAAACCGAGTTCACGAATTTCCTAATCATCCAAACCCTCCTCTATCCCCTCACCTATCTCCTCATCTATCCCTTCCCCTAACCCTTCCTCTATTCCTTCCTCTATCCTGTTCCCGCACGGGCATAGCTCACGGTTAATGAAGATTGTCTTCAAAAGATTGATTAGCTCGGGACTTGCATGTTCCTCAAGCCTTGTTGCTTCTCTGCATGCATTCTCTGGTGGCATTCCGAGTTCATAGAAAAGACATTCCATCAGGCGGTGCTTTTTTGTAAGCTCTCTAGCTCTCTCTATACCAGTTCTGTTCAATCTAAAGCCTTTTTTTGGAATGTACTCCCCCAAGTTCTGTTCCGCCAGCCTGATCAAAGCTTCTTGAGCAGTTGGTTTTGAGATGCCGAGCTTGCTGGAAAAGTAGCTGGGCCCGACTACATCGATTCCCTCCCTCAAAGCCTTATAAGCCAAGCGGATGTATATCTCACGCACGACGTTAGGTTAACCTAACGCCTTAAAAGATTTGGGGTTAAAAGAAGTAAAAAATTCAGAAAAAAGAAAAATAACCTAAAAATGCATCATTCCTGGCCTGAATCCAAATGGTATGAATTTGAGCATCCATATGCCGATGAAAAAGCTAATAGCAAAAAGGATTGCCATGAAAACAATCGTTGCAAGGATAGAAGCTAAAAACGCCTGAAGGATGGAGATCTTTAGTAAAGAGCTTATAGCGTAAAGATAAACCAGATAAGCTACAATGGGGGATAGAATACCAAGGAATGGTATAAAAACAACTATTGAACCTGCAACAACCCCTAGAACTCCAGCTGCTAGATTTACCAAGCTTGCTTCAAGAATGCCAGCTTTCTTTCCAGTTATCCTCAATCCTGCCCAAAGAAAGAATCCGGAAAAAATTATTGAGAGGAGTACAAGAATCCCAGCAAAAACCCCGGCAAAGACTCCAGCATGAAAGAATTCGAACATAGATTAAGGATAATTTTTAAGGATTTAAATTTTACGTGGAGAATGAAAGTTTGATGAGGGTTTGAGAAATGAAAAGTTTAAGGGGATCGCAAAAAGTTCATTTATCGCTCTCTCGAACATCTCGGGATGAAACTGTGGATAGGCATTGACGACACGGATTCACCAAAAGGAATGTGTACAACCTACTTAGCAGTTATTGCCATTGAAGAATTACAGAGGGAAGGAGTGGAGGTTATAGGGTTCCCCAGACTTATAAGATTAAATCCAACCATTCCATTCAAAACCCGTGGAAATGGAGCCGTCTCGTTCTTAATCGACACTCCTGACACCGAACTGGTTATGGAGGTAATGGACTGGGTGGTTCAGGAGTATTCTGAGCTAAGCCACGAAAACACCAATCCGGGTGTTGTATTCGTAAAAAATGACGATGAGATCCTGAACGCTCTTTCAAGATTTGCTTTTAAAGCTGTGAGAGATCTGATAAGCATAGATGAAGCTCTTTTCCTGATCGGAAGGTTTATGATTCCCCATCTGAAGTACAAAAAAGGGAGGGGGCTGATTGGGGCCCTCGCTTCCGTTGGACTTGAAAGCGATGACTTCACATACGAACTTCTTGCATACAGAAAACCTGAGAATTTTGGGAAAAAGAGGGAAATAGTCGAAGAGACTTTTTTCAAAGCAGATGAGCTATTCTATCCCAAAATCTGGGATACCGTCGACTGGCATAACAAGGTTGTTGTAAGCGTTCCCAATGGTCTTGACCCGGTTCTGTACGGGATAAGGGGATCCGATTTTTTCTCGATAAACAGAGCTTCAGAAATCCTAGAAACTGAGGAAATTCACAAGAAAATGCTTTTCATAACGAATCAGTCAACAGACATGCACCTCATTCCGGAAGAAGAAGCCAAGGAACTGCGAAACTATCATTCGTACATTCTCAGCGGGATTGTTGTTGAGGAGCCTGAAGTAATTAGGGGCGGCCATGTTTTCTTCAGAATTTCAACGAAATTCGGAATGTTGAAGTGTGCAGCCTTCGAGCCGACAAAGCAGTTCAGAGATGTGGTGTTAAAGCTAATAAAAGGTGACGTGGTGAGAGTTTTCGGTTCGGTAAAAAAGGATACGCTGAATCTAGAAAAGCTAGAGATCGTAAACTTAGTGAGAAAAAAAGAGGTGAATCCAAGATGCCCTGTATGCGGGAAAAGAATGGAGTCTGCAGGCAAGAACCAGCCCTTCAGATGCAAGAGATGCAAGACTATTGCTAAGGAAAAGGAGGTTGAGGAAATTCAAAGAGATGTCGAAGAAGGCTTTTACGAAGTACCTCCATGTGCGAGAAGACATCTCTCAAAGCCGCTTATAAGGATGGATGTTCCGAAAAAGCACGTCTTCAGATGAATGGATCGTGCCTCAGCTGAGTAACATGAGCGCGATGAAAAGGTAGGAGGCAAAGTTGGTAAGAAGCGATATTTCGAGGAGTTCCAGCTTTTTTAGGTTGAAGATGGAATTGTAAACGAGGAATTCTACGGATACCGATGCCAGGTAGGTGGAAGTGAGCAAGATCGAGATATCGCTAAAGGCTGGAAAGATCAATCCAACACCCGAGCTTATCAAATTTGCCACTAAAACACCTGCCGTTATCCTTCCAAACGATACATCTTTCCTCTTCAAGTATAAGGAGGTGAACAAGGCGAATACTATCAGCTCGATCAGGATTATGGCCGGGAAGTGCGGTAACAGGATAAAAGTTACGGGAAATATCACATCAGCTTTAACGGTTTCGGAAAGCAGAATCGTCAGAAGAATGCCAGGAAGTAATTTTCTCAAATTTTTCATCCCTGACCTCTGAATCAATCAGAATCGAACCTCTTTATCGGCTCATAAACGGTAGATCTCTGCACAGGAATTCTGCCAGCGGTCCTAATCAGCTGGAGTATTTCTTCTACTTCCAGAAACTCCCCGCTTGATGAGCCGGCAGCCTTTGAAATGTTCTCCTCCATCAGCGTGCCACCCACATCGTTCGCTCCGGTATAGAGCGAAGCCTGTACGAGCTTTTTGCCCAGTTTCACCCAAGAAGCCTGAATATTCTTTATCTCCGGATACAGAATAATCCTAGCGATTGCGATGACGAGCAAGTCTTCAAAGCCCGATGAGCCGGATGAGAGCTTTCCGAGGGGATTGTTTTTTGGCATGAAAGGCAGAGGAATGAATTCCGTTATGCCATGGGTTTCCTGCTGAATTTTTTTAATCAGAAGCAAATGCTCTATTCTGTCTTCCCAGCTCTCTATATGCCCATACATCATCGTTGCAGTCGTTGGAATCCCGAGTTTGTGGGCCGTTTTAATAACAAAGACCCATTCTGAGGTTTTAAGTTTTTCAGGACAAATTTCTTCCCTTATTTCATCAACGAGGATTTCAGCAGCAGTACCAGGAATCGAATCGAGTCCAGCACGTTTAAGCTCTCTCAAAACATCCTCAACATGCATCTTGCTGTTCCTTGCCGCATGAAAAACCTCCATTGGTGAAAAGGCATGAATATGGATCGATTTGGAAATATCCCTTACGGTTTGTAGGATGTCGATGTAGAAGTTAAGATTCGCATTTTCCAGCAACCCTCCCTGAATGCATACCTCTGTGCAGCCGTAGTCCAAAGCCTCTTCAACCTTTTTTGCTATTTCCTCTTTTGAGAGCAGATAATTTTTCCTGAATCTAAAAGAACAGAACTTGCATCTGTTAATGCATCTATCTGTGAAATTTATGTTTCTGTTTATGACAAAGCTAACCTCGTCTCCGCAAATCTCCCTTCTGAGCTGATCTGCTTGTCTGAAAGTTTTATACGGGTTAGAAAGCAAGGATTTGTATTCCTCGAGTTCTATTGTTTCACTTTTTAGAACGATTTCACCCACATTTCACACCTCTGATACCTCCAACTTAGCATACCCATTTCCATCGGAAAGTTTATCGATGAGGCTCTCGCACATAACGCCGTACCATCTCCTTTTTATGTATTTTGGATAAACCGGCAACCTCTCCTTAAGGACAAACTCACCGTTTAAACTTCTTTCGATTTTTTCAATTGAGGGCCAGGGAGCCTCCGGATTTATGTGATCTATTGTAACTTCTGAAATTCCGCCTATATCCCTCGCCCCAGCATTGAGGAACGGACGAATATCTTGAACAAGATTAGGAGGAATCTGAACTTCTACATCCTTTGGAAGAATCTTTCTCGCCTCCCTAACGAGCTTCAGCAGTCTTTCTGTAGAAGGAGGTTCCCAGTCCTCCATAGGTGTGCCCTCCTTAGGGCTGAAATTCTGGATTATGCACTCCTGGATGTGATCGTAGTTTGAATGCAGCTCTGCAATAACTTCCAACGAGTAGAGATCCTCCTCAAAGCTCTCCCCTATTCCAACGAGTATTCCAGTCGTGAATGGAATCTCGAGCTTGCCTGCATCCTTTATCATCCTAATTCTTTCCTCAGGCTTCTTTCCGGGGCTTTCGACATGGCATGGAAGCTCTACAGCCTGCTCGAGCATCAAGCCAAGAGATGCGTTCCAAGGTTTCAGTTTTTTAATCTCCGAATAGCTTAGCACCCCAGCATTCGTATGCGGGAGCTTTCCAAGCTCAATCGCCTTTCGGTTCATTTCGACTACATAATCAAGAAAACTACCATAACCAAGGGATGAAAGAGATTTCTTAACTGATTTGTAGACTTCGGATTTCTCCCCAAATGTAAACAAAGCCTCTTTCGCATTTTTTGCCATTCTCAATAAATCTTCAACTTCTAAAGGGTTCATCAGGCGAGGATTCTCCGATCTGAAACCGCAGTAATGACATCTGTTTCTGCATGCATTCGTGAGAGGGATGAAAACGTTTCTTGAAAAGGTTACCTGAGTTGGCATTCACCAGTCCACTGGAGGCAAGTTAAGTTAAGCTTTTTGATTTTTGACCAAACTTTTGAGCTCATTTTGTTGGTTACTTTTTATTTCATCAGCGGGATTTTATTCTGTGAAATAACCAGAAAAATAATTAAGGTTCAAATTTTTAATTTAGAGGGAGGTGATTTTGTGGCTGAAACTGGAGATTCCGGAGATTCTGGTTCTTCTGTTAGGGTTGCTGTTATCGGTGGTGGAGCTGGCGGCATGAGTGCAGCATCGAGAGTCAAAGCCTTGAAGCCAGAATGGGATGTTTCGGTTTTCGAGGCGACGAATTTCGTGAGCCACGCCCCATGCGGTATTCCGTATGTCGTTGAAGAGCTTACAGACACCTCCAAGCTGATGTACTATCCCCCAAGCGTTTTCATCGAGAAAAGGGGAATCGACCTTCACATGAATACGAAGGTTACAAAGCTAGAGAAGGGAAGGTTGAGATACATCGAAAATGGAAATGAAAGGGAAATGGAGTGGGATTACCTTCTTATCGCATCAGGAGCTTCTCCGAGGGTTCCTCCTATCGATGGAATCGAGCTTAAAGGGGTTTATACCGTCGATTTGCCCCCAGATGCCGAGATGATCCATAAAGCTGCAAAAGGGGTTGAGGAGGTTGTCATCATTGGAGCTGGATACATTGGCGTAGAAATGGCCGAAGCCTTCGCTGCTACTGGAAAGAAGGTTACGCTCATTGGGAAGTATGATTACCCCCTACCACGGTTTGACAGAGAGATAGGGGAAGTTATCAAAAGTGAAGTGGAAAAGAGGGTTAGCTACCGCGGAGGTGAACTTGCACAGGCGTTTGAGGGAAAAGACAGGGTTGAAAGGGTTATAACAGACAAAAACGAGTACAAGGCTGATTTAGTGATAGTTGCAACCGGTGTGAAACCGAATGTTGAATTAGCCGAAGAGCTGGGTGTTAAACTGGGGAAAACCGGAGCAATTGAAACGGATTCAAGAATGAGGACGAATGTAGAGAACGTTTTTGCAGCAGGAGATTGTGCTGAGTGCAGACACATGCTAACGGGCGAGAATGTATGGATTCCCCTCGCTCCGGGAGCGAATAAGATGGGATACGTTGCGGGAATCAATATCGCTGGAGGTGACATTGAATTTCCGGGTGTGCTTGGAACTCAGATCACGAAGTTTTTCGAGCTTGAGATTGCCGGTACGGGCTTAAACGAGAAGCAGGCGAGAGAAGCAGGATTTGAACCAAAGTCGACCTTTATAAAGGCGAAGACAAAGGTCCACTACTATCCGGGAGGAAAGGAGATTATGATAAAGGTTGTGGCCGATAGCAAGACGAAGCGAGTTCTTGGAGCTCAGATAGTTGGATACGATGCGGTTCTTGCTAGGGTGAACACGATGGCTGCAGCTATTCAAGCTGGTTTCACGACAAAAGATCTCTTCTTTGCAGACCTTGCATATGCTCCTCCTTTTGCACCCACATGGGAGCCGTTGATCGTTGCTGCAAGGATTCTGAAGTTTTGAGAAATTCTAGAAAGGCGAAAATCTTTATTCGCAAACCTTAATTCGTAAACTTTTTTATCTTCTCATTTTTTGTTTGAATGATGGAAAATTCCGATTCAATTCTTGGCACCTCCGAAGATTCTGAAAACTCTGAAAACATAAACTTAGAGCTTGAGCAAATTGCAGAAGAAATAAAAAAATGCAAGAAATGTGATCTATGGAAAACGAAAACGAATTACGTTCCGGGAGAAGGGAGTAGCTATTCCGGAATCGTTTTTGTTGGTGAGGCTCCGGGAAGGGAGGAAGATATCCAAGGAAGACCTTTCGTAGGAAATGCTGGAAAGCTTTTAACAGAGCTGATTGAAGATAAGCTAGGGCTGAGAAGGGAGCAGGTTTTTATCGGAAATGTTCTGAAATGCAGACCTCCGAACAATCGCGATCCCCTTCCAGAGGAGATCGAGGCATGCAAACCTTATTTAATAAGGCAGCTGAAAGTCCTAAAACCATCTATCATAGTCTGCCTCGGCAGACACTCTGCATCCCTCCTTTTTAACGAGTTTGGATTACCTTTTTCCGGGATAACGAGAGTAAGAGGAAAACCATTCGAAGTTAAGGCTGACTGGGGGAAAATAAAGCTTATAGCAGTATATCATCCAGCTGCAGCTTTGTATCGCCCTCCGTTAAAAGAGACCTTAGAGAAGGATTTTTCCAAGCTGAGAGAATTCATAAAGATAAAGCCAAAAATTCAAAAAGAGAAAGGCAGAAACTCAACCAGAACCTTAACCAAAACCTTAAACAAAACTCTTAAAGATTACTTTTCAGAAATCTGAGTTATGCCTGAAACTATGCCTAAAGTGGAGGTTCATCTGATCGTAGAAGGACATTGCATAGAAACCGAGGCGAAAAGGGTTTTCAATCAGCTTGTAAACTATCTGCTAAAAAAAGACGATCCGCAAAAAGAAGAGCAGCTCGAACTCCTGAGAAATTTCTTGGAGACAGCAAATTTTAGCGAACTGAGAAAGCAAGGTTTGGATGGAAAGGAAAGAAGGCATGTTGTTTTGAAGTGGAAGAACAGTGGAATCGAAGTGGTGGTTTTGGATTAGTGCTTGATTTGAGACTTGGGGTTAAGGATGAGTTAAGGATGAGTTAAAATTTGAGTTCATTGAATTTTGACTTGAACCCTCAAATTAACTAAAACCATTTTCAACCTTAATCGATTCCAAAAAGCTAAATTTCTTACTGTCTTCCTTTAAACCATGCTTCAGATTCTGATCTACATGGTCGGAACTGCCGGCTCCGGGAAGACTTATCTAACGAAGGCCTTAGCCGACTGGTTCGACTATAAGAATCTCGAGAATGTAATTGTAAATCTCGATCCCGGAGCTGAGAATCTTCCGTATAACCCAGAAATCGACGTCAGAGATTACTTCACACTTGAAGATGTGATGCTAAACTACGGCGTTGGCCCCAATGGGGCGCAAATAATCGCTGCAGACCTTATCAGCACGAAGATAGAAGAAATTAAAGATGAAATTGAATATTACGATGTTCCTTACGTCATCCTAGACACTCCAGGCCAGATGGAGCTTTTTACGCTGAGAGAAAGCAGCAATCTACTTATCGATACCCTTGGCAAGGAAAGAAGCGTGATGGTGTATCTTTTCGATCCGGTTGTGGCCAAAACACCAAATGGCTTTCTTTCCCTTCTTTTCATGTGCTCTTCAGCTGTGTTCAAGCTAAACATTCCTCAAATTCAAGTTCTAGCCAAAGCAGATGTTCTGAGCGAGGAAGAGGTGGAGAGGATCCTGAGCTGGAGTTTGAATCCGGAGGAGATATACCAGGGGATTCACCAAGCTATGGAGAGAAACATAAGTTTGGAGCTCTTCTACCTACTCCGCGATCTCGGCCTTTTCCGGCCCCTCATGCCAGTTTCTGCAGTCGAGAATCTTGGAATGGAAGACATCTACGACGGGATTCAGGAACTCTTTTATGGCGGGGAGGACCTTGAAAAGATTCTGTTTTAGCTTTACTTTAGCTTTACTTTATAGCTTTACTTCGTTTCATTTCATTCTCAAGCTTTCACCCCGAAAGATTTATAATCGCTTGAGCATGCAATAAAAGGATGAAATCCAAGGGAGACGTGCTGAGGGTTGTGAACCTCGGACTGAAAGTTGACGGGAAAACTGTCCTTCAAAACGTTAATCTATACATCAAGGAAGGAGAAACATATGCCCTCTTCGGCCCTAATGGTAGTGGAAAGTCATCCTTACTTTCAGCCATAATCGGAAATCCCGCTTATCGCGTAAGCAGCGGGAGAATAATCTTCAGAGGAAAGGAGATCAATTCTCTGCCAACCGATGAAAGAATAAAGCTCGGGATGGGCATCGCTTTCCAAAACCCGCCAAAGGTTAGCGGGGTGAAGCTGATCGATGTGCTCAGATTCTGTGCGAAAATTGGGAATAGAAGCGAGGACGACATATACGAATTTGCAAAAAAACTTAAAATGGAGGATTTTCTTGACAGGCCCGTTAATCAGGGCTTTTCTGGCGGTGAAGTCAAGAGGTCGGAGCTTCTTCAGCTTCTCCTGCTTAACCGCGATTTTGTAATGTTCGACGAGCCAGACAGCGGGGTTGATATGGAGAACATAAGCCTGATTGGTGGGACGATAAGGGAGATTCTTGAAAGGGATGTCTCTCCGGAGAAGAGGAAGAAATCAGGGATTATTATAACTCACACAGGCAACATCCTTGATTACGTTGATGCGGATTATGGAGTCATCCTATACAAGGGCAGGATCGCTTGCGTTGGGAACCCAGAGGATATTCTCAATGAAATAAGTCAAAACGGGTATGAGGGGTGTATAACCAGATGTCTGAGAGAGTTTCCGAATCTGAACAGCTTGAAGTAGAGAAACCAGAGGTTAAGAAGAGGCTAGAAAGCGTTGGAATTGAGCTGGATTCAAGTAGAAGGGCTGCGAGTTTTGTTCAAGTTGACCAGCAGCCCGCTAGAATTTCATCATTCCTCGAAAGCGTGGAAGTGATGAGCATAAGGGATGCCCTCGAGAAATACGATTGGCTCCACGATTACTACTGGAAAATTGTAAAAAGAGATCAGGACAAATACACGAAGGAGGCAGACAGCGAAGATGTTAACGGCTACTTCATAAGATCTCTGCCGGGAAAGAAAGTTGAGATTCCGGTTGAGGCTTGTCTATATTTGAGGACTGCGAAATCGACGCAGAAGGTTCACAACATAATAATCGCAGAGGAAGGTTCAGAGTTAAACATAATTTCCGGCTGCACCTCACATCCGGGCGTTACATCCGGAATGCATCTTGGGATTACCGAATATTACGTGAAAAAGAATGCTAAACTCACCTTCACCATGATCCACAGCTGGGAGTCGGATGTGGAAGTAAGGCCGAGAAGCGCAGCGGTTGTGGAAGAAAACGGAGTTTTTATCAGCAACTACGTCTTGATGAACCCCGTTAAGCTCGTCCAGATGTATCCAACTGCATACGTTGAAAAAGGAGGTACAGCCATATTCAGCAGCATAATAGTCGCTCTTGAAAACTCGATCGTGGATTCTGGAACTAGAGCGATCCTGAAAGGAGAAGGTAGCAGTGCAGAAATAGTTTCCAGAACGATAAGTAAAGGTGGGGAAGTTATTGCCAGAGGACACATCGCCGGAGAGGCGCCGGATGTCAAGGGGCATCTGGAGTGTCGGGGTTTGATGCTTTCCGATGAGGGGAAAATTCTCGCCATTCCTGAGCTCGAAGCGAAGTATCCTAACGTTGACCTGAGCCATGAGGCTGCTATTGGCAGGATTGCGGAGGAGGAGATCTTCTACCTCCAGTCAAGGGGTATGTCGAAGGATGAGGCAACTGCTGCGATAATAAGGGGATTCCTTGAGGTCGATATAAAGGGAATTCCAGAAATGCTGAAGAGGGAGATCGATAAAGCAATCAGTTTGGTGGAGAAGGATCTTTTCTGAACATGGATTTTTTAAGTGCGAATTTTGAGTATGGATTCTTTATTCTTCCGAATTTTTTACTACATCAAAAGAATGGCCTTTTCAACCCTAGCCTTTTGTAAAGCTAGAAATTACATAGTTCTTAAGCCATGGTTTTTAAGAAAACCAATCTGAAAGGTAAAAGAGCTTAAAGTGAGTAAAGGAAGCTAAAGGAATTTTATCTTTAGCTTTCCCTCTTTTTCCAGCTTTCCGATGTAGGTAAGAAAATCTGTAACGCTCATGTTCATGTTTTCTGCAGCCTCGCTTATCGACATGCTTTTGACTTCTGTGAGCCTTTTCATCGAATTACGCTTTCTGGATTCCCTTAACCTGAAATGTTCACAGATCTCCCCCATTCCCCCACAGCTGGAAAAATACATGCAGAAAATACATGACATCGAATAAAAATTCAGGGAAAAACGAAATAAACCTTTCGGTTGGAATGCAAGTGGTGAAAAGGTGACGGAGAGAAGCAAGTGGAAGATAATCGCAGCATTTTCCGTAGCATTTTCCATTGTCTGCATTGTCCTCGTGTTTGCCTTCTTATCCTACTCATACTCTAACCCTTCCCATACATCATTGGACAAAAAACCCAGTATTCAGATTATCGATTCTGATTACTGCAACAAAACCCAACAACTGTTTGAGGAGGTCGTTGAGAGAGTCAGCGAGATAAGAGGCTACACGCCAGATGTTCCTCTTGAAATAGTAACAAAGGAGTGGGTTGTGAAAAAATGGGGTTCTTCAGCCATAGATAAGGAAGCTCTTAAGGATGAAGAAGTTTTTTACAAGTCACTTTTGCTCGTTCCTTCAAACTTCAGTTTTGAGGCTCGAAAAAACAAGGAAGTTGGGGGATTTATGGCATTTTTCTGGGAGAACAAGGTGTATGTTGTCAAGGAGAATTTCGATCCAGATTCAAAGAGTGCCGGTGAAGCTCTGGCACATGAGCTTGAACACGTGGTCCAAGACATGTACTTCAACATAAAGCACGACATGAGCTTCGATGGAGATAAAGCTTACGGAGCGGTGATTGAGGGGGATGCTGTTCTTATGGGGTGGCTTTACGCCGGAAAAGATATTGAAGAAGAAATTAGAGAAATAAATTCCAGCATAAAGTGCTCCTCAGAACCGAACCGAGGATATGAGAAAGAAAGTAACCTAAACTACCTTTACTTCTTCCCATACACCTTTGGCACAGAATACATCGCTAAAATCTACCTTAAAGGGGGATACAAGGCCGTAGACGAGATTCTAAGGAATCCTCCGACTACGACTGCCCAAATCCTCCATCCGACCAAAAAGATTAACTTGACAAACGTAAAGCTCAACGACAGCGATTTCTTACTCGATTTCAGACTTCAGCAGCACAGAGTTGTAAAAGACACGAGAATGGGAGAGTTCTTCATTTACCTTTTCCTTTCCTCACATTTGGAAGATTGTAGGGCTTTAAAAGCTGCAGAGGGTTGGAAAGGCGACAACTTAAAGATTCTGAGAAATGGCAACGAATTCGTTTACTACTGGAAAATCCTATTTGATAGCAAAAGCGATGTTGAAGAGTTTGAGTCAGCTTTCGAAAGTATGCTCAAAAAAATTGGCTATAAACAGAATAATTGCTGGATTGCCGACGGAAAATACGTGAAAGAGAAAATAAAAATTATTAAAAGGGGGAACGAAGTTCTAATCGCCGGCCACGGCGAAGTTTAAAAGTAAGTTTAAACACTTTCAAAAAAATTTACCGTTTCAAAGCTTAAAGTGAAAATTTTATCAGGGTTCAGCCATGATAATAATCATTGTATTTTGTAATAAGAAAATGTTTTTATAGAAGATTTTAGGAGATAATTCCATGGATGTGCTTATCCATATACCCAGAGAAATTGCCTTTTCTGTCAGAAATCGACTCAACGTAATGCGCATACCATTCGAAGACATCAGAGTAGAAGTTATTGGGGTAGAGGAGCAGAACTACCAGAGAGTTTTGCAGATAGTTTCTGAGATTCAGCAGCAATCCCGTGACAGAATTGGTGTCGAGGGATAATAAGTAATGAGAGAGATAATAGGTAATAGTAGATAATAGATAACGGGTTTAATCTCCGATTCATTGCGTTTTGGTTAAAAACCTATCTTAAGCTTTTATTATCATTCCATTTTACTATCATTCCATATCATTCCAAACTCACAACATTTTTTAATCAGAAACGGGAAGGAGATTCAGGAGGTACTTTATGTGGAGCATCTTAAAGGCTTTGAGAGAGAATCCTGAAATTCTAATTGAATCCCAGAAAAGAAGGAACGGCGATATTGAGATCGTCAATAGGGCAATTGAGCTGGATAAGCTTTGGAGAAAGAAGAGATACGATCTCGATGCCCTAAGACACGAAAGAAACAAGATTTCGCAGCAAATTAAGAAATTAAAGGGAGAAGAAAGGGAAAAAGCAATCATAGAGGCCAAGAAAATATCTGAGAAGGTTAAAGAGGAGGAAAAGAAGCTCAAAGAGATTGAAGAAGAGCTCAATACGATTCTGCTTTCCATCCCGAACATTCTCCATGAATCCGTTCCAATCGGAGCAGATGATTCAGAGAACGTTCCAATAAAATTCTGGGGGAAGCCGAAGGTTTGGGTTGGTTTTGAGGAGGAATTCAAAAGACAAACAGATGGAAAAGTCGATTATGAGGTAATAGAGAAACCACCTATTCCACATGCGGATGCTGGAGAAATCTTCGGCTGGACAGATATCGAGAGAGCTGCAAAGGTAGCCGGTTCCAGATTTTTCTACCTTTTAGATGATCTCGTTTGGCTGGATTTCGCAATCATGATGTACGCTCTCGATTACTTGGCTAAAAAGGGTTTTACAATTGTTTCACCACCTTATTTAATGAAAAGAAAAGCCTATTCCGGCGTTACGGCGTTTGAAGATTTCGAAGAGGTTATTTACAAGGTTGAGGATGAAGATCTCTATTTGATAGCAACATCCGAGCATCCGATAGCTGCTATGCACATGGAAGAAGTTTTGGGAGAGAAGGAGCTCCCCCTGCTCTATGCTGGTGTCAGCCCCTGTTTCAGAAAGGAGGCAGGAGCCCATGGAAAGGACACCAAGGGAATATTCCGAGTCCATCAGTTCAACAAAGTGGAACAGTTCGTTTTCTGTTTGCCGGAGCAGTCGTGGGACTGGCATGAAAGGCTGCTTGAAAACGTTGAAACCCTTTGGCAGGGGCTAGAGCTGCCTTACAGAATCGTGAACATCTGCACTGGAGATATAGGAATTGTCGCAGCCAAGAAATACGATCTCGAAGCCTGGATGCCTGCCCAAGGAAAATACAGAGAGATGGTCTCCTGCAGTAACTGCACGGACTGGCAGAGCTATCGATTGAACATAAGATATGCAGAAGAGAGGGGAAAACCAACGAAAGGCTTTGTCCATACCCTAAACTCGACCGCCATTGCAACAACCAGAGCGATAACGGCAATAATTGAGAATTTTCAGGAAGAAGATGGAGCCGTAAGAATCCCAAAGGCTCTGCAAAAATATCTTAGAGCGATTGATGCCGCTCCAGAAGAATATTTACTCCCCAAAAGGAAAGAAGAAAGTATAGAGTAGAGGGTAGAGATCAGAGATAAGAGACCAGTAGATCTTGAAAGATTCAGAAAGATTTGGAAAAGGATCACTAGATGTTATATTGTTATAAAGGTTATGAAGGTGATATAAATGACCGAGTACTACGAAATTGATTGTCCGGTTTGTGATGATGGAAAAAAGCATAAGGCAAGGATTATCAGAAAAATGGAGAGCGAAGACAGAATGATAATGGAGGTTGAATGTGAGGATTGTCGATCTAGAGGAGTTGTAAAAGTTTTCAAGTTTGGAGGAGTGGAGATGTACGATTTCTGAAGAAACAAGCTTAATCAACCAGAAAAATGAAAAAGAGTGTCGATCTGATATACTTCTCCTGGACTGGAAACACGAGAAAAGTCTTTGAGTTTCTGCAAGATGAGTTGGAAAGAAGAGGGTTTGTTACAAATCTAAAGGAGATCAAGCCGAAGAGAGACTATCCTTACGCTTTCTGGCTTATCTTCTCCTTTATCCCGAATCTCGCAGTTGAGATAAATTCTGTTGAGATCTCCTCGAAAGTAATATTCTTAGGCATGCCAAAATGGACTTTTAATTGTCCCCCCATTACAGCTTTTTTGAAAAAAGCTGATTTAAGAGGGAAAACGGTGTTTCTCGTCATTACTTATGGCGGATTTGACGAGAAAAGGTATGCAAAAAGCATGGTTGAAAAGATAAAGAAAAGCGGTTTTGTTCCTAAAATTTTGCTAATAAAGAGAAAAAAGATTGAAAGTAACGAGTATAAGGCAATTGTTAGCGAATGGATTAACGAGATCGAAGATTTGATGATTACCTAATTTTCATCGTCAGTTTTTTCTTTATTTTTCCAATAATCTTTTGGTCTTTCAATTCAATCCTACCAACAATTAAAGTTATAAATAGAGGCATTCCATACTATGATCGTTTCGGGGGGTTTATTGCAAAGGTGATAGGGTGGAAATTTCGTGCATTGTCATTTCCCACAAAAAAGCATCAATTGATGTACTTGAAAAGGTCTGGCAAAAGGATTTGAGAGCTGCAATTGAGGGTTTGCTCTCTTTCAAGGAGATATCGGAATGTGCTGTTTTATTAACATGCAATAGGGTCGAATACTATGTTGTTGGAAAGAATACCCTCCAAGCTCTAGAAAGATTCTCATCTCAATTTGAGATTGATAAAAACTGTATCGAATATTTGAGGAACGATGAATGTTTGAGACATGTTCTTAGGGTTGCATCAGGCCTCGAATCGATGATGGTTGGTGAGGATCAAATTCTCGGGCAGGTAAGAGAATACTTCCACCTCAGCAAAAGCCTTGGAGGAGTAGGAGACATTCTCAATCTTGTTTTTAATAAAGCAATAAATACAGGCCGAAAAGTTCGAAATCTCACAGGAATAAATCAGGGATCCGTAAGTATAGGCTCTGCAGCCGTTGAGCTAGCAGAGGAGGTTTTAGGCTCCCTTGACGGGAAAAACGTATTACTTATCGGAGCAGGAGAAATGGGAAGCTTGGTTGCAAACTCGATAGCCAACAGAAAGGCATGTACAGTTTTAATTGCAAACAGAACTTACGAAAAAGCTGCAGAACTTGCGAAAAGCATAGGTGGAAAGGCTGTAAGATTTGACATGCTCGAAGAATGTCTTGGGATAGCAGATGTTGTGATATCTGCTACCTCAGCTCCCCACTACATTTTAAGGAAAGAGATCGTTGAAAAAACGATGGAAAATAGAGATAAAGGAATGCTTGTAATAGACATCGCACTTCCAAGAGATGTAGGAGAGAGTGTTGGAGAAATTTCAGGGGTGACTCTCCGCACAATAGATGATTTAAGGCTAGTTAGTGAGAGAAATCTGAGAAAAAGAATAGAAAAAATCCCTCTTGCAGAGAAAATTGTTGAAGAGGAGTTGGCCAATCTGAAAGACATGCTTAAGGAAATAAGGGCTAATTCTGCAATAGGTCTGATGTACTCATCGGCAGAGAGAGTGAAGAGAGAGGAGATCCTAGAGCTTTACAACAAGATCTCAGCTAAGTATGAGGTCAACGAGAGTATTTTACCAATTCTTGAGGATTTTGCAAACTCATTCATCAAGAAATTTTTAAGACTGCCCACGATAAGGCTAAGGGAAGCTGCGAAAAACGGGAGGCCGGAAATTATAGAGAACGTTGAATACCTCTTTGGAGGTGAAGAACTTGTTTCCGATTACAAGGATGAGAAGACTGAGGAAAGAGAAGCTAAGGGAGATATTTGCCGAAACTGAAGTCAGGAAGAAAGATCTGATCGTTCCTGTTTTCATCGATGAGAACATAAAAAAGCCGGTTGAGATAAGCTCAATGCCCTCTTATTTCAGAATACCGCTTGATGGCGTGTGTGATGAAATCAGCTCATGCCTCGATTTGGGTTTGAAATCCTTCATCCTTTTCGGGATTCCTTCCTATAAAGATGAAAAAGGAAGCTCTGCTTATGATAGAGAAGGTGTGATCCAAAAGGCTTTGAGGTTGATAAAGAAAGAATGCGGTGATGCGGTGATAGTTACAGACGTTTGCCTCTGTGAGTATACGAGCCATGGACACTGTGGAATTGTAAAAAACGGTGAGATTCTGAACGATCCAACGCTCGAGCTTATCGCAGAAACTGCATTGAGCCATGCTGAAGCCGGGGCTGATATCGTTGCCCCTTCGGGAATGATGGATGGGATGGTTAAGGCGATAAGGGAGAAGCTCGATGATCATGGCTTTGAAGACGTTCCGATAATGAGCTATTCCGCAAAGTATGCATCCAATTTCTACTCTCCCTTCAGGGAGGCTGCAGACTCCGGTTTTGCTTTTGGTGATAGAAAAAGCTACCAGATGGACATCCACAACAGCGATGAGGCTTTAAGGGAGATCGAGCTGGACATCAAAGAAGGAGCGGATATTGTGATGGTTAAGCCAGCTTTAGCTTACCTTGACATCATAAGAAGAGCTAAAGACACCTTTAACATCCCTCTAGCTGCTTACAATGTAAGCGGAGAGTACAGCATGGTAAAGGCAGCGGAAAAGGAGGGCTGGCTCGATGGCAAGGCTATTGCTTACGAAATTTTAACCTCGATAAAGAGAGCTGGGGCAGATTTAATCATAACCTATCATGCAAAAGAGCTGGCTGAAATGCTTGACTAATCTTCTTAATCCGAATAGGTGATTTTTATGCCGAATTTTGCGGAAAAACTGGTTGAATCGGAAAAATTGTATAAAGAGGCTTTGGATTTACTTCCAGGAGGAGTTAGCAGCCCTGTTAGGGCGGTGAAGCCTTTTCCATTCTATACAAAGCGTGCAATCGGGTCGAAAATCTACGATATCGATGGAAACGAGTACATCGACTGCTGCATGGCCTATGGGCCTTTAATCCTGGGCCATGCGCATCCGGCGATCAAGGAGGCGATAAAAGAACAGATAGAGAAGGGATGGCTTTACGGCACTCCGATAGAACTTGAGATCAAGTTCGCTAAGCTGATAAAAGGTCTTTATCCCTCCATAGAGATGCTTAGATTCGTTAACTCCGGCAGTGAAGCTACAATGGCAGCGTTAAGGCTTGCAAGGGGATTCACGAGGAAAAAGAAGATAGTAAAGGTTGAAGGGAGCTTTCACGGTGCCCATGATGCGGTTCTGATTAAAGCGGGAAGCGGGGCAACAACCCATGGCATTCCAAATTCCGCTGGAGTGCCAGAAGAATTCGTTGCCAACACCTTGCAGGTGCCTTACAACGACACACAAGCTTTAGCCGATCTTCTGGAGAAAAATCCGGACGTTGCATGCTTCATTCTCGAGCCCGTAATGGGGAATTCCAGCTTGATTCTGCCTGAGGAGTCTTATTTGAAGGAGGTAAGAAAAATAACGGCTGAGAACGACGTTCTTCTTATCTTCGACGAGATAATAACCGGATTTAGACTCGCAGCCGGAGGAGCTCAGGAATATTATGGTGTTAAGCCGGATCTAACGACCCTTGGCAAGATAGCCGGAGGCGGACTGCCGTGTGGAATATTCGGTGGGAAGAAGGAAATAATGGAGAGGATAGCTCCTTCTGGAGATGTTTATCAGGCAGGAACGTTCAGCGGGAATCCGCTAACACTTTCGGCTGGCTATGCTGCCGTGAACTTTATCGTTAAGGAGAAGATCCACGACTATCTCGAGAAGATTACAAACCATGTTAAAGAGGGCGTTAACGATTTTAGCTTAGCCAACTCGCTAAACGTTTCCGCAGATTCAATTGCCTCGATGTTCTGCATCTACTTCGGCGATAAGCCCTTGAACTACAACGAGGCGTTAAAACTGAACTCAGCTTTATTCATCCAATTCTTCTGGAGACTTCTTGAAAAGGGTGTATTCTTCCCACCATCGCAGTATGAGACCTGCTTCATGTCCTACAGCCACAGCGAAGAAGATTCAGAAAGAATTACGGAGGCTGTAATCGAATGCCTGAAAGAGTTGTTGTAGGAACGAGGGGGAGCAAGTTAGCTTTGGCTCAGGCAGAGAAGGTGATTTACCAGCTCAAGAAGGCTGGAAAAGAGGTAAAAATTCAGATAATAAAAACATCAGGCGACATAATGAAAGATAAGCCCCTCTACGCTTTCAAGCGCTCTGGAGCTTTTGTGAGGGCAATCGACCAAGCTTTAGCGGATGAAGAGATCGACGTGGCTGTTCACAGCATGAAGGATGTTCCAACAGACAGGGTTGAAGGAACTGTAATCGCAGCGGTGCTGGAAAGGGAGAGCCCGTTCGATGCTTTCATATCGAGAAATGGAAAGTGGATCGAAGAGATGGACAGCGGGGCTGTAATAGGTACCTCAAGTCTGAGGAGGATAGCCCAAGCAAGAAGATTAAGAGATGACGTTTCAATCAAAGACATAAGAGGAAACCTCGATACAAGGCTCAGGAAGCTCGAGAGCGGAGATTATGATGGAATAATCGTCGGTGAGGCGGGTTTGATAAGACTCGGGCTTCACGAGCGAATTTCATACGAAAGGCTTAATCCGGAACTTTTCGTTCCGTCCGCGAATCAGGGTATAATTGCCGTTGCAACGAGGGAAGGAGAAGAAGAGCTGGTTTCTTTCATGAATCATAGGAAAACGATGTTCGAGGCAATGGTGGAAAGGGAGATTCTGAAAGAACTCGGAGTTGGATGCAGCATTCCAGCTGGGATCTACTCCAAACTTAACTCCAAACTTGATGGAAATTCTTTTGAGATAAAATGCGAGCTTCTCAGCCTTGATGGGAGGAAAGAGGCGAGATTCGACAGAAAATTTGAGGTTGAGCTTGAAAAGTCTGAAGGTTACGGAGAATGCAGTGAAAGAGATCTCAAGGTGATTGGAAAAGAAGTAGAGAGAATTTCAGAAGATATTAAAGCTAAAGTGAGCCCTTTGCTGGAAGAACTCAGGATTTTTGATGGAGGTTGAAGGGGAAAAATGGATAAATCTAAATTGGATAAATCCGAGAAGCAGGGGATCGTTTATCTGATTGGTGCCGGACCGGGTGACATTGAGTTATTAACGCTGAAAGCGGTGAAATACATCAAAGAGGCAGACGTGGCTTTAGTTGATGATCTGGTTGGAGATGAAATAAAGAATTTCATCAAAAAAGAGTGTAAGATAAGCGAAATAATAGAGGCCGGAAAAAGAGAGGGCAGGCATAAGAAAACCCAGGATGAGATAAACCAGCTTTTGGTTAAGTTAGCGAAGGAAGGGAAGAAGGTTGCAAGGGTGAAAGGAGGAGATCCGTTCGTTTTTGGTAGAGGGGGCGAAGAAGCAGAATTCCTGGCAAAGGAGGGTGTTAGCTTTATTGTTGTGCCAGGCATCTCTTCAGCTATTGCAGCTCCGGCGTATGCTGGTATTCCATTGAACCACCGAAGATTTTCTCCTGCAATTCTTATTCTCACCGGGAAGGAGAGAGAGAGCTTAGATGCGAAAGAAGAAGAAGGAAAAAAAGAAAAAGAAAGGATAAATTGGGAAGAGATCGCAAAGCTCGATGCGACGATAGTTATCCTTATGGGTATCTCAAATCTTGAAAGAAACATTAGCAGATTGCTGAAAGGTGGAAAGCGTCCTGACACTCCTGTTGCGATAATAGAAAAAGCAACAACTCCAGATCAGAGAGTTGTGGAGGGAAAGCTTTCAAATATAGTCGAGATTGCTAAGAAAGAGAAAGTTAGAGCTCCAGCAGTGATAGTTATTGGAGATGTCGTGTCCTTAAGGGATATTTTGAAGGATTACGTTTTGGATTTCTGATTTTCTTTGATTTCTTACTTCTGCTTTTCTGCTTTCTCAGTTTTCTCAGTCTTTCTCAAACGTGATCAATGCACCCTCCATGCGTAAACCGCTCCCGAACGGCATACGTTAACGCAATTAAGGCACAGTACGCAGTAATCGGGCGTTATCCACCTTTCTTTAACCCCATTTTTCCAGTCAACATCCATCGGGCAATTCTTATCGCACTCACAGTTTTCACATCTAAGGCAAAGTTTCTCGTCAACTTTTATGCCAAGAACTCTGATTCTCGAGTAAAGCTGGGCATAAGCTCCCAGAACGCAAACGTACCTGCACCAATCCCTTGGAGCAAAAATGAAACCCCAAACCACGGCCAAGATCAAATATGCTCTGCAGTACCAGATAAAGAAGTCCCATTCCCGGAATATTTCCACGGTTGCGAGCAATCCAAGCAACCCGAAAAGCACCAAAAATCTCAGATTCTTGAGATTACCCGGCCATTTAGCTCTTCTGTATTTCAATTTCGTAAAAAATATGTCGTGGATGGCTGCATAAGGGCAAAACCATCCGCACGCAACTCTTCCCATGATAACAGGGAGAAATGTTAGGAACAAACCGAACCAAAGCCACCACCAAGCCCATTCAATCGTTGGATCTTTCATAACTTCCGTGTAAGCGATAGTTCCTATGAACATTATCAGCGAGATGAAAAGAAAGACTTTCCTGATGGGATCCCAAGGTATCTCCCTCATCAACTTTCTGGCCGTCTCAAGAAATATCCCGTTCTTGAGCTTATCCAAACTTTCATCTATCCTATCTAAACCATCTCCAGGCCTTTCCTTGCTCAACGTATGCATTTAAAACACCCGTAATCTCATTAACATTGAGACTTCCAACCAGCAAAAAACCAAAATAAGCTATCCAAGGGAGTATTGCAATCAGCGTTCTCAACGGATCCAATCCCAATTCACGTTTTACGAAGCCGTAGATCAGCAGTATCGTTAGCATCAGGAAAGCCACTCCAATACCGTAGCCAAACCAAAAGCCTTCAACCGGGACGAAGTTGGGTAGTGAGCCGAGAGGAGTCGGAACACTTGTCTCAACAGCGGAAACGGTGTATGGTGGAGTTAGACCTAGATACATCTCCTGCCTAACGATCTCATAGAGCATTTCGCAGCCCACATAAAACCACCAGTTGATCATGGGTATGTGGGCTATCCCCGTCCATGTAAGCAGCCTTACAAATGATCCGCTTCTTCCACTCCCTTCATTTATCCCATTCCTGCCAAATAGCCTGCCAATACCATAAGTTATTGAAGTGAGGGAGAACCAATAAAAGAGTGTGTAGGCCACAGAAAAACTCCACAGCGAGATCATCCATACCGGCAAAGGATAAATCGGATTTTCTGCAGGCATTCTGTGCATCAAAGCTACGTCAGGGGAGAAAGCATAACCAAAGAATCCATAAATCTTGTCTACAAGCGGTGCAATTGCGTAAGCCCACTTATCTGCAAGGCTTACGATTGCCTTGCTAACGGAGTAAGGAAATATCTCAATGCTCTCCGCCATGGCCCTGCTGATAATAAGCATGACGGCTACAGCCTCTATGAAAGGGAGATTTCTGTAAAGGGGTTTCAAGAACTCCCTATCCGCCTCATCGTATATTCTATTGAGGTATTTCATGTGTAACTCACCTAACTCACCTGACTACCTATTCTCCCCACCAAATCCGAGCGTCTCCAGAATCGAATCGCTGAACTCCTCAACATCGAGATCTAAAAGGAACGCATACATTGCTAAGCCATCTATCATCGCCATCAGAAGAGTTGCTTTTCTCTCGTCACCTCCAAGCATAGTTTTCAGCTTTTTTAACCCATCCTCATACACTTTAATCGCCAAATCGCTGTCCGCATACTTTTCTTTCTCAAAAACGTATTGCAAAAACCTGAATATTCCAGGATTTTCCTTGGCGAATCTCAAATTCTCTCTCACAAATTCATCCAATCTTTCAGTTTGGAGCGAATGTTTCTCCATGAAGTGAGAAACGAGCTCTCTTTCCAGCTCATTCTTACTATGGAAGTAATGAAAGATTAAACCTACAGAAACTCCAGCTGCTCTAGCTATCTCTTTCGTTGTAACATTCTGGGGTGGTTTCGAGGAGTAGAGTTTCAGTGCAGCCTTGAGAATCTTTTCTTTCATTATTGATTGAGCGCTCAATCAGTTTAAAAAGATTGTTACCCAAGATGTTTACTCAAGATGTAAGCAACCTTGGCCTCAATCTCTTGCCAGTGTAGATGTCCAGAGCCTCTCTAACCATCTCCTTAAACTTTAAGCTTGGTTTTCCGAAAACGATGTTTCTGCAGTAAGTGTCGACGTAAACGTAGTATTCCTCATCGTTGTAACAAAAAAGGGCGGAATCATCCCCCTTTTGCCTGATAATGAATGGAAAGAGCTTGCATACAAAAGGTTTGCTCTCCTGAATTCCGCAAAGTCTTCCCATCTGGAAGGGACATCTCCCGCCAATTTTCCTCAGGTAATACTTCCTCCTCTCCTCAACGAGACCGAGCTTTCTGAAACGAAGATACTCCCAGAAAGTGAGCGGAACCTTAAAATGTTTGCAGCATTCGCCGCATGCAACGCAGTGCCAGGAGTGAATTCTGCTCCATGGCACTTTCATCAAGGTGATGTCCCACTCTGAGAAAATAATATTTACTTTCTTTGATCCGTCTTTGGTCTATCCTCAGTCAAATGATTAGCAAAAAATTTAAAAGATGAGAGCCAGATTGTTCTGGAATTAGAAAATTGAATTCGAGAAATTTCCAACTCTAAACTAACTCAAACCCTGAGGTGTTTGGATGGATCAGACGGATCAAACAGATCAGACGGATCAGACAAAGGTCGTCGAACTCTTGCTGACGGCAGAAGTCTACAACAAGTTCGAGGAGCTGAATGAGGATGATATTCCAAAAGAGATTAGAAAGCTTTTCTATGGAAAAAACGGCATTTCCCGCCCGCTTGTTGTAAAGCTGGATACCGTGAAAAAGTATGGCGGAGATACAGAAGGCGTAAAATCCCTTCCTTTCGTGGATTTTAACGAGTTTAACAGGCAGTTCATGCTCACTTCTTTCGATTTAGCGGTCAAATGGTTTTTGAAGAGAGGGATAGATGCGATCAGAAAGAATCCCGTTCTGGCTTACTACTACCAGAACTATGACTCAGCTGGAGTCTCCTATGAAGAGGCTAAAAAGCAAAATAAGCCAAAATACAGCGATAAGGAGTGGCTTAAGACCATCATAGCAGAGCTGGAAAAGAACGAAGAAACTTCAGACATGCTTGGACTTGTAAGGCTTTACTCGCCTGAAGACATCAAGGTCGATTTTAATGAAGTTGCCTTAGATGAGAACCAGCTTCAGGAGTTCAGGAAGATAGAAGTTGCCCTCGAAAAGAGAGATTTTCTAGAAAGAATAGGAGTTATCGAGGTTGGAAAGCTCCTCTTCATCGGACCTCCTGGAACGGGAAAAACAACTACAGCAAGGGCCTTAAGCAAGAAGCTGCACTTGCCCTTGGTTGAGGTAAAGCTTTCAATGATAACAAGCCAGTTTCTTGGGGAGACGTCAAAGAACATAGAAAAGGTTTTCGAGATAGCGAAAAAGCTAAATCCATGCATCCTTTTCATAGACGAATTCGATTACGTTGCTAAAACAAGAACGAGCGATGAGCATGCGGCTGTTAAGAGGGCTGTTAACACCCTGCTTAAATCGATTGATGAGATAAATCTCGTTGAAGATGGAGTTGTGCTGATAGCAGCAACGAACCATCCAAGCTTGCTTGATTCCGCTGTCTGGAGGAGATTTGATAAGATAATCGAGTTTCCAGAGCCTTCTGAGCAGATAAGGAGGAAGATTTTTGAGCTATCCCTTTCAAAAGTTCCGGGGGATTTCGATATCGGAGAGCTTGTCAAGCTCACGAAGGGTTTCACCGGAGCAGAGATAAAGCTCGTTATTAGGGAAGCTGTTCTTAACTCCCTCTTGAGTGGTGAGGAGAAGGTAAAACACGAACTGCTTGTGGAAGCGGTAAACAATGTGAGGGAAAGACTTAACTTGAAGATTTCCTACTGATACCATGAAAATTATTTTGCTGGGCACCGGCGATTCCCCAGGCACACCCGTCATCGGCTGTCATTGCAAAACTTGCGAGGATGCAAGGCGCAAGGGCTGGGAGAGAACTCGCTTCTCAGTTTTAATACAGAATAAGGGAAAGAACATTCTCATAGACACCTCTCCAGATTTAAGAGCCCAACTGCTAAAAGCTAAGGTGGATTCTGTCGAGGCTGTAATTTGGACTCACAGCCATTATGATCACTTCGCCGGATTCGGAGACTTCTATCGCGTGCAAACGAACGTTAACGTTTACACTTCCAGAGAAGTCCATGAGGATGTAGGAAGATTCCTTCAGTTCGTGAAATATCGCAGGATAGAGGTCGAAAGCTACAAACCCTTTGAGATAGCAGGAATTCGATTTACGCTTGGCGATGTTAACCATCCTCCGCTGCGGAAAGCTCATGGCGTTGTTGCGGAATGGAAGGATTTCAAAGTCGTTATCTCCGGCGATACTAATAAAGACCTGCCTAAAACTACGATTGAACTTTTCAAGAATCCCGACCTTTTCATAGTTGATTCGATCGCCCCTGAAGGATTCCGGCTGAGGAAGCACATGAACGCTGAAACTGCTATGAAGCTGGCTGAGGAGATAGGGGCTAAAAAGATTGTTTTCACCCACATAGGCCATTTTTATCCACCTCACGACGAGGCGAGCAAGTATTATCCATTGGGCTATGATTTTCAGACCTTCTATTTTGACGAGGAGAAGGAGTTGGATTCATTTTTCTAATCGTTTTAAATAGTTTTAAATAGTTTTTACTCACCTCGTGGTTAAAATTTTATAAACCTCTATCCTCCAATCTCCATGCCAAAATACATTGGAATCGATGTGGGCGGAGCAAACCTCAAATGGGCTGATGATAGAGGTAAAGGAGAGATCATCTATTTCCCGATGTGGAAGAATCTTCATCACCTTGAAAACAAATTAATAGAAATAAGGGAAAAAACAAAGCCAGAAGCGGTTGGAGCGGTTATCACCGCTGAGCTTTCAGATGCTTTCAAGAATAAATCTGCTGGCGTAAGATTTATCTCAGATTTACTGAGAAAGGTTTTCGATGAGGTTTACTTTCTCAGCGTGGATGGCAAGCTCTCAACTTCAATCGATGATCCTTTGAAGTTTGCCGCAAGCAACTGGGTGGCATCGGTTTTATTTCTGAGCAGAGAATACGATGAATTTCTTTTCGTCGATATGGGCTCAACAACCACCGACCTCATCCCCTTCAAACAGGAAATCTTAGCGGCCAAAACCGATTTTGAAAGGGTGATGAGGGGGGAGCTGGTTTATTTAGGCGCGTTAAGAACTCCCGTATGTTGTCTGGGTGAATATAAAGGCTATCGTTTGGCGGCAGAACTTTTCGCGATAGTGGCAGACGCCTTTCTGCTCACAGACGACATCGAGAAGGAAGATTATTCCGTTGAAACACCAGATGGCAGAGGAAAAAGCAGGAAAGAATGCATGACGAGGCTTGCAAGGATGCTCTGCGGTGATCTGGACGAGGTTGGAGAAAAAGCGATCCTCGAGTTTGCGAGGTGGATCAGGGAAAGGATGATTAAAGAAGTAAGGGAGGCTATTGAAAGGCAGCTTAAAAAGTATGGGCTAGAAAGAGTTATCGGATGCGGTGTTGGAGAATTCCTGATAAGGGAGGCTGTGGGCGAAGCTGAGCACCTCAAATACATCTCTCTCAGAGAAAAATACGGAGAAGCATCAGATCTCTTTCCCTCTTTCGCGATGGCTAACTTGGTTAAGACCGCTTAACAAGGTGAAAGAATGTGGGTTGTGAAGCTGGGGGGCAGCGTTTCAGAAAAATGGGGGGAGATCATAAAGCTCTTGCTCGAATTATCCGATTTAAATTCCGATTCCAACCACAATTTTCTGATTATTCCAGGAGGGGGAAAATTGGCCGATTACGTTAGAAAGCTGAAATGCGACGACGAGAATGCACACTGGATGGCGATAGCGGCGATGGAGATGAACGCATACTATATTGCTTCGATGGGTGTCAGAAAGCTTATGCCGGAGAATTTCTCTGAAATTGAAGTTAGTGGCGTTAACGTGCTGCTGCCTTATAACCTCCTGCTCAAAAATGATGAGCTCCCCCACTCCTGGGATGTCACCTCCGATTCGATCGCCATCTGGGTAGCTGGAAAGCTAAAAGCGAAGGTGATCAAGGTAACGGATGTTGATGGTATAATTATTGACGGAAAGCTTGCTGAAGAGATCAACGTTTCCGATTTAACCTTCGAAACTTGCTTGGACAAATACTCGCCACAGCTAATTAAAAAATTTGGTGTAAGCGTTTTCATCTGCAATGGCAACTATCCTGAAAGGGTAAAAGATTATATATTGCGAGAAAAGGCATTAGGAACGCTCGTAAAAGTATAGGGATGTATTGGATTAAAGGGAAAAACAGAAGGAGGGTATGCTCATGGAGATCGTGATTCATAAGTGCATTTCATGCGGGGAAAATCTGATAGGCTCAAACTACGTGAAATTTCCCTGCCCCAACTGTGATGAGATAATCTATCGCTGTAAGCGATGCAGAAAGCTTGCAAACCACTACGTCTGTCCGACCTGTGGGTTTGAAGGGCCTTAGTTTGGTTAGTTTGAGCCAAAACAGCTTAAATTCGAAAGGAGGGATTGGATGGGAGACGTTGTAATGAAGCTTAAAATAATGCCGACCGATGTTGAGACAAGCCTCGATTCCATTTTCGAAAAAATTCAGGAAGTGAAGGGAGAAAAAGTAGATATAAGGGATAAAAAAATCCAGCCGATTGCTTTTGGCCTTAAAGCCTTGATAGTGATGGCGGTTATGCCAGATGAGGGGGCAATAGGCGACGAGTTCGTTGATAGAATAAGGGGAATCGAGGGCGTTGAGAGTGTGGAGATAGAGTCCGTGGAACTTCTGTGATCTTGTGATCCTGTGATCTATCGCGGGCTAATTTTATCTTAAAATTTCGATTTTTCCTTTACCAAATAATGAACAATTTCCCCTTCCTTTGTTAGCTTAAAAGAATCACCATCTCTTTTTATACAAAACCCGTGCTCGAGAAGGCGGAGATGATAATCCAGCTGCTGCTCGCTTAATTTCAGCTCATCCATGATTTCCGATTTGTTTAATCCTTTTGCGATAAGTGATAGAATTTTCCTTCGAACGGGATTGGCAACGGCTGCATGATACCTTCTGTGATACTCCTCATTCTTCTCCAACGAGTCCATGAATTTGCTCCAGCTTTCTTCGGTCATGGTTTGGATAAAAATAGATCAGACGATTAAACCGACAAAATTAGCACTATTCCAGCTCGATTTCCCTCAGCACCATCAGATAGAGCAGGTAGCTCAGCTTGTTCAGCCATTCGACAAGCCAAATAGAGGTTATCCCTTCCTTCTGCAGCCTTATTGCCTCCCTCTCCGCCCTTCTCACGATAGCCCTTGCGACGCTGAGAAAGGCGCTGCTCCGATTCTTCTCCAGCAAAATGAATTTGTTTGGTTTTCTCACGATTTTCTCAAAGTCATCCACAATCGCCTTGATCTCCTCAAAATCTTCTTCGCTTAATTTTTGATCGGAAACCAGTTCCAATCCAGCTTTAAACATCTTCTGCTGGATTTTCTCAAGGATTTCTTTAATTTTCTCGTCTCTGGCAAAAACCCTCGCAAGTCCAATAAACGAATTGGCTTCATCCAAGGTACCAAGACAGCTTATAATGTCCGAATCCTTATCCACTAGGCTTCTGTCGAGCAGATGGGTTTTTCTAACATCTTTCTTCGCCAAGGTATCACCAGAAAATTTGGAATATTTTAGTAATCTTTTAAAATCGATTTCATTATCTTCTCAACAGCTGTATGGGGATCGAGATCGTTTCTGGAAACCTTTTCAACAACTTCCTTGAAATTTATTTTGTCGGTCCTCTGGAGATAGTTTTTCATCTCTTGGAGGAGAATTTCAATCATCTCCCTGCTTAATCTCTGCTTTCTGGTCTCGATTAGCTTCCCAGAGCTCTTAAGGTAATCGAAATGTTTTTCTATCGCATCGGCAAGCTCAGGAATTCCCTCTCCCTTGTCCGCTATCGTTTTGATTACTGGCGGAACCCATCCGGCCCTCGAGACCTTGTCGAAGATCTTTCCTGTCTGAACCTCATATTCCTGAGCATGGCTCGTTTTCGTCAAAATCTCCACAGCTTCCTGGTCCATCATCAGCATTGCCTTTATCCATCTCTCCGTTTTATCAGCCCCACCCAAATCGGCTTTGTTCACGACGTAGATGTCCCCTATCTCAAGGATTCCCGCTTTGTTGATCTGGATGTCGTCGCCCATCTCCGGCATCAGAGCAACGATGGATGTGTCGGCCACTTCGATAACATCAACCTCGCTCTGTCCAGCTCCAACGGTCTCGACGAGGATTACATCGAAGCCGAAGGCGTCCATCAGCCTCACCGCATCTCCGGTTTTCGCTGCTAAGCCGCCAGCCCTCCCCCTCGAGCTCATACTCCTGAAGAAAACACCGGGATCTATCCACAGCTTTTTGCTGCTGTCCAAGCCGTCCATTCTCAGCCTGTCGCCCAGCAAAGCTCCTCCGGTGAAGGGGGAGCCCGGATCTATCGCAACTATGCCGACCGTTTTCCCCCTCGACCTGAATTCCTGCGTTAGCTTGCTCACAATCGTACTTTTTCCAACTCCGGGAAAGCCTGTTATTCCAACAACGTGGGCCTTTCCAGTTTTCGGGAAAATTCGCTTCAGGATTTCCTTACCCTCGGGATACTCGTTCTCGACGAAGGTTATCGCCCTCGCCAGAGCCCTTTTGTTGCCCGAGAGAATCCCTTCAACGATCTCATCAACGTCCATTCTTACACCTTTCGTTTTTGATTTGTTTTGATTTAAGGTTATTTAGGGTAATTTTAAAATTTTAAGCCAGTTAACTTAGCTTTTCACCTTCATTCCCTTTTTCTTCGGAACTGTTTCCTTTATGAAGTCAACGATCTCAGAAATGGGAGTGCCGGGTATGAATATCCCATCAACTCCCTTTGCCTTCAGCTCGTCGAATTCGTCTTCAGGCACTATCCCGCCAACAAGGACAACCATCTCGTCCGGATCTCCTCCGTACTCCCTTATGTAATTCAAAACTTTCGGCACGAGAGTCATGTGAGCTCCGCTGTGAAGGCTTATGCCAACGACATCAACATCCTCCTGCACCGCTGCCATCGCCACTTCCTGCGGTGTACGATGTAGGCCGGTATAGATTACTTCAAATCCAGCGTCCCTCAGAAATCTGGCAACCACCTTGGCCCCGCGATCATGCCCATCCAGTCCGACCTTCGCGACAAGAACCCTGATTTTCTTCTCTCTCTCCTCCATTTTCCCACCTTGGATGATTGTTCAGATTATTATCGGCTTCTTGTATGTGCCGTAGACTTCCTTGAGAACTCCCATTATCTCTCCAACACTTGCATAAGCTTTTACAGCCTCCAAGATCGGTTCCATAACATTCTCGTTGTTCTCGGCAGCGCTCCTCAACCAGTCTAAAGCCTCTTTGACGGCGACGTTATCCCTCTCCGCCTTAACCTTCCTCAGCCTCTCGATCTGCTTCCTCTGCACTTCTGGGTCGACTTTCAGAATCGGAATCTTCAGCTGCTCTTCGATTGTGAACCTGTTAACTCCCACTATTGTCCTCTTGCCCTCCTCAACCTCACGCTGGAATTTCGCCGCTGCATTCGTTATCTCCTTGACGAAGAAACCGTTTTCTATCCCGGCAAGCACACCTCTCAGCATGCTTCCCTCGCCCATCTTCCTTATCCTCTCGATGTAGTCCCAGGCAAGCTTCTCAACCTTGTCCGTTAGCCACTCAACGTAATAGCTCCCGCCCAAAGGATCAATCGTGTTCGGAATCCCGCTTTCGTAAGCTATAATCTGCTGAGTTCTCAAAGCAACCCTTACAGCTTCCTCGCTCGGTAAAGCCCAAGCTTCATCGAAGCTGTTAGTGTGCAGGCTTTGCGTTCCTCCAAGAACGGCTGCCATCGCCTGAATCGTTGTTCTGACTATATTGTTCAGGGGCTGCTGAGCCGTCAGCGAACAACCAGCCGTTTGCGTGTGGAATTTAAGCCACCAGGAGCGGGGATTCTTTGCCCCATACTCATCACGCATTATCTTAGCCCACATTCGCCTTGCCGCCCTGAATTTCGCTATCTCTTCGAAGAAGTCGTTGTGGGAGTTGAAGAAGAAGCTGAGCTGCGGAGCCAATCTGTCGATGTCGATGCCTCTCTCTATCGCAGCCTCAACGTAGGCCATTCCGTCTGCTATGGTGAAAGCAAGCTCCTGCACCGCTGTCGAACCTGCTTCGCGGATGTGGTAGCCACTTATGCTTATCAGATTGAATTTAGGCACGTTCTCTATCCCCCACTCGAAGATGTCAGTTATTATCTTAACCGAGGGCTCAGGAGGCAAAACGAGAGTATTTTGGGCATGAAATTCCTTGAGCATGTCGTTCTGGATTGTGCCCCTGAGTTCAGCCCTTGGCACTCCTTGAGCATCGCCTATTGCTGTATACATCGCCAAAATTATCGCTGCCGGAGGATTTATCGTGAAAGAGGTTGAAACCCTATCCAAAGGAATCCCATCGAAAAGGATTTCAAAGTCTTTCAATGTGTCTATCGCCACTCCAACCTTTCCAACCTCGCCATCTGAGAGTGGATCGTCGCTGTCCAATCCCATAAGCGTCGGGAAATCGAAAGCGGTGCTCAAGCCTGTTTGTCCCTCTTTAAGCAGGAGTTTCCATCTTTGGTTCGTATCCTCAGCAGCCCCAAAGCCCGAGAACTGCCTCATCGTCCAAAATCTGCCGCGATACATCGTCGGATAAACGCCCCTCGTGAAGGGGAAATCGCCAGGATAGCCTATATCATCTATAAAGTTCAGGTGTTCAATATCTGATGGGTCATAAATCCTATCAATCTCAATCCAAGAGAGGTTTTCAAACTTTTCCTGCCTCTCCCCAGATTTTTCAAGGAAAGGCTTCAGGCATTTCCTATCCCATTCTTCTCTTTTTCTCCTAACTTCATCAATGTCCATGTTACCACCCTTTTCTCATCATATTACTTTTTATTACCTTCAAATTACCACTCTTATCATTGAACCTCTCTGCTAAAAAATTTAAAATTTTTGATTTACTTTCATTATTAAAAAAAATAATTTAAAAATATGATGAATCTAATCACTTGAACTTACCCAAGACATCCTTAGCAATGGTATTGAGCTGAACCTCCTTTGTGCCTTCGTAGATTTCAGTTATCTTCGCATCTCTGTAAATTCTCTCTATATCATACTCGCCTATGTATCCGTAGCCACCGTGCATTTGAATGGCTTCATCGCAAACCTTGACAGCTACTTTCCCCGCATAGTATTTCGCCATCGAAGTGAGGCCGGGATCTATTCGACCTTGGTCGTAATTCCAGGCGGATTTGTAAACGAGAAGTCTTGTGCACTCCAGCTGAGTTCTGAGGTCGGCAATTCTATGCTGTAATGCCTGGAAAGCACCGATTGGTTGACCAAATTGCTTCCTCTGCTTAACATATTCCACCGTTCTGTCGAAGGCTCCTTGGGCTATGCCTAAAGCTTGAGCGGCAATCTCGATCCTACTCTCATCGAAGAACTCAAGGACATGGTAGAAGCCGCGATTCAGCTCTCCTATAATGTCGTCCTCACTAACCCTGACGTTCTTGAAAACGACTTCTGCTGTGGGTGACGCCCTTATTCCCATTTTCTTACCTATCTTGGTTGTTGACAATCCTTCTGCATCTTTTCTCACGAGAAAAGTTGTAAAGCCGCGATATCTCGGCTTGGCTTCAGGATCGGTTACTGCAAGGACAATGAAATAATCTGCGATCGTTCCATTTGAAATAAAGGTCTTGGTTCCGTTTATGATCCATTCATCGCCATCCTTTTCTGCCTTGGTTTTTACCGCTGTGAGATCGCTTCCCGCCTCGGGCTCCGTGTAGGCTCCAGCAGTAATAGCCTCTCCACCAGCTACCTTTGGTAGCACCTCCTCCTTGAGTTTTTCGCTGCCAAAACGCATGACAACTTCAGACGAGAAATCTGAAAGTATTATTGCGCTCCCAATCGTGCTGTCCGCTCTGCAGAATTCTTCAACGATCAGAATGTTTTCAAATATGCCCATTCCCGCTCCGCCGTACTCTTCAGGAAAGTGAACTCCTATGAAGCCAAGTTCACAGGCTTTCTTCCAGAGATCAAATGGAAACTCCTCTTTCTCATCAGCCTCTTCAGCCCTCTCTTTCGTGAATTCTTTTGTCGCGAACTCTCTCGCGGCCTTCTGAATGTCCTTCTGTTCCTGAGTTAGTTCAAAATTGACCATGCATACACCTCCAGTTGAGATGGGTACATTAGAACAACTTAAATTCTTTTCGAAAAATAGCGACAGATTCAGCTACAGTTTTTTTGGTTACAGTTTTTCCCTCTTTTCCCTTAGTTCCGATATTATCTTCTCAATCAGCCCAACATGGCTTTGATCGAGAGCGATTCTGTCAACTCTGATCTCTTTGTAGGGAATTTTCCTTATCTTCAGCCTGTTTCTAACCATAAATGCAAGCTCCCGAGGGAGCTGCACTTCCTGCATGCTTACTACAATAACAATCACGTATATAATTTTTTCCTTTTCATCATTCCACAGGAAACATAGGTGGAAAAATTTTTCCCGAAAACTTTCAATGTAAATATACTATCTTCTTATCCACAATCGTGAGAGGTGGTGTCAAGTTAACATCTCCAATAGTTATAGAAAACCATAAAGCTCTCCAA
>JACDNU010000014.1 GCA_017656505.1 Archaeoglobus sp. | reverse complement strand
TCACTTATTGGGCTCCGTTTCAGGTTTATGGTGTTTAGTTAATTCAATAGGCTTTCCGCCCCTAAAATACCAAAACCCAAATGGATAGGGGGGATAGAACGGATGGAAGCCCAACATGTCTAAACAAAGACATGGACAAATCTCCGGTTCAAAGCCCCCTCAGAAACTCAGGCCTCAGAACCTCCGGATTCCTCATCGAGTAATCGATAATCTTCAGAATTTTCTCCTTATCCTCGGGAAGATTTCCCTTTATTGGCAGATAGTTCGAAGCATGATTGCTTCTGAAGATCGTTCTGCAATCTATGTCTTCTATCAGCCATCTCAATTCTTGAAGGGTTTCAAGCTTGTCCAGAGGTTTAAACAGACCTCTTTCGTATTCTTTATGGAGAGGTGTGCCTGGAATCAGGATTAAGGTTAACGCCGCCGTATAATGGGGCTCCATTTCGTTTATAACCTTGGCAGTCTCCTTTGCATGCCTAAAGGATCCTTCTTTCCCTCCAAGACCTATCAGAATAGTGACAGAGAGCTGTATTCCGTTCCTTATTGCCTTTCTTCCAGCCTCTACCATCTCTTCAGCCGAGACACCCTTCCTGATCTTTTTAAGAAGCTCACTGTCACCTGTCTCAACACCGAGATAAAGCAACTTTAAGCCGCGCTTTCTTAGCTCTCTTATCTCATCATCGCCCTTTTTTAACAAGTCAAGAGGCCCTGCATATGCACTAACCCTCTCAAGCTCGGGATAGATTGCGTATGCAAAATCTAAAATCTCGAGAAGCTGATCTGTTGGCATTGCAAGGGCATTTCCGTCTGCTAGAAAAATTCTCCTCACTTCTCCATAGTACTCTTTAGATAGGAGAATATCTTCCTTTATCTCATCAATATCCCTTATCCTGAACCTCTTTCCGCGATACATCCCGCAGAAAGTGCATTTGTTGTGGGAGCAACCTATCGTCGCCTGAATTATTAGACTGTATGCCTCGCTTGGAGGGCGAAATAGGGGTTCTTCGTATCTCATCGGTTGGTTTGTTACAGCGGACAGAATAAATACTTGTTGAATATAGCTGAATACGAAAATTTGATTTTCGGATTTTAACTGCTTTAACCAAGACCAAAAGTAACAAAAGAGTGGTGATAAAATTACCATTAAAATGAAACACAATGTTTGTGCTAAAAAGCAAAACCCCCCAAGGCAAAGAGATCAAACTACGTCCTTTGACAGAGGAAGACTGGGATCTTTTAATTAAATGGAATACCGATCCAGAAGTCCTTTACTATTCAGAGGGAAGTGATGTAAGTGAATATACACCAAACCAAGTTCGAGAAATATATCGCTCGGTATGTGAGAAGGCTTATTGTTTCATTATAGAAGCAGATACTAAACCAATTGGTGAATGCTGGCTTCAGAAGATGAATTTGGAAAGAATTCTCCGAAAGTATCCCGATGCAGACTGCCGTCGAATTGATTTGGTGATTGGGGAGAAGGAATACTGGAGCCAAGGAATTGGAAGCGAGGTCATTAGACTGCTCACGGAATTTGGTTTTCTGAGAGAGAAAGCTGATATGATTTTTGGATGCGATATTGCAGATTACAACATTGGAAGTCTGAAAGCATTCGAAAAAGTAGGATACGAAATAATTTCCAAAATAAAAGAAAAAGAGGGTGGAAAAGCAGAATACAGGTATGATGTTGCTATAACCAGAGAAAATTTCCTGAGAAATCTTTGATTTTGATTTAAACGAAAAGGACTATAAAAATATAAATACGGTTGATGTATTCCTGTAATGGAGTGGGATGAGGTAAGGAGACTTTTCCCCGCAACGGAGAGGTTCGTCTACCTCAATGCAGCAGAGGCTTCACCACTTCCCATTTCAGCTGCTAACGATGCAAAAGCTTTCTACGAGCGAATGCTAACTGAAGGCGACCTACCATGGGATGAATGGTTGGAAAAGCGTGAAAGAACTCGAAAGAAAACTGCAGAATTAATCTCCGCAACCAAGGCTGAAATAGCCTTTACGCAGAACACATCCCAAGGAATGAATCTGGTTGCCAGCATTTTAAAAGAGGACTTTGGCGGATGCGAGGTTGTAACTATGGACGACGAATTTCCCTCTTCAACTCTTCCATGGCTGAACCTCGGCTATGAGCTTCGTTTTGTCAAGGCAAAAAACGCAGTCTATTCGATTGATGAAATCAAGAAAAATATCACACCAAAAACAAAAATCCTAGTAACAAGCCATGTTCAATACAAAACCGGGTTCAAGCATGATCTGGTTGAATTGGGGAAGTTATGTGAAGAAAAGGGATTGGTCTTCGTCGTTAACGCAACCCAGTCAGCTGGGGCGATGCAGATAGATGTTGAGAAATCCAACATCGATTTCCTCGTTTTTTCAGGCCTGAAATGGCCTATGGCAGGATACGGCATAGGAGTTCTTTTTGTGGACAAAAAATGGCTTGGCAAAGCTTATCCAATTGCTGGTTGGCAAAGCGTGAAAGATCCATTCCAGATGGACAACAAAAAGTTGGATTTGAAAGAGGAAGCTTCAGCTTTCGAGATCGGATGTCCACATTTCCCAAACATCTTCGCTTTAGGTGGATCTCTGGATTTGCTAGATAAGATTGGAAAAAGAAGGGTTGAAAGGAGAATCTACGAGCTAGGAGACTATTTGGTGGAAAAATTGGAAGAATTAGAAGAATTAAAAGAATTGAGAGAATTGGGAGGATCAGAAGGAACGGTAAAACTAGAAATCGTGTCTCCTTTGGAGAAGAAACACAGATCGGGGATTACTGTAATAAAATGGAAGAACGCAGAAGAGGCCGTCCAAAAATTGTACAAGGAAAATGTCATTGTTTCTGCGAGAGGAGAGGGATTGAGGGTTTCTGTGCACGTTTACAACAATGAAGAGGATGTGGATAAATTCGTAAAGGAACTACAAAGGCTGGTAAAATAGGAAGCTAAAAATCAAAAAAGCAGCAAATTTATACCTAATAACTCACACCAACACTCATGGAAATTGGCTTCCCAAACCATCCAAGGAGAAATTTACTCAAGGAAATAGAGTGGATCGGAAAGAACGGCTTCGATTTCGTGGACCTTTTCTTGGAGGAAGATATGGCTACTCCTGAGAAGGTTGATGTCAATAAAACGAGAGAACTTCTTGAAAAATACGATCTTGGTATAGTAGGCCACACCGCATGGTACATGCCCATTGGCTCTCCCGTTAAAGCGTTGAGGAGTGCTTGCATTGCTGAGCTGAAAAGGTATTTTCGAACCTTCGCAGAACTTGGAGTGGAATACGTCAACATCCATGCAAACTGGCCTGGCGGGCTTTTTACCGATAAAGAAGGTGTGAAATTCCAGATTGAAACTTTAAAGAAGCTTGTAGAAGAAGCAAAGGAATTTGGGATCAAACTAATGCTAGAACCTTTGGATACTAGGTTTGATACGGTGAAGAACATCTCTTCGATTTTAAAAGCAATTCCTGAGCTCTATCTGCACCTCGACATAGGCCATACAAGCCTCTACGGAAGAAAACCGGAGGATTTCATCAAGAAATTCCATGCTAGGCTGAAGCACGTCCACCTCCATGATAACAATAAATCCAGAGATCTGCATCTTCCTTTAGGCTGCGGGAGCATCGAGTGGGAGAAGATCTTGAAACTTCTAAAGAAATACTATGACGGAACGATAACTCTTGAAGTTTTCTCGAGGGACAGGGATTACGTTCTGCTTGCCAGAGATAAGCTGATAGAATTATGGAATAAACTGTAAATTAAACTGTAAACGAATGATCACTCTTTACCATAAATGATATAATCCTATCAGGATTAGATAGTTAGGGGAGAGGCGGTGGGCGGCTGACCGTTGAGGAGGAAAGTCCCCCCACCATTAAAGGCGGAGTGCCGCAAGGCACTGTGCCGAGAGGCATGGCTCCGGAACAGAAACGAGACCCGCATGGGGTAATGCGATGAAGCGTAGCCGAGATCACCCATGCGGGATGAAACGTTCCGACCCCGCCGGTGCAAGCTTTGGCGCTCAGACTGATGCCGCCGGAACAGAAGGGGGCTTACTACCGCCACTCCCCTGATTCTCCACCTTTCCCGAGTTCTTTAGCTTTTTCAGCTTTCAGCTTTTCCAGCTTTTTCATCTTCTTCAGCTTTACTCTCAGCTTTACTCACTAAAACGTAAAATTTTGCCAGCAGAAGGTAGAACAGAAGCAACAAAGCTGGCCAGAAAAAAATCAGCGGAGGAAAAAGAAAAGAAAGTGAGATTAAAGGGAAAGAAATCACAAACCAGCTGAAAAAGAGGAGGAGAATCGCTAAAATATTTTTAAAAAAGAATCTTGTACCGTTTGCAAATGAATCAAAAATTCCAAAGTCTTGGAGAGCATAAAATCTTGCGAAAGTTGTTATCAGAATTACCAAGATAAGAACGGGTGAGAGTGCTATCTCGAAGGCAAGATTTTGTGAGAGGTAAAAAAGGAGAATTAGCGGGAACGATACCGCTAATGCCATTAGGATGGCAAGTAAATCCACCTGCACCATTCGAAGGGTGTAGATGAAAGCTTTCTCAAGAAAATTCGAAATGCTCACCGAACCTCCTTTAGAGATTTCAAGCGAAGAGGCAGCGAGTCCAGCAGTATTGAATTCTTGGAGAACGAATACTGCAAGTCCAAAAAGTATGAAAACTGAAATTGTGCGGGTAATATTTTTGGTTAGATAGTCCGAGAATTCCTTTAAAACCTCCTCTCCAACTTTTTCAGAACTTGTTATATTTGCACCATACTTCTCCATTATTTCTTCGACTTTCTCTGCTGGAATTATTGCCAAAACCGCAAAAACGATAAGAAAGTAACTGAGGATCATCACAGCAAGAACAGGAATCACAAGCTGCAAATTTTTAATGAAAAGGGTGATACCTTCTTTTATAGATTGAACCACGTAACCAATCTTATCGCTTTCACCAAGAGAATCCATGCTTTCTGATTTCATGTAAGAAATAAAAACCTTGGGCTACTGGTTAGATCGTTGACACATCAAAGGATCGACATCGCTTTCGATTAAGTAGCCGAATGAGGCTGTTAGGCTTTTAACTAACCCAACAATTCAATCTTAAAGTAATTCAACCAATTCAAAATTCAACCTTTACCGAATTCAACCTTTATCAAATTCAACCCTTGTCGAGCCTTTATCGAACCTTTTTCGCAACAATAATCTTATCATCTCTGTTTATTCCTATCACATCTAAAATCTTAAATCCCACATCTTCCAGCTTTTTCAAGTACTCTGCCAAGCTCAGATCATTCTTGAAAGTATACGCTTTTTCACCCTTGTTCATCCCATCAAATGTCCAGAGGTTCCACTCCAGATCAAGGAGAGAGTATCTCCTGTTTTGAGTGCCCTCGACATTATCGGGAAAATACTGCTTGTTGACGTACAAACCGTTAGCATTCAAGCTCGAGTATATCTTGGGGATCAGCTCCTCCTTTTTTCCACCCGGGTTATAGGAGGAGAAAACCAAGTCGTATCCATCTCCAAGCTCGTCGATGAAGAAGTTTCCTGGAATAACATCAACCCTCTCCACCTTAAATTTGTGAAGGTATTCTCTGGTTTTCCAAACGACATGCGGGAGATCGAAAACGTAAGCGTGCAGATTCTCGTTTAGAGCTGTAAAGGCTATCGAATAGAGCCCATGCCCACCTCCCAAATCGAGCAATTTTCTGGCCTTCTTAAATTCTGGATATGAAGAAACTATGCTTACGGTTCTCTGAATCTCACCAAGCAACGAGTTCTGAGCGATTGAGTCGAGAACCCTGTCCGAGAAAAATCTCTCTGCTTCCATTCTGATAGGCCCTTTCTTTACAATCTCCGAAAGCTCAAGCCAGAGCGAGAGGTTGTTAATTCTGTGCTCGATGAACGGGATTTGACTATACGCCGAATTTTTTGTCAGAAACTCGTTTGCCATTTCCGTGTTTTGATAAACCTCTCCCTGCTTTGATACCAAATTCAAATCTCTTAGAACTTCACACAGAATTGACAACAGCTTTTTATCGCATTTCAGAGTTTCTGAGAGCTCGTCAATGCTTTTTGGCAACTTTAGCTCTTCAAAAATTCCCACTTCTATTGCCGTGTTAAGCACACATACTTTCCTGAAACCATCCGATGCTTCTTCGATTATGTCCATGAGCGGTTTCGGATCAGTTCTGGGATTCTTGAGCAGGAAATTAAGCATTTCAGGTATTTCGGGTATTTCAGGTATCTCAGTCATTCTACCCCCTCATGCTGGGAGTATCAGCGGTTTACCTTCATGCTGAAGAATCGACACCCTGACATCATACACCCTCTCAATGTTCTCGGTAGTTAAGATCTCTGTTCCACCCATCGCGATGATTCTCGAGTCCTTTAGCATTATTATCCTATCAGCGTAGAGTGAAGCAAGATTCAGATCGTGCATTGCCGTTATTACGGAAATTCCCTCCTTTCTTGCTATTTCACCCAGAATTCTCATGACTTCGATCTGATTTTTTAGGTCGAGATTGTTCGTGGGCTCATCCAAAAGCAGTATCTTTGGCTCCTGAGCTAAAGCCCTTGCTATTGTAACCATCTGAAGCTCTCCCCCGCTCAGCTGGGTTAAGCGCCTGAAGGAGAGGTTTTCAAGGTTCAGGAGCCTTATAACCTTTTTCACCATCTCGATGTCCCTCTGCTCGATGTTCCATCCTATATGTGGTCTTCTGCCCAGTAAGATCGTATCAAAAACCGTCAGATGGTTTACCTCACACCTTTGAGGAACATACCCTACGATTTTTGCAATCTCCCTTTTTGAGAGTCTTCTCACGTCCATTTCGCCTATATACACAGCTCCCTTTCCTTTCAAAATCCCGTTCAGGCACTTGAGCAGGGTTGACTTTCCACTACCGTTTGGGCCGATGATGAAGACCATTTCACCCTCTTTAACTTCAAAACTGATCTTTTTCAAAACCTCTTTCGAGTTGTAGGAAAAACTGAGGTCTTTAACCAACATCATCTTCTGATTTTGCGTTATACGCATTTTTTGAGTCATCTTCCATCTCATATTCTGTGTCATCTCCCATTCCCCCTTATAAGAAGGTAAATAAAGACTGGAGCACCCATAAAGGCTGTAACAATTCCAACCGGTATGACTATTGGAGCTATTATCACTCTCCCAACAGTGTCAGCCGACAAAAGGAACAGCGATCCGAGCAGAGTGGAAAGCGGTATCAGGAAGCGGTAATCTCCGCCAACCACCAGCCTGACTATGTGTGGGCTTATCAACCCGATGAACCCTATGATGCCGAGGAAGGATACGCAGATTGCTGTTACAAAGGAGGCAAGCAGCATGCTCTCAAGTCTTATTCGCTGTGGATCTATGCCGAGGGAAATAGCGGTCTCATCCCCGCTCAGCAAAGCGTTGTAATCCCACCGACGGTAGAAGAAGTAAGCTAAGGCAGGAATTACCGCTATGGCCATTAGCCTGATCTCGCCCCACGTGGCTCTTCCTATGTCTCCGAAGGTCCAGAAGACGACTGCGGCAACCTTTACGTCTTCGGCAAAGTACTGCATGAGCATCGTAGCTGCTGAAAAGAGCGACGCCATCGCAACGCCTGCCAAAATCATAGCTTCAGGCGACAAATCTCTGAGCTTTGATAGCAGCAGTATCACGAAAACTCCGATCAGGGCTCCAAAAAAGGCAAATAGAGGTATTAAGTAGGGATTCGTTATTATGATTCCCTCTCCTGTTCTGTGAAGCTCCCCGGCTCCAAGCTCTATTATCGCGAAAGCTGCCCCAAAAGCAGCGCCATGAGATATGCCCACGGTGAACGGCGAGGCTAAAGGATTCCTTAGAACGCACTGCATTACTGCTCCAGCAACCGCAAGCGATAAGCCGGCTATTGTTGCTGCAGCAATTCTGGGAAGCCGCATGTTCCAGACTACAAGACTTGAACTTGCATCTCCATTTCCAGTTAGCGCACTCAGGATTTCTCCGAGAGACAAAGAATAGGAGCCCAGACAAAGCGAAGCCAAGGAGACAATAACGAGTATTAAAAAAAGAAGAATTCCGAAGGAATGTTTGCTTCTTATGTACTCCTGATAATCGGTTATTTTCGTGCTTGCCATTCTCATCTTTCTTGGTTCCCCTATCTCCTATTTCCTATCTCCTATCTATCTAAACACATCATCCAGCTTTGTAAATCCGCCATACACCTTTTTCATCTCTTCGTAAACCTCTTTCCCGACCAAAAACTTGAATATCTCATCTGCTTTCTTCTCCGGATCGACATCCTTGAATCTATCCGGATATAGGATTTTGCCTATGTAGTAAGCATCTGCCATCGAAGTGCCAATATTCGTTGTGTAGTAGTTGAAGGGAAGGATTCCGTAGACTTCTTTGTTTTTAAATGCCTGAAGCGAGTTGTAGAATTCGGGATTCTTTGCATAATCCTGCTTGACGAGGGCAAGCCCGTTTTCATCGATGAATATTATCTCTGGATCCCACTCCAGCAGCTTCTCTTTGTCGATGAATACATGCCCGGGCTTGTTCAGCTCGTCAACAACATTCTTGGCGTTAACAACTACAAAAGGCGGGAATTCGCACTCCGTTGATTCGATTCCCTGCTGTCCCTTGTACCCAACTCCTCCAACATAGACTCTCTTTCCTTCCATACCTACCGTTCTTTTTTCAAGATCTGAAACGGTATTCTGGATGAAGGATACAACCTCTTCAGCCCTCTCAGACTTTCCAAGGATTTTCCCTGCGAGCCTGAGAGATTTGAAGATCTCGTCGTTGGAGAAGGTTGCCAGCTGTCCGTAACTCAAAACAACAACTGGAACTCCTGTCTTCTCTTGGAGATTGTCCGCCTGCTGAACGTCCATGTAGGTTGCGAAGATCACATCCGGCTTAACTTTCACAATCTCCTCTGGGTGAGGTACTGGCGTAGGTCCTCCTTTGCCAATAGTTGGCAGATCCGCAAATTCTGGATGGGCAATTCTGTAAGGTCTGCCGAAAATGGGCCAGTTCTTCTCTGCATCCTCAACTCCAACAACCATGTCGGCTGCGTTTAAGTAAACTATCATCCTAAGGGCTCCAGGTCCAACGCACAAGATTCTATCGACTTTTTTTGGCACTTCAACACTCCTGCCGAGCATGTCTTCAACGGTAACTTTCTCAACGGATTTCTCGCTCTGGGTACAACCAGAGAGGAGAATTACGGAAATTAGAGCTAAAACCAGAATGAACCTTTTCACGAGATCACCCCATTTCAACTATTCCTCTCCCAATAACCGCGTTGAATGCCTTTCCAGCACATCTCAAGCAGTAAGGCTTGCCATCGATGTAGCTTGCTCTCGTCTCCATCACCAGCTCATCGCATTTGCTACAACGAACGTTTTTGAAAATAGGGGCCTGCTCAATCGGTTCAACGTCGACGATTTCTATTTTGAAGTCATCTTCTGGAATTTCAAGCATCTTGTAGCCTATTCTTTTCCACATCTCCGTTAGCTCCTTTCTGTCTTCCTCGTTTCCCTGTCTTCTAACTACAACCTTGTTGAAAAGCTCGTTGGCCTCCTCTGGGAAGTATTTCTTATCCAGAGCATTGGCATCGATGTAAACTCTTACTCCCTCCCACTCCCCCCTCCTCACCAGCGTAACCGCGTTTTTTCCGAGATCAAAGTAGACAAGGCTATTATTTCCGAAAGTGCATCCCGTGGCAATCTGTACACCATCGGCAAAACAGTTATTGCACTCAACTATCGCTAGAATGTCCTCTTCAACGCTTTCTTCGGTTCCTGCTTTTTCAGCTCTCAACTTCTCCATAGCGATTATAGAGGCCCTAACTCCAAGGGCAAGAAAGGGACATACATGGCCATGAAATTCGTTAGCCTCCCTTAACATATCGTTAGCATCAAACTTCATGTTGTTATCTCAGCACAGGTGATATATAATTTTTATTACTTTTAGCAAAGTTAGTATTACTAAAGAACATTTTTGCTCAGATTTGTAATAAAAATCAAAAAACAGCTATGGAAGAATAATAAAATGATTGTAAAAGTTCAATCTCCTTTACACACGATCAGCTTTCCGAAGCCCTCAGCTATCCTTGCGTTTATGCCCTGTCCCTCGAACACCTTCTCGAGGAAGATTTTTACGAACTTCTTTATCTTCAAGTCGTTTAGTATGAGTGTGTAAACCCCATTGCCCTCCTCTTTTATCTCATACCAGTTTGCCTTCTCGACGTATCGCAGTATTTTTTCTACCGTGTCCAAGCCCTTCATTTTATATTGGAAAGCATGACTTGACCCAATTTCCTCCATATGCTTCCAGAAATTATGGTCCTCGATTTGTTCTATTTCCGAAAATATAACCCTCCAGTGTTCTATGTCCAAAATCATGTGCTGCCTCTTTGCTAGATAGTCTACCCATACTTGTATGCTCTCTATGTCAACATCCGTTTTCATGAGTTCATAGCCAAAGTTTATGAGATCTCTTACAACTTCACTGGAACTTTTGTTCTTCTTCCTCCGCATTTCATCGAGCTTCTGTTTGGTCTTATTATCGATCGAAATGCTTAATCTTTCGGTCACAACAATAACAGAAGAATCACCATATATTAAATTTTGCATTGATAATGATTAATACTAAAAGAAGATCCACCCAGTTTATTATGATAAATTATTAACGAATGTGTCATGGATCGCAACTAAAGGTGAAACACTTATAGATAATCTGAAAAATAAATATCGTTATTAAATAATAATAACAAGATTTTTATACACCTAAATATCTTGCCATTCTTGGTGATTAATAATGACAGAAACCATAGCCAGTCTTTTGCAGGAAGGGAGAGTATTCTATCCACCAGACGATTTGGTCGAGAACTCCAATGTCAAGAAGTTCATGGACAAGCATGGAATAAAAAGCTACGATGAGCTGCTGGAAAAGGCAAAAGATGTCGAGTGGTTCTGGAATGAGATGGTAAAGGAAGTTGGCATCGAATGGTACAAGGAGCCTGAGAAGACACTGGAGTGGAATCCACCTTACGTGAAGTGGTTTATTGGAGCAGAATACAATATAGTTAACGATGCCCTTGATAGACAAGCGAGACTGAGAAAAAATAAGGTTGCGTATATATGGGAAGGGGAACCGGGGGATATTAAGAAGATTACCTATGGTGAGCTTTATAGGGAAGTTAACAGGTTTGCCAATGCTCTGAAGGAATTTGGAGTTAAGAGAGGTGACAGAGTTACAATCTGGCTCCCCATGATTCCAGAATTGCCGATAGCAATGCTTGCTTGTGCAAAAATCGGGGCCATTCATTCGGTTGTTTTCTCGGGCTTTAGTGAAAAGGCATTGCTCGACAGAATTCTCGATGCTGAAGCGAAGGTTCTGATAACGGCTGATGGATTTTATAGGGGAGGAAACGTTATAGAATTGAAAAATAGAGCTGACAGCGTTTTAACTGAGGCGCCAAGCATTGAGAAGGTGATCGTCTATGAGAGGTGCAACGTCTCAACGAACATGGAGGAGGGTAGAGACTACTGGTGGCATGAGATTGTCAAAAATCAACCAAAAGAGTGCAAGACGGAAGTAATGGATGCGAACGATATCCTATTCATACTCTACACCTCGGGGACGACGGGTAAGCCAAAGGGAGTTATCCACGCCCATGGAGGGTATGCGGTTGGCGTTGCTGCAACGCTTAAGCTAATCTTCGATCTGAAGGAGGACGACATCTGGTGGTGTTCTGCAGATATAGGTTGGATAACCGGCCACAGCTACATCGTTTATGGCCCGCTCATTCTGGGCACCACTTCCGTTATGTACGAAGGAGCTCCAACCTATCCTGAGCCTGACAGATGGTGGGAGATGATAGAGAAGCATGGTGTGACTGTTTTCTACACAGCCCCCACTGCAATCAGGATGTTCATGAGGCTTGGAGAAGAATGGCCTCAAAAGCACGATCTCAGCAGCCTGAGACTGCTTGGAACCGTCGGTGAGCCGATTAACCCCGAAGCATGGGTATGGTACTACAAGTTCATCGGAAACGAGAGATGTCAGATCATGGATACATGGTGGCAGACCGAAACAGGTATGCAGCTGATATCTCCTCTGCCAATAACCCCACTTAAGCCCGGCTCGGCCACAAAACCTTTCCCTGGAGTTGAAGCAGATGTTTACGATCCAGAAGGAAATTCGTTGTTTAAGAAGAACGCTGGTGGATTCCTGGTCCTCACAAAACCATGGCCGGCGATGCTCCGCGGCCTATGGAGAGCTGAAGAGAGGTACATCAACACTTATTGGAGCACATACAAGGACATATACTTCACCGGTGATGCTGCCAGAATAGACGAAGAGGGTTACTTCTGGATTCAGGGCAGGCTTGATGATGTCTTAAACGTTTCAGGGCATAGGATAGGTAATTCGGAAGTTGAATCTGCCTTGGTGAGTCATCCTGCCGTGAGTGAGGCTGCGGTAGTCGGCAAGCCACATGAAATCAAGGGAGAGGCAATTGTAGCCTTCGTCGTCTTACGTTCCGACGTAAGTCCTTCAGAAGAGCTAAAAGCTGAACTTAAGGAGCACGTGGCAAGGGAAATCGGAAAAATTGCCAGGCCTGATGAGATATACTTCGTGGCCGATCTTCCAAAGACGAGAAGCGGGAAGATTATGCGTAGAGTTTGCAGATCTGTTATGCTGGGCAAAGATCCGGGCGACATTTCAACCCTTGCCAATCCGGAGGCTGTTGAGATCGTGAAACAGGCTGCAACCGCGGGGGGTGCAACTTCTAAATAAGTTCTTGTTCGATAGGTTATTTTTATTTTTTTAGACTATAAATAAAAGGTGGAAAAATGGTGGTTGAAAAGGAAGAAACGGAAGTGTATAGGAGATACTGGAACAGACTGAAAAAAATTACAGCGATCTGGATGCTGGCGTGGACGATCCCGGCGATATTTCTTGAGATACCCGCAAACGCACTAAAACATATAAAAATCCTGAACGGAATACCACTGCACTGGTTCATGGCAGCTTTTGTCTCAATTGTTCTCGGAATAACTCTGATCTTCCTCTACGCGTACGTGATGGAGAAGACTGACAGGGAAATTCTCGGTAGGTGATGCGTTATGGGTTTTTTAGAGGGTAAAAACGCGGTATTGTTCTTTATTGGGCTGTATATAGTGGTTGTTGCAGCAATAGCTGCAACTGGTAACGTTTTCGTTGCCTCGGCAGTCGGAGTCTTCGGATCTTTGTTCCTCTACGTCATTGTCGCAGTGCTGATGAGAACGCAGGTTACGAAGGACTTTTACGTTGCCGGAAGAACGATAGGCTCCATACCGATCGGCTCATCGATAGCATCCAACTGGATGAGCGGAGCTTCTTTCGTCAGCATGGCGGGAGCAATTGCCGTTCTCGGCTACGACAGCATGCCGTACATAACGGGCTGGACTCTCGGTTATTGTATCGCAGCTTTCATGATAGCTCCTTTCATAAGGAGATCTGAAACTTTCACCGTTCCCGAGTTCGTTGAAACCAGAGCTGCGAACTGGTCTGTCGCGAGGGTTATAGCCGTGTTAATGCTCTTCATAGTCTCGTTCACATACCTCGTTGCTCAGCTAGTCGCAACAGGTGTTATCATAGGCAGATTTTTGGGAATGCCAGCTGTCCTCGGAGCTTTCCTCGGTTCGGCGATAGTCATACTCTTCGCCGGAACGGGAGGATGGAGATCGGTCGTGTGGGTTCAGGTTACCCAGTACTGGATTCTGATAACCGCCTACTGGATTGCCTTCCTCACCGCTGCTTACGTCGCCGGGATATTCAAACCATGGCCACACTTCGGATACGGAGAGCTGCTCACCCAGCTTGAGGGCAGGGAGATCTCCTTTGGTTTGACGGCATTTACCGAGCCGTTTACAAAAACATTTGGAGGTGGTACGGGGGAGATCAACTGGATCCTCTCAGCATTATGTCTGATGCTCGGCACAGTTGGCTTGCCTCATGTCCTTTCACAGTTCTACCTAGTTAAGGATGTCAAAACAGCCAGATACGGAGTTGGATGGGGACTCACGTTCATTGCTCTGCTCTACCTTACAGCCCCCGTTTACGCGATCCTAGCAAGATCAGCTTTCTCCTCAGCATGGGGGATGCCGATAGATCAGGTTAAACAGCTGGCCTGGATTCAGAAATGGCTGCCTACCGGTCTGGTAAAGATCACAGACCTGAATGGCGACGGGATACTTCAGCCGGCCGAGATGGCATTCCATAAAGATATAGTCGTCGTCGGAATGCCGGACATGTTTGGTCTGCCGTGGTTCATTGCGATGATAGTGGCTGTCGGAGGTTTGGCAGCAGCTTTGAGTACAGCGAACGGTTTGCTCATGGTTATGACAGTCGGAGCGACGAGAGATATCTACAAGAGATTCATAAATCCGGAGGTTACGGAGAGAAGAGAGGTTTGGGTTGGCAGGGCGATGCTAATAGTCCTTGCGATCATCTCAGGCTTCGCGGGAGCAAGAGCTCTGATGGACCCGACTTTCTCGAGGTACGTCGCATTGCTCGTCGGCTGGGCATTCGTTTTCGCAACGGCATCTTTCACGCCAATAATCATAATGGGTATATTCTGGAAAGGTCTCAATAAATATGGAATAGTGGCAGGAATGATAGCGGGAATGGCCACAGCACTGCCATACGTTCTGGGTGTCGGACTCTTCGGCGTCTCGCCGATAATATTCGGTGGCCATAAGATCGGTACTCTCGCATGGGGTATTGTGGCGTTCTTCGTCAACCTAATAGTGGCAGCAATCGTATCACTGGCAACGAAGGCTGAGAAGGCTAACCCACCAGAAACAATCGAATTTGTGGAGAAGCTGAAGATTCCGGAATAACAGAAGGACTTCCAATTACTAAACTAAATTTTCAATTTTTAAACAACATTTTTAACAGATGAAGCCAGTATCTTGTCATGCATCAGGAATACGACGACCACAGCGGTGATCACAGTACTTCCTCCGAAGAAGGCATACAGATCAAGAAATTTCTTAAGCGGGAGCTTGTGCATGTATCGCCGGAGACCTCAATTCGAGAGGCGGCAGCTTTGATGCATAAAAACAATGTTTCGTCTGTTGTGGTTATGAAGAACGACATTATCCTTGGAATCTTAACAGACTCCGATCTCAGACGTCTTGTAGCTGAGAATTTCGATTTAAACAAGAGCGTTAGAGAATTCTTGAAGCTTGAACTAACAGAGAGAAGACCTCTAGTCACTGTGGAATCAAACGAGAACATCTTGGCTGTTCTGTCAAAGATGCTCGAGAACAGAATAAAACACACAATAGTGATGGAGGGTGGTAAACCGAAAGGTGTTATTACTTTGGGAGATATTGCCTACGATCTTGGGCCTTTTTACATAAAATACATAATAAAACTTCACCATACCAAAGACGTCGAGGAGATCAAAAAATCTTTAGAGGAGTTTAACAATGCAATAAAGCACCAAGCTCTAAGGCTGATTGCCGAGTCAAAGGATATAAACCCGAATTTCTTCTTCGAAGCGATAAGCTATGTTGTGGATTCTGCAGCAAAAAGCCTGACCAGAATTATCGGTGAAGTTCCAGAAGGGCTTGTGTACGCAGCAACAGGAAGCTGGGGGAGAAGAGAGCAGTTTCTACTCACCGACAGGGACACTTTGGCAATTTATAGCTCGGAGAGTTCGGAGAGTTCTGAAGATTTGGAGGATTTGGAGTTTTTTATGGAAGAGCTTGAATTCCGCACTTATGTCGAGGATCTTGAGGATTGCATGGATGAGGTTGGCTTTCCACCATGCCCCCATGGCTATACAGCGAGGAGGTACATCTTCCCCGAAGATTTTCTAAAGAATCTGATCTCAGAATGGGCTAAAGAGCCGGAAGCCAATGCAGTTGACATATCGATAATTGCCGATGCGAGGGCGGTCCTTGGAGACTCCACGATTCTGGAAAGAATCAAAGAAACTTTGGCGGAGAGATCACACAAAGACAGATTTCTTATAAGGCATTCTATGATGTACAAGCCCGCCCTAAATGTTCTGGGGCGCTTAGTCAAGTCCTTCAACTTTAAATCTGGAGCAATTGCGCCGATTGAGTATCCTATAAGGGCTCTTTCAATAACAAACGGGATAACCCATCCTCTAAGCACCTATGGGAGAATAAAAGCCCTTGAGCAAAAAGGAATTTTAAGCCATGAGCTTGCCAGCGAACTTCTATACTCCTATGATATTATCATGAAGCAGAAGATATCACTGCAAATCAAGGCCAAATCCGAGCTTGATACTTCAGAACTGACTCCAATTGAGAGAAACATGCTGGAAAATGCCCTGAAAACTGTAAGAAAGTTCCAAGATTATGTCGAGAGAAACTATATTTGATATTTTTGACAGTTCGCTTAAGCTTGCTTTTCTGAGGTGATAGGGTGAGCTTCCCTCCATCCCACTACCTATCAAAGATCAAGCCCTTCTCATTCCTCTCTGGAAAGGAGATCGAACTCCTCTTAGATGATATGGAAGTTTCATTTTACAAAGCGGGTAAAACGATTTTTAAGAAAGGCAAAAAGATCAATCGTCTCTATTTCGTTAGAGAAGGAAAAATTGGATTGATAAGTGATAAAGATTTGATCGAGGTTGTTTTTGAAGATGAGCTCTTTGGGATAGAAGCTTCGCTCAACGGTTTACCGACCGAGTATACGGCAAAAGCATTGGAGGATTCCGTTTGCTTTGAACTTAAAGCAGATAGAGTTAAAAATCTGATCTCAAGAAACGAAAGATTCGGGGAATTCTTCAGGAAAATCTTGTCGAGAAAATTCTACTCTTTGCTTAAACTGTACGATGAGAACAGGGTGGATGATCTGTATGCGGATTCGGTGATCAACCTAGCAAGAAAATCTCCCGTGGTTATAGCATCCCACAAGAGCATCAGGGATGCTGTAAGGCTGATGAACCTGCATAAAGTTGGAAGTGTTGTTGTCGTCGATGACGGAATGAGACCTCTCGGTATAATCACCCACTCCGACATAGTAAGATTCGTCAACGAGAACATCTCCTTTGATCTAGCTGTAAAGGAAGTTATGTCCTCTCCCGTCGAGGCTGTCGACTCGGAAGCTTCACTCATGGATGCCTATCTGAAATTCGTTTCAAAAGCGATCAATCATCTTCCCGTTGTGGAAGATGGCAGAGTGGTTGGGTTGATTTCCTCAAAGGATCTGATATCAAAGATAGAGTCCCATTCATCTCTGCTTCCCTTATCGAAGAAAGTGATGAGGTGCAAAGATATTGAGGAGCTTGAAGGAATATTCAGCGAGATCAAGATCTCTATTATAAACATGATCGAATCTGGCTTCGATTATTCTTCAATTTCCACGGTTGTTACAAGCTTGGTTGACATGATTTTGAAAAAGATCGCCGAATTTAGGGGTATTGAAAGAAAAGAAATCTCAAAAAATTTTGTCTTCACACCAATAGCCGATTTTGGAAGAAGAGAACCATCATTTCCAATTAAACTCAGATTTTTTGTGCTCGTAAAAGATGACTTGCAACCACTTCTAAACGAATTCTATGAAGACGTCAGAAGGGTTGGAATTGAGCTTGAAGTTAATCTCTGTTATGGAGGGGAGGTTGATAGCTTTCTACGTTCATGTGTGAATACTTCAAACGCCCTCGATTTTCTCGATTCGAGATACCTTCTTGGCGATGGAGCGTTGTACGTCAGATTCAGGGAAGCTGTAAATTCTTATCTAAGCAATGACCTAGCGATTTTGTCTCTGAGAAAGCTTTTATCGGAATTAGAGCTATCCGAATACGGTAACTCCGTCGAAAGCCTAACTTCCTTCGTGTCTGATTGCGCGAAGTCTCTATCGATTCTGCTTGGGGACAAAACATCCAGGCCTACACCAGAGCGAATAAAACTTTTATCAGGAGTTATCATCCCGAAAAACCTTGCAGAAGATCTTAGAGAAGCGTATCTTGCCCTCAAAAAAATAGAACTCAAGATAAAGCTGACCGGAAAGGATAAGTTCGATGATCTGGTTGTCAAAAAATCAAGTGGGGTCATCAGAGAGATGGGACAATGGGTGGAAACGAACTTTCTGAAGTGATAGAATTAGAGACAGAATCGGAAATGGAATCCGACCTCGAAAAAACCGAATTTTGCGTCATTGACCTTGAAACAACAGGTTTGAATCCTAAAAAGGATGAAATTTTAGCCATAGCTCTAATCCCAATGACAGGTATGAGGATTCATGCGGGAAAGCACTACTACACTCTCATCAAGCCGAAAAAGTTCCGTTACAAGTCGATAGAATTTCATGGTATATGCCCAAGCGATGTCTCCCCAGCTCCGGCCTTTGAGGAGGTTGGTAAGGAGGTTCTTGAACTGATTGAGGGGAAGGTTTTAATTGGCTTTGCCACGCTTTTTGACATTGAATTCCTGAAAAGATCCTTTAAGGAAAAAATGAAGAAAAAGTTCTCTCCTGAGAGATATGCGGACATTGCAGAAATCGAGGCATGGCTTTTAAGGAAAAAGGGAATAGCCATAACGTACAGACTCGATTTCGACACGATCATGAAAACATACGGCATCTCTGAGACCACAAGACATGATGCTCTGAGCGATGCTTATATCACAGCCAGAATTTTTCAAAAGCAGATTTCTAGGCTAATAGACTACAATGCGACGATATTTGATCTGGTTAGGATTGGAAGGAGACTCTTCTACTTCTGATTTTGCCTTTTGGCCGAAAAATCTTTGCTTGCAGGCCTTTGCCTACGGATCTCTGAAAACTTTTCCTGCAAAAGCATAGAACACACAATTAATAAAAAGCGTGGTATCAGCATTAAACGGATGAAGGTTGCAATCCTCAGACCAGCAGAGTACATGGAAGAAACGAAGAAGCTCTTTTCATCTGCCGGCTTTAAGGTTGTTGGAGTTCCCTTTCTGAGAATAGAAGAAGCAGAACTTGAGCCTGATAATTTTCAATTCGAGTACGCGATAATAACCAGCCAGACCGCAGCTAGAATACTTATCAACAACTCCATTTTGAATAGATTGAGAAAAGCCAGAGTAATTTCAATCGGGCCGTCAACTGCAAAGATTTTAGAGGGAGAGGGAATAAAATCTCTGCTACCAAGCAAATTCGATTCTAAAACTCTTTACACGGAATTCAAAGATGAGTTAAAGGGGAAAAAGGTTGCTATTTTTAGAAGTGATAAAGGAGACCCGGAGTTGCTTAAACTGGCTGAGATAGCGGATGTTAGGGAATACGTGCTGTACACTATCAGCCATGAGCATGGCGATGAACAAAGGAAATTTTTGTTTGAATTGGTCAGTTTAAGCAGTTCAGGCAGTTCAGGCAGCTTAGATGCCATAGTCTTCTCTTCGAGAATGATGGTGAGAAGTTTCTTTGAGCTGGCAGAAAAGAGTGGAATTCTAAATGAAACGAAGGATGCTTTGGATAAAATTACTGTAGTTGCGATAGGCCCGCCTACAAAAGATGAGCTCAGAAAATTCGGAATTGATGCGGTAATTCCAGAAAAATACACGTTCAAAGGAGTTCTAGATTTGCTTAAGCAGATCTGCTCAAGCAGATCAAGCAGATTAAGCAGATGACCTAGCGAGAGCGACGAAGGTATAAGGCAAAATTTGGGGGATTAACATATGAACAACGAAAAACAACGATAAACGATAAGCTTATACAAGATGAATCGAAAGTTTCTTGAAATGAGAGGATTTCCAAGCCAAGCGGTTTTTTCCTACCTTTTGAGAGTATAGGTCATGAGGGATACGGGATATGGGGAAAGAAGGTATGAATATGAAGGAATATAATCCAAAGGAGTACGATCTAATAGCGATCGGAACAGGCTCGGCGATGAATATCGTCAGCGAAATTCTTAGGCATAAGCCTGAGATGAAGGTTGCGGTTATCGATAAAGACGAGCCGGGTGGAATTTGCCTTACAAGAGCCTGTATTCCCACGAAAATTCTTCTCTATCATGCGGAACTAGTTAGAACTGTCGAAAGAGCAAAAAAATTCGGGATAGATGCGAAGATCGAATCAATAGACTTCAGGAAAATCATGAAAAGAATGAGGAGTCTGATATACGAGGATATCGAAGCGATAAAAAATGGTCTTGAAAGCTCGGATCTCGATTATTACCATGAAAAAGCCGAATTCATAGAACCCTACGTCCTGAAGGTTGGAAAAAAGAGGATTAAGTCAAAGAACATAATTCTTTGCACAGGTTCAAAACCTCTAATTCCTCCTATCAAGGGTTTGAAGGATACTGGATACCTTACAAGCGATACGATCCTGAAGTTAGACGACCTGCCTGAAAGTTTTGGTATTATCGGAGGAGGATACGTTGCTGCTGAATACGGGCATTTTCTATCGTCTATGGGAGCTGAGATAACGATATTTGGAAGAAACCCCTATTTCCTCCCCCAAGAGGAGCCAGAGGTTTCCCAAGCTGCAAAAAGAGAATTCTCGCAACATATGGAAATCGTAACCAACCATGAGGTTGTAGAGGTGAAGAAAGAGGGAGAGAAGAAGGTTATTGTCGCAAAAGATCTTGAGAATGGCAGATTGAGGGAGGCTGAATTCGACGAGATTCTCGTTGCTGCCGGAAGAGCTTCCAACTCCGACATTCTGCATCCAGAGAGAGGAGGAATTGAGACAGATGATGCAGGATGGATTAAAGTTAACGAGTATCTCGAGACTTCAATGCCCGGCATTTACGCTTTAGGAGATGCAAACGGCAGGTACCTCTTCAAACATGTAGCGAACTATGAATCGAGCATAGTCTTTCAGAACGCATTCTTGAAGAGAAAGGTGAAAGTCGACTACAGCAAGGTGCCCCACGCTGTGTTCACACATCCAGAGATCGCAGGGGTTGGGATGAAAGAGAGCGAGGCGGTAAAAGAATTCGGTGATAAAGTCCTTATAGGGTTCTACAGATACGAAGATACCGCCAAGGGAATGGCGATGGGAGCGGAGAACTACTTCGTAAAGGTGATTCTAACAAGAGACGGGAGGATTCTCGGTGCTCACGTCTTCGGCCCATACGCTTCCATCCTCATCCACGAGATAATCGCTTTGATGGGGGTCGATGCTAAACTTCAGGATTTCGATGCTATGCACATCCATCCATCGCTGAGCGAGGTTGTGGAGCGAGCTTTATACAATCTCATGCCCGTTGAGCATTACAAACACGTGAAAAAAGAATATCTCCAGCTTGATTGATTTCATGATTTCTAAGATTTATTCTATATTTACTCTATTTTTTATTATTCCTTGTTTCATAACTGCTCTCACCTTATCCTGCCCCTCCCAAGAGAGGCAAAAATTCCAACTACGCATAAGACCGAAAAAAACAATAAAAGATACTCTCGTGCTCTCAACGAGCAAATCATAAATTTCTGGTGTTATTGCAACCCTACCCAGGTATATCGCAAAGATGAGCATAACTACCGCCATGCTCAGCATTTGTCCAACTACTCTCATTGTCGCTAACGTTGCCGAGGCAATTCCGTAGAATTTCTTCTCAACTGAACCCATGATCGCGTTCGTATTTGGAGAGCTGAAAAGAGCAAAGTCAAAGCCTAGAAACATCAAATTTTCCACTATCAATTCTAAAGAGGTTCGCTCATCTATCATGGAGAAACCAAAGAGGCCGATAGCTATAACTGCCATTCCAGCTGAAGCAACCACCCTAGGTTCTATTCTATCAGATAACCATCCCGCTGCGGGCGAGAAAATCGCCATTATTGCTGGCTGTGCAACAAGGATCGTTCCCGCTTCCTGAGGTGATAGGGCTTTAACGTACTGCAGATACAGGCTGAGCAGAAAGGTTATTGCAAAGGTTGCTGAATAATTGAGTAACGCTGCGAGATTTGAGAGGGCAAAGGTCAAATTTCTCCTGAAAAGCCTTATTTCAAGCACCGGTTGCTCAATTCTGCTTTCCCACAGCACAAATCCAAACAAAAATGCGAATCCGAGGATTATCAGTACAAGCGAGGAATTAGAAACCCTCACCATAATAAAAACGAGCATCAGGCTGTAAAGTGAGGAACCAAGCAAGTCGAATTTCTCACCCCTCGCATCAGCCCACTCGGCCTTCAGTCTCAAAAATGCTAGAAGGATTATAAGGATTCCAAAGGGCCCTATTATAAGAAACACACTCCTCCATCCGAAGTGCTGAGTCAGTATCCCACCGAAAAACGGGCCAAGGCTTAAGCCAGTATAAACAGCAGCAACGTTTATACCAAGCACTTTTCCCCTTTCTTTGGGCTCAAAAACGGATGTGAGTATCGCAATACAGTTGCAAAAACCATTCCCCCTCCAACTCCTTGCAAAATTCGGAAGACGATTATCATCTCAGCTGAATTGGAAAAACCGGCAAGAGTTGAACCAAGGGTGAAAAGAAAAATTCCGATGGTAAAAACCCTCTTTCTTCCTTTTATATCTGCAAGTCTACCGAAAGGTACAAGGAACATCGCAGATGATAGCAGATAAGCGGTAGCTATCCAGTTAAGTGTTATCGCATCTACAGCAAACTCCTTCCCTATCGTTGGTAAGGCAACGTTTACCGAAGAAAGTGTGAAAGGGGTCAGAAAGGAGGAGAGGGAAATCACAAGGAGTACAGTTTTTCGCATGTCAATGGTTCGATATAAACCTTTAAATTCTTTGTCCGGTTATTGCAGCCATCTTGATCCGCCACTGAAGCAACGTTGAAACAATTGAAATAGCATTGAAGGAAAGGGTCGATGAGCAAGCTGACAAGTCAAACTTTTTATCAACAACTTTTTCTTTCCCACGCCTGAATTTCGCACATGGAAAGGATAATAACCGACAACCACATGCACCTCTACAACCATCTCAGGCTCAAGGCTTTGAAGCAGTTCAGAAATGCCGGAGGGACACACGTTCTCCTCGTCTCCCTGATCAGTCCCTATTATGGAGTTTACCCGAAAAAGGGTGATGATTTCAGGATCATTTTCGATGATCATCTCAGACTTGTCGAGCAGGCGAATGAGATTGTAAGAGCTTTTGCCGTTCTTGCCGTACATCCGGCAGAGATAACGATACTCGGAGAAAAACTGGGGTATGAGAAGTCAGCTGAAATTATGAAGGAAGCTTTGGAACTAGCGGGAAAGTACGTCGAAGAAGGAAAGGCGGTTGCGATAAAAAGTGGCAGACCCCATTATAAGGTGAGCAAAGAAGTTTGGAAGTTGAGCAACGAAGTTATGGAACATGCTTTCATCGTTGCTAAAGAAGTCGGATGTGCCGTTCAACTTCATACTGAAAGCTACAGCTTTAAGGGAATGAAAGAGATAGCGAAAATAGCGAAAAAAGCTGGAATAAAGCTTAAAAAAGTTGTCAAGCACTTCGCTCCACCAGCTGTGAAGGAGTTTAAGGAAATAGGACTCTTTCCATCAGTTATAGCCGGAAATGGGAATGTTGTTAGTGCTGCAGAAGAAGGAGACAGATTTTTAGTTGAAACAGACTACATTGATGACAAAACTAGACCTGGTGCAATTCTGGGCCCTAAAACCGTGCCAAGAAGGGTAAAGGAGCTCTACGAACTTGGTTATGGGGAGGTTGCACAAAAGATCTGCGTTGACAATGTCGAAAAGGTATATGGGATCGAAATTAAGCTATAGGGTTAAAGTTTTTTTGAGGCTGAATTTACTTCCAAAAGAAAAAGAAGATTGGATTAATTCGATTTAACTCAGATTCAGTAAACCTCTTCCTCGGCGTGTACGACAATTCCTTTATCGGTTATCTCGAAGGGATGGATTTTCTTGCTGTGGTTGCTCCCTCTCATCTTGAATATTTCAATGCCTCTCACCCTCACGTTCTCGCTCTTTGTGTAGTAAAGTACTATGTTACCCTCAACTAGGAAATTCTCCACGCCGAATCTGCTTATCATATCTCCAGTTGTGCTCAAAACCTCGCAAGTGAAAATCGAAGTAAGGCCTAGAATTTCCATCGTAGTTGAGAGCTTGAGTAACTCGATCCTGAATTTGGGAATATCGTTAATCGCAAACCCTATGGAGGTTGTTGAGTCAAGCACAGCCCTCCTAGCTCCTATTTCATCCTGAATGTTTATTATTTGGTCGATGAGAGAACGAGTGTCAAAAGGCCTCACATCGATGTACTTCTCATCACTGGGTAATCCAATTTTGGTTGAAGTTGCGTCGAGAATAGCAAGCATGTTCTCGTCTTCATACCTCTCCATATCCCATCCAAAGGTTGAGAAGTGTTCCCTGATATGCTGTGGCCTTTCTTCGGTGGCAACCATTATCCCGGGCTCATTGAACATTTCTATGCCATTAATCAGGTACTGAACTGCAAAAATCGTCTTGCCTGAACCCGAGGGGCCTGAAAGCAAGTAACTTCTATCCCTCAACAATCCTCCATAGCAGATTTCATCAAATCCAGGAATGCCAGTTTGAAGCTTTTCTAAAGCCATCACTTTCACTCTCCTGTTTTTATTTCAAACAATTAGAATATAAATTTTTCCCATTATAATGATGCTAGTTATAAGATTTTGTCATTATCATGACAGAAAATGTTTACCTTTTGTATAATTTTTTCAAAATCCCGAAGGAACGGAAAATTATTTTATGCTGGGTAAAAGAAAAAATTCGTGGTTAAGGGGGTTAAGGAGACAATTAATTCCAAAAAAGACGATCTTAAAAAAGAGCCATCAAGGGTTAAGCTTCTAATCCTGCTCTTCATAGCTGTGATGGCGATTTCTCTGGCTTCCATCCTAGCCGTTCTAGCATCCGCTCCTGGAAGTGTGACCGCATTCTGGAGGCTCTTCCTTTCCCTTTTCATTCTTTTAATCTTACGGCCTAAAATCATACAAAAACCCCAAAAACTCCGATTTCTAGGTTTCCCCATCGTAGCGGGGGTTTCTTTGGGCATTCACTTTGCATCTTGGATTGAGTCGCTCTTTCACGCTTCTGTTGCGGTAAGCACAACTGTTGTGTGTACTCATGCTCTTTTCTCAGGCTTTTTTTCTTCCTTTTTCGGAGAAAAACCGAACAAAATTCAGCTTTTTGGGGCTGCAATAGCCATTGGAGGAGTGTACTTTCTGAGCGGAGCGGATCCCTCATCCACCCCGTATGGTGTTGTTCTGGCTTTAATAGGTGCGGTTGCAGGGGGTGTTTATTTTGCTACGGGCAGATTTGTGGGAGACAGAATAGCATTCAACTCTTACGTATTCCTAACCTACTCCGTCGCAACTCTTACAACCCTTTTAATCAATATAATAAACCTCTCAATCAATTCCCCAGCTAATCCGGTAAATCCCCCTATCAACCTCTCCTTATCATATGACCTTTTTCATTATCTTTTCCATTACCTTTTCGACTATCCCATGCAAACATGGATTTATTTCGTACTGCTCGCCATCATCCCCATGTCCATAGGTCATACGATTCTGAACTATGTCCTGAGACACATGAAAGCATTACCGGTCACAACAACTGTGTTGGGAGAGGCAGTTGGAGCTTCAATCCTTGCTTACCTCATACTAGGCCAGCTACTCCCCGCCAATGCATATCTTGCGATGATCGTTGTGCTGACAGGAATTGCCATCGTTTTGAAACGGGATTAAGCCAAGACTTACAAGATTAATTTATCAAATAAAATTCAAGCAATAAAATTAGAAGCAGAATAAAGAAGAATAAACGAGAATCATAAACGGGGATCAAGAACCCCAAACTTTAAATTTTTCATCTCCAACTTCAATCTATGGCAGAAAAAATTACTGTTAGTATAATCAAGGCGGATGTCGGCGGTTTGCCCGGCCATGTGCTCGTGCCTGAAGAAATTCAGGAGGTAGCAAGAAAAAATCTTGAGGAGGCAAAAGAGAGCGGGCTCATCATAGACTACTGGGTTTCCAATGCCGGAGATGATCTCGAGCTTCTAATGACCCACAGAGAGGGAGTTGACAGCGAGAAGATCCACGGCCTTGCATGGGAAACTTTTGAGAAAGCCACTGAAAAAGCAAAGGAGCTAAAGCTCTATGGAGCAGGACAAGACCTGCTCGCAGATGCTTTCTCTGGAAACGTCAGAGGAATGGGACCTGGTGTTGCAGAGATGGAATTTACAGAGAGAAAGGCCGAACCTGTTCTTGCATTTTTCATGGATAAAACCGAACCAGGAGCTTTCAACTTGCCAATATTCAGAATTTTCGCCGATCCATTCAACACGGCTGGCCTAATAATCGATCCAACCCTGCATGATGGCTTCGTTTTTGAAATCTGGGACATCTACGAGAGCAAGAGAGTTTTCATGAGAGCCCCGGAAGAAATGTACGACATCCTCGCTTTGATAGGCGGAAAGAGCAGGTTCGTGATAAAAAGAGTATTCCCGAAGGAAGGAAAGCTTCCAGCAGATGAGCCGGTAGCGGTTATAAGTACTGAGAAACTCTACCAGATTGCTGGAGAATATGTTGGCAAGGACGATCCTGTCGCTCTGGTAAGGGCTCAGAGCGGTTTACCGGCTGTAGGAGAGGTCATAGAGGCTTTCGCTTTTCCACACCTCGTTAGCGGGTGGATGAGAGGAAGTCATAATGGGCCTCTGATGCCAGTCCCATTTAAATACAGCCAATGTACGAGATTCGATGGGCCGCCAAGGGTAATAGGGGCTGGTTTCCAGCTTGCAAATGGGAGGCTTATAGGGCCGGTCGATCTCTTCGATGATCCAGCCTTCGAGCTTACAAGACAGAAAGCTATGGAGATAACCGATTACATACGAAGGCATGGCCCATTCGAACCGCACAGGTTGCCGAGTGAGGACATGGAGTACACCACACTGCCCAAAGTTATGGAGAAGCTTAAGCAGAGGTTTGAAGAGGTTTAAAGGAATTTATAAGAGGTTTAAAGGGTTTTAAAGGAGATTCTACTTTTTTATTTTCAGTTAAATTTTGGGGACTTAGATTAGACGTCTAGACAGCATTTATTCGATCAAGACCAAATTTAAACCAAGTTTTTTGAGGGGCTCAAAATCCTTATCTAAAGTCACCAATGGCAATTTGTGAGCTATGCAAATCGAACCAATGAAGAGATCCCTCAGACTCATCATCCTTCCAACATCCTTCCCTTTCTTGTAAATCTCAGCTGCTACCTCAGCTGATTTGTCATCAAAAGGTAGTTTTTCGAAGGAATCTAAGAGATCCATCTCCTTCAGTTTTGGAGCTCCAATGAGTATCTCGAATTTTGTTACAGCAGTTATGTAAAAGTGGTTATCGACTGAGAGAACTCTTTTGAGAACTGATTCGTTGCCTCTCGCCACTTCTATGATCACATTTGTGTCAAGGACTGCCCCCATTTTTCAAAATCCTCCTTGAGAGCATCAATTTTACTCTTCACATCTCTATACTCCTCTTCGCTAAGCACGCCAAAAATTTTCACAAGAGCCTTTGCATTTCCCTCTCTACTCTTTAGAAGTTCTCTTATTACTTCTGAGAAGCTTCTTTTTCCTTTTATTCTCACGAGTTCCTCGTAAACGTCATCCGCTATGGTCACGGTCTTGACCATAATAAATTGAATGCATTCAACTTATTTATGTCTTATGATTTGCGGTCTGTAGGCTTCACATGCCGTCTTGGCTCTCTAGCTCTTGTCCTCTAGCTAACTTAACTTCTCTTCTACATGGAGAACAGGAGTGGGAGCGGGAGTGGCGGTAAATAGAATAGAAGAATGAGATCTAGGAATACCTCTTTCTCCCCCTTGCAAGGTGCTATGCTGTTCTGCAATCTCTTTCAATTGCAAAAATTAAATTTAAATTCTAAAATTCTAAAATTCAGATCCTTTTCCTGAACTCATTTTTTAGCTTCAGAATACTGGCAATCCCAATAAGATTCTCCTTTGAAATACTGCCGTCTGCAACTTCCTTCAAGGCATTTTTCGCGTTGAAAGCGATTCCCAAACCAGCATTCTCAACCATTATTTTGTCGTTAGCTCCATCACCCACCGCAACTATATCTTCCCTGTCAATCCCCTCTTTCCTTGCTATTTCTTCAATTATCCTTGCCTTCTCGGCTGCATCGATGATTCTGCCTTTCAGCCTTCCCGTCAGCACGCCATTTTCTATCTCCAACTCGTTTCCGAAAGCATAATCCAATCCAAGTTCCTCCTTAAGCCTGTTTGTGAAGTAAGAGAACCCACCGCTGATAACGGCAACCACATATCCAGACTCCTTCAAGCTCTTTATGAGTTCCTTTGCTCCTTCGGTAAGCTTTATCTGGCTGTAAATCCTCTCTAAAACTTCAACGGGCAAGCCTTTAAGAAGCTTTACCCTTTCCTCCAAAGCCTCTTTGAAACTTATTTCGCCTTCCATTGCCTTCTCAGTAACTCTCTTTACCTCCTCCCCAACTCCAGCAACCTTTGCGAGTTCGTCTATTATTTCCGCATCAACTATCGTTGAATCCATGTCGAAAACTATCAGCCTTTTCGCCTTCTCAAACTCCCTGTAAGGCCGGAGTACCACATCTAAACCGAGTTCTTCAATTTCCTCTCTGAGCCTTTTCCTCACTTCAACTGCATCCGCTCCCCTCAAATCAAGAAGGAACTCTATCGAGATGAGTTTGTCTCTAGCTGTAAGCGAGGTTTTCTCCACATTAATTCCGAGGGAGAAAAGCAATTTAGAAATTCTGTACACTATCCCAACCCTGTCCTCTCCCAGAACTGTTAAAACGTATAGGTTTTTTCTCCTCGTCTCAGGCCTAAAAAAGGGTGATGTGTCAACTGAAACCCCCACATTCCTTCCGGCATCTTTAAGTTTTTCGGAGAGTTCTTCTAAGGAGACTTTGCTTCCACTTACATCACCGATTACGAACATCGCGAATACTCCCTGCAGAACCATCTGCTCGATGTCCACGATATTCACATTATTCTCCGCTAAAACTTCCGAGATGGCTTTTATTATCCCAGGCTTATCCAGCCCGTATACAGAGATCGCTATGAGTTCCACAGAAATCCCTCTAGTTTGGATTATTTTAATTTGTTGCTTCATGGTTGGCTTCATAGCTTTGCGGCTTCATACTTCACAACTTCACAACTTCACATTTACACTGCTAAGCTTTCAATGGTTTTTTAATCCAAAATTACTTTTCAAAATAATTGAAAAGAGTTCAAATGGAAAATGTAAAATGTTAAAAAGGGAAGGATATGGAATTGTAAATGAACTGTAAATGAATTGTAAATCATAAACTGAGATCACATACTCGTTTCATAATCCATTCGTCAAGGGGAGATGGGATGCGGATCGGTGTGGTTGTGTGCCATTGCGGCCTGAACATCGCCAGGGTTCTTGATGTTGAGGAGCTCGTTAACTATGCACAAAGCTTGGAAGGAGTTGTTTTTGCAAAGGATATAAGTTATTCATGCTCTGATTCCGCACAGGAGGAAATTATCGAGGCAATTAAGGATTACAAGCTCGACAGACTCGTTATAGCGGCTTGCAGCCCAAAGCTCCATGAGAGCACATTCAGAAGGATGGCGGCAAGAGCGGGAATGAATCCGTACATGGTTGTAATGGCAAATATAAGGGAGCAGTGTTCCTGGGTCCACATTAGCTCTCCAAAGCTTGCCACAAAGAAGGCGAAAGACCTGATAAGAATGGCTGTTGCAAGTGCAAGAGAGCTTAAACCATTAGAAAGGATCGGAAGACCTGTTAAGAAGTCCGCCCTAGTCATAGGAGGCGGAATTGCAGGCATTGAAGCAGCATTAACCATCGCAGACTCTGGCATTAAGGTTTACCTTGTCGAAAAAAGACCGACAATTGGCGGGCATATGGCAACGCTCAACGAGGTTTTTCCAACGAACGATTGCTCGATATGCATCCTCGCGCCAAAAATGAGCGAGGTCTGGAATCATCCAAACATCGATGTGATCACGAACGCAGAAATTAAAGAGGTCAAGGGGCATGTGGGGGATTTTAAGGTTACAGTTGTTAAGTATCCCCGATACGTCGATACCGCGAAATGCAAGGGATGTATAGATGATTGCTCCTCTGTTTGTCCAGTTGAAGTTCCGAACGAGTTCGACTATGCAATCGGAGTTAGGAAAGCCATCTACATACCAATTCCACAGTCAACACCCCTTTACGCTTCTATCGACTGGGAACACTGCATTGGTTGCAGATTGTGTGAGAAAGCTTGTGAGCCGGAAGCGATAGACTTCGAGCAGAAAATTGAGGAAGTAGAATTAGAGGTTGGAACGATAATAGTTTCAACCGGCTACAAGGCTTTTGATGCAAGAAAAAAGCCGGAATATGGATATGGTGTCTATCCAAACGTCATAACCACTCTCGAGCTTGAAAGATTGCTTTCTGCTTCCGGTCCAACGCATGGTTTGCTTCTTAGACCCTCCGACTCAAAGATCCCCAAAAAAATCGCCTTCATCCAGTGCGTTGGAAGTAGAGATGAGAACACAAATAAATACTGCAGCAGGGTTTGCTGTATGGCCTCACTAAAGAATGCCTATACAATCAAAGAGAGATACCCAGATTCGGATGTTTATATCTTCTACATCGACATCAGAGCCTTTGGAAGAATGTATGAAGAATTCTACCGGAGAGTACAGGAGAGTGGTGTGAAATTCATTCGGTCGAGGGTTGCGGAGATATGGGAAGGTGAGGATTCGAACCTAATTTTGAGTTATGAGAACACGCTAACGGGAGAGTTTGGAGAGGAGGAATTCGATCTCGTAGTCTTATCCATTGGTTTGGAACCAAATACAGAGATAGCGACGAAACTCGGAATTTCAATGGGCGAAGATGGATTCTATGAACCTGCCCATCCAAAGCTCAGACCCGCTGAAACGGATGTGAGAGGGATATTTCTTGCCGGTACAAGCAGCGGACCAAAAGATATTCAGGATTCGATTGCAACAGCTGGACTCGCAGCCAGCAAGGCTGTGCAGCTTATGATTAAAGGCACAACAGAGCTGGACCCCTACTACGCTTTCGTTGATAGGGAAAAATGTATTGGTTGCGGAATTTGCGTGAGAGTCTGCAAGTTCAATGCTGCCTTTTTAAGAGAAAAGAGAGCAGAAATTGATCCAAACGCATGCGTTATGTGCGGTATCTGCGTGGCTGCCTGCCCGACTGATGCAATCGACATGGGATTCTTCAGTGATGAGCAGATAAAAGCCCAGATCAGGGCTTTAACAGAGGAAAAGAAAGTTTTTCCACTCATTCTCATGTTCGCGTGCTGGTACTGTAGCTACGGAGCAATAGATCTTGCTGGAACGATGAAATTGCAATACGATCCAAACATCCGCGTGATAAGAACGCTTTGCTCTGGAAGAGTTGATCCAGAGTGGATTCTGCTTGCATTGAAAAGCGGTGTGGATGGTGTTATCGTTTCAGGCTGCAGGCTTGGGGAGTGCCATTTCAAGCACGGGAATTTTAAAGCAGGAGAGAGGGTTGAGGCGATAAAGAAAGCTTTGGAAGTAGTTGGCATAAATCCGCGGAGAGTAACTACTTCCTGGCATTCTGCTGGAGAGGCGACGGAAATAATCGCGGATGTGACGCGATTTATTAACGAGATCAAGACAATTGGGCCGGTTGAGAATGATGTGAGGGTTGAGTTAAGGAAATAAACAGATAAACTTGATGTAAATTTGATAGTTCCTAGCTTTGATGGTTTCATAGTTTCGAAATACAAAAGGAGAAGATTTGGATGGAAGTTGAAAGGGACGTAGAGATTGAAGGGGAGATCTTCAGATTCAAGCAGCATGCTGAAGATGAAGATCGCCTGCTCGTTTACGATTACAAAAGATGCAATGGATGTGGTGTTTGCGTTTATGCCTGTCCGGTTGCTGCAATAGAGCTCGGGCCGATACATGATATAGCCCTTGGCCTTGACATTCCTCCCGTTATCATAGATCACATTAAATGCGCTTATTGCGGGATTTGTTATGCATTCTGTCCTTTTGACTGTTTCGAATTCTACATAAACGGCGAGAAAGTAGAGAAAGCCACTCTCCCAATCTCTCTTGTTGCCCATACTTACAAGTACGAAGACAAATGCGTTGAATGCACGCTCTGCTACAAAGCCTGTCCAACAAACGCGATAAAGCGAGATATCAGGCTGACAAGGCAAGATATCGAGATTAAGAATCCACCCGATGTTAAGGGGAAGGTTGTAATAGACTTTGAGAAGTGCAACTACTGCGGAATATGTGCTGAATTCTGCGAAGTTTTCAAGATGATTGAAAAAGAGCCTCAGCCCTACGATATCCTTCCTTACGAGAGGGAGATCCTGATCGATGAGAAGGAATGCGATTACTGCAAGCTTTGTGAAATTATTTGCCCCGAAGATGCGATCAAAGTTGAGGGGGGAAAACTCATTGACTATCAATTGCCTGAGAAGATAGCCGAGATCAGCATAGATCAGGATCTCTGCTCTCATTGTGCTTACTGCGAGAAGATCTGTCCGTATGATGCTGCAAAAACAATAAAACCCTTCGAGGGAAAGCTTTCTCTTTTCGAGGCCAGAATGTACCGCTGCGATCCCGTAGGCTGTGGAGCATGTATAAAGGTTTGCAAGTACAATAAGGTTTGGTATGTTTCCAAAGACAAATCGAGAGTTGATTTTAATGAAGATTTCTGCGTTTACTGCGGCGCATGCGAGAACTCCTGCCCTTATGATTTGATTAATGTCGAAAGGACAAGTGTTTTCTCTAAGGAGCTTGCTTACAGCCCTCCTTGGAGAGAATCTTGGGAGAATGCCGTGGAAAGAATAGTTAAAAAGCAAAAAGTTGAGGAGGGTAGGAAATTCATCATAGAGAGGGAAGAGGTTGAGGTTGCCGAGGAAGGGGAATTCATGGAGAGAGATGAAAAGAAGATTGAGGTTCTTTCCTCTACGATAAATCTGATAGAAGATGTTTTAAAGAGACCGGTTTACAGAAGGGCAATAGAAACCGGAAACATCAAAAATTTCGAGGAGGCTGTGAGGAAGTATGCATCTTCAAAGATTGAGAGGGACAAAGAACAGAAAGCTTGAAGGGAGGAAGATAGTTCTCGCTGTTACAGGAAGCATAGCTGCTGTTGAAACTGTTAAGCTCGCCAGAGAACTTGCAAGAAGGGGGGCTGAAGTTGTAGCTGTGATGAGTAAAGCTGCTCAGAAAATAATTCATCCATATGCTTTAGAGTTTGCCACTGACAACCCAGTTATTACGGAGATAACGGGAAAGATAGAGCATGTCGAGCTTTTAGGCCTTGATGGGGTGGCGGATCTGCTACTCGTAGCTCCATCCACCGCAAACACGATTTCAAAAATTGCCAACGGAATAGATGATACTCCGGTAACAACAATGGCGACAACAGCTTTAGGCTCGGGAAAGCCGATAATCCTCGTTCCAGCGATGCATGAGGGAATGATAAAGAATGAAGCTGTAAAGGAGAATGTCGAAAAACTGAGGAAGATGGGGATAGAGATAGTAGAGCCTGTTTATTCGGAAGCTAAGGCCAAATTCGCGGATAACGAGACGATCTGCCTCCATGTTGAGAGAAAGCTCTACGGAAAGGAGTTCGCCGGGAAAAGAGTTGTCGTCACTTCTGGCCCTACTTACGAGCAGATAGATCCGATAAGGTTCATCAGCAATCGAAGCTCTGGTCTGATGGGACACGAGATAGCCCTGGAACTCTGGAGAAGGGGGGCTGAAGTTGTGATTATCACTTCCAAGCCAAGAAACGTAAGATTGCCTGATTTTAAAGAGATTACAGTGAGGAGCGTACAGGACATGTTGGATCACTCGCTGGAGGAAGTAAAGAGGTGTGATCTCTTCGTTTCAGCTGCCGCCGCTGCTGACTTCACGATCGAGATGGCAGAAAGTAAGATAAAGACGCAGGAAGAACTTATTCTCCACCTAAAAGCTGCGCCAAAGATTCTGCATAAAGTGAGAGAGATTTATGATGGAGAGGTTATAGGCTTCAAGGCTGAGACAGGAGTTGGTGAGGAGAAACTTTACAACATAGCCTACGAGAAGATGATAGACGACAGACTTTCGATGGTTGTTGCCAACGATGTGCTCGAGAAAGGGATGGGAACAGAGGATACGAGAGTTCTTGTTATCACCAAACGAAGAAAGGAGTGGATTGAGGGTCTGAAATCGGATGTAGCTGAAAAGATCGTCAAGATCTACATCGAAGACGTCTTAGCTCAAAATTTAGCTTAAAATTCTATGACCTACTTCGCTCCCGCAAGCGTTACAGCGTTCTTTTCACCTTTCTATTCCGACAATCCTCTCTCAACGGGTTCCCTCGGATTGGGGATAACCCTTGAGAGGGGTGTAAGAGTAAAGGCAAGAACAAAGGAAGCAAAAGTAAGAACAGTCTCAAAAACAGCTAAAATCAAGGTAAACGGGAAAGACTTCAAATTTAAAACGATTGAGACCCTTTTTGAAAGAATGTTTTTTAATGGAGAACTCGAGATCAAGGCTGAGATACCAATAGGCTGTGGTTTTGGTTTCAGCGGGGCATCGTGCCTTGCATCGGCATTTGAAATTAACGAAAAACTAGGTTTGAAGATGCCCCCTCTTGAGCTTGCCGACCTTTCGCACGAATGTGAAGTTCTAAGCTCCACCGGCCTGGGTGATGTGGTTTGCCAGTATTATGGCGGTGTTGTTTTAAGGAAGAAGGCCGCATCACCCAGCAGAGCGGAAATCGAGAGGTTCAGCTTTGGTAGAGAGCTAAGCTTTCTAGTTTTAGGCCCGATTTCAACCAAGAAGATACTGAAGGATGAGGATGTCGTGGAGAAGATCCAGAAATTTGGATTGGAGGCTGTAGAAAAATTCCCTCTTGATCCGAGTCTGGATAATCTTTTCAAGCTTTCAAAGGAATTTGCATTGAAGACTGGCCTAATGGACGATGAGCTTGCTGAGATCATAGAAGAGATTGAACGAAAGGGTTATCGGGCTTCCATGGTGATGCTCGGTAAAGCTATCTTCTCAGATTCCCCCGTAGATTTGCTCAAAGACTATGGATTTGCATTCTCTTCCAAAATATCAAAGACAGGAGTTCACAAATTAGATTAGGGAGCCTAATCTGACTTTTCTATTCCCTTGGTATCTGAGAATAACCAGTGAAAGCAAAAGAAGTTGAATTATTTATTCCATCCCTCTTCCTCAAAAAGGTTTGATGGTCTTTTAGTGTAATAGACAATCGCTAATTTTTTATAAGTTAAGGTTTACCTACTAGAGGGGGGTTTTAGAAAATGGTAGGGGTTTTTGAACTTGATGAAAAGGACAAGATGATTCTAGAAATACTCGAGGAGAATCCCGAAATTTCACAGAACGAGATTGCGAAGGTTGTAGGATTATCACAGCCATCCGTTGGGGCAAGAATAAAGAAAATGAGGGAACTTGGGATAATAAACCACACCTATGGCGTGAATCTGAAAAACGCTGGACTCTATGTGCTGAAAGTGGATGTGAAGTGCAGACAGCCCAGGGAACTTATAAACCTCTTCATAGGCTGTCCATTCTTCCTCAATGGATTCGTTATCGCCGGAAACAAGAATCTGACTATGATGTTCATAGGAGAGGATCTCTCAACCCTAGAAGCGATAGTTGATCAACATATTCGCCCAGATCCAAATGTTTACGACATAGATGTCGGAATTGTTGTAAGAGCAGAAAAAGATACCGTCGTTCCAATGAAAGTTCACATCGAGCGATCCGACAAGGCTCCATGCAACTCTGACTGTGGTGTATGTGACTATTGGAGAAACGAACTCTGCCTTGGATGCCCGATTACAGGGCATTATCGGGGCAAAATATGGAGATGATGTGGAAAAAAATTAATATCCCTTTTCTTTCCCTTAAGCATGCTAAGCAAAGTGAAATCACTAGTCTCAGACCTTCTTAATCCTCTCACCGGTTTAATCGTAAAGACCGGAGTGAAACCCAATCACTTAACCTTTCTTGGTCTTCTTGTCGGCTTCTTCTCCGCATATCTGATAGCGAGTAAAGAGCTATTGCTCGGTGGTATTTTCATTCTCGTGAGTGGATTCTTTGATATGCTGGATGGAGCTCTTGCAAGAAATCAGATTTTAGTTTCGGAGTTTGGTGGCTTTCTCGATTCCGTTTTTGATAGATATGTTGACGTTGCGATCTTCATTGCTTTAGGTATCTATGGAGTTAACTGGATCTACATCACACTCGCGCTGAGCGGAGCTTTGCTTGTAAGCTATACAAGGGCAAGAGCTGAAAAAATAATCGAGAAATGCGACGTTGGAATAGCAGAAAGAGGCGAAAGGCTCATAATAATTTTTCTTGGAATTTTAGCCGGATACGTTGAGATAGCGATAATTATTGTTGCCATACTCTCGCATCTAACCGCAATTCATAGAATTCTCCATACAAGGGCTGCACTAAAGCACTAAAAAAATCGGCTAAAAAGGTGACAAACCTATAAAAAACCCAATAAAGCCAAAAGCTATGAAATTTCTTTTAGAATTTCAATCAAATCTTCAACGGAGAATCTTTGCACTATCTCCTCCATTGAAAGGTCTTCCCCCAAAACCTCCCCATTCACTCTGATCGCTGGAGCCTTTACATCTTTAGCATACGTTATCCTTACTACCAATTCCAAGTCCAGATCATCAATAATTTCTGCAATAGCATGCATAAGATTCTCCACAAGGGTGTTGCATCTCGCTCCTGGGGGTTTGTTTCGAACCACCTCTAATTCCATGTGATGCGTAATACCGAATCGATTTAAACTTTTCCCGAATCATGAGGGAAAGGGATAAACATTTATATTTGTCAAAATTAGTTAGCAAGGGGTGTTAGGGATGGATGTTCAGATGAAAAAGTCAATCTTATGGGATGCATTTGAGGAGCTGAGGAACGCGTGGAGTGTGGATGAGAGGCTACTGGAGAAGCTCGACAAATCCGAGGAGGAAACTGTAGATGGTTTACCAGCGAGCAGGGCGGAAAAATTGCTTGAGATTAAGGACAAATACCAGCTTGACGATATCGATTTCCTCTTCATAGTTGGGGCTGCTGTAGGCTACTACCAAGGCCAGAAGAATGTTAAGGAGGTTCTGAAAAGAAAGATAAGCACGGTAAACGAGTTTGTTTCCTCCTTGCTTGAGAAAAAAGTCTAAGAAAAAGTCTAAGACTAGAAGCTTATGAGGGTAGCCTTTAAATTTGGCTATTTTGGGGAGAAGTTTTACGGCTCCCAGTATCAGCCCAATCTTCGTACGGTAGAGGGGGAGCTTTTCAAAGCGTTTGAGGAGCTTGGAATAGAGCCTGGGCTTTCAAGATACAGATGCTCCAGCAGAACTGATGCCGGAGTTCATGCGTTGGGAAACGTTTTCGCCATAGATGTTGAGGATTCGAAAAAGTTCATTCCAAGAATTCTCAACTCAAAGCTCCCCGAGGACATCACAGTCTGGGCGTGGGCAAAGGTTGAGGACAACTTTGATCCTAGAAGAGACGCTATATCCAGAGTTTATTCCTACGTCATGGCGAAGAAGGGAATTGATGTTTCGGCAATGAGAAAGGCTGCTTCAATAATCGAGGGCACCCATGACTTTTCAAACTTCACGAAGAAATTTGGCGAATCTGCGAGCAACATCAGAACGCTGAAAAGCGTTGAAGTAAGAATCGATGAGCGCTTTATCACAATTGAATTCGAGGGAAATGCGTTCACATGGAATATGGTAAGAAACATCGCAACTGCCTTGGAGATGATAGGCAAGGGGATGAGAGACATAGAATGGCTGGAATCGATGCTCGAGCCCGACAAATACTACGAGAGGATGGAGCCATCCCCACCCTACGGGTTAATCCTCAAGGATGTTAAGTATCCCTTTGACTTCGAAATCGATGAATATGCCTGGCATATGTTCAAGAGAAAGCTTGCGAGCAGAATAGACTACCATGGAATCCTTTACAAGGTTTTCTCGATTATGGACGACGAGATAACCTATATCTGCGAAAAGTGTCAAGACCTCATCTCATTGTCCAGCCAGAATCGCTAGATCGCTAGTAAAGCCTATTAGCTAGGCTGGTTAGTTGGGTTAGTGGTTTTTGATTTCACCATCCGGATTTGCAAAAAACCAAAACTTGTTCGAGATTATTTAAACTCGAATTTTCGTAATATTCAATCAAACTTCCGAACAGCTTTTTAAACTTTAGTTGTAGAAAGGCTGATGATCTGCGAAAACTGCGGTGGCAGAGGAATCATCGAAATAGAGCAGAAATGCCCGACATGTAATGGAAGTGGAAAAGCCAGAAGCTTTGATCCAAAGCTCACGGAAGAGCTGTCCTCCGAGCAGATTCAGCTGTTTTTGAGGGGAATTTGTGGTGTTTGCAGGGGAGAGGGGGTAATAAAGAGGATGGAGATTTGTCCGGTTTGCAGAGGGAGCAGGGAAGTCAGAAGATGCAAGTTATGTGGAAAGCCGGTAAAGGGAAACTTCGATCTTTGCCAAGATTGCTCAAAGAAACCCCATGCCTACCTCTTGAAAAACAGTTGTGGAATAGAGGATTTGAAGCTGAACAAGATTTACGTTGCAACCGTTGAAAGCGTCACAGACATAGGTGTATTTGCCAATCTTAATAAGAGGCTCAGAGGCTTGATATACAAGCGAAATTTAGGAAACAGCAATTTCAGCGAGGGAGAGCAAATCACGGTAAAGGTGGCCGGCATAAAGCCCTCTGGTGAGATAGATCTCCTGCCCTATCCGATGGATAACTATTCGATAGTAGAGATCGCTAAGAGAGCTCCAAGGGTGGATATCTCTGAACTCGATGAATACGGGGGAAAACTGGTGGAGATAAGAGGCCTCGTGACCCACATCAGAGTTACGGGTGGTCCAACGATCTTTAGTATAGTGGACGGAAGCGGGGTTGGAAAGGCGGTGGCCTTTGAGGGTGGAGAGAGGGCTTTTCCTGAAATAGATGTTGATGATGTTGTTGCCATAACCGGAATTGTGAAGAAAAGACCCAAAGCGGAGATAGAGATCCTAGACATGGAGAGACTGCTGGGAGAAGAGGCTACAGAAATCAGAAAGGTTATAGAGGAAGAAATAGACAGAAGAAGCGAGCCAGAGTTCAGAGGATTCTTGGTAGAAACTGAAGTGCTTGAAAATCTAAAATCAGAGATGATGAGGGTAGCAAAGGAGCTGAAGAGAGCGATATTTCAATCCCGGCCGATAATAATAAGGCATCACTGGGATGCAGATGGCATGTGTGGTGGACTTGCTCTGGAGCTTGCCTTATCTGCTTTGGTTGAAGAAGTTGCAGATCCAGAAAGCAAGTACATTCTCGTTAAGAGGAAGGTCTCCCGTGCCCCTTTCTACGAGCTGGAGGATGTTGTGAAAGATTTGGATGACTCGCTTGAAGATGCAATAAGACACGGAGATAAGATACCTCTAGTTGTGTTAGTTGATAATGGCTCTGGTTATGAAGACATTCCAGCGATAAGGCAGTTTCTAACCTTCGGAGCGGACATTATAACGATTGACCACCATTTTCCCGATGAAGAGGTCGATCAGTATTTGCTCTACCACGTCAACCCCTACAAGGCCGGGGGAGACAGCAATCACACTTCCGGCATTCTGTGCACGGAAATAGCGAGGATGATTTATCCAGAAATAGATCTTAGAAATCTTCCCGCCATATCTATCGTCGGAGATAGGGCTGAAGGAGAGGTTGAGGAGTATTTGAGGCTTTCAGATTACTCCATTCAAGAGTTGAGAGACATAGCCCTGGCTTTAGAATACGAGGCTTTTTACCTCAGATTCCGGAGCGGATCCGAGATAATAAAGGAGATAATGGGTTTCGGGAGGAAAGATCGACAGGCAAAACTCGTTTCTATGCTCGCCTCGTATGCCAGGGCTGGCATTGAAGAGCAGCTCAAAACGATTCAGGAAGGTTACAGAGTTCAGATGCTTCCCAATGGGATATATTTGGCAGCTCTAGACATCGAAAACTATACGAGGAGATTCACATTTCCACCGCCGGGTAAGCTTACCGGCGAACTTCACGATAGGCTGAAAAACAAATACGAAAAGCTGGTGACAATTGGCTATGGTCCTGACTTTGCAGTAATTAGAAGTGAAGGGGTTGAGCTGGACATACCAAGGCTAGTCAGAGAACTCCAGCAAGAGATAGAAAATGCCGGTGTGGAGGGGGGAGGGCATCTCGTTGTCGGCTCAATTAAGTTTATTCCAGCTAAAAGGAAGGAAGTTTTAGCGAAACTGGCAGCAAAGATTGGGACGATTTGACAAGAACTATTCGCTTTTCTTCCTCTATTCCCTAAATTTCTGACCCGAAAAATGATGTAATAGAAACCGAAGTTGATAAAGACGTTGTTCAGGAAAAGATTTATATTTCTCTCCAATCCAAAAACCGTGGCAGTTCGCGTATTACGATTAGTAATCAAGAGGAGGAGGGAGAATGAGAGTTGTGATGAAGTTTGGTGGGGCGAGCGTTAAGGACGGAGAGAGTATTCTCCACGTAGCCAATCTTGTCAAGAAGTTTGAGGATTTTGAAAAAGCTGTTGTCGTTTCTGCAATGGCAGGCGTTACCGATGCTTTAATCGAGGCGGCAGAAAAATGTTACAAAGAGCCCTCCTCCAGTTACGTTAAGCTCTTCATCGCTGAGCTGACAAAAAAGCATTATGAGGCTATAAGTACGGCTGTAAAAAATCCAGATTTGCAGAACAAGGTTTTTGAGAAGGTTGACCGACTTTTAGATGAGCTCGAAAAGGTTCTGCTTGGGATAGGTTACCTAGGCGAGCTTACGAAGCGGAGCAGAGACTTCATTCTTTCATTCGGTGAAAGACTGGTTGCTCCAATCCTTTCAGCCTCGCTTCTCTCTTTGGGAGTAGATTCACTTGCGATGACAGGCGGTGATGCTGGAATTCTTACTGATAGAAATTTTGGTAGGGCAAAACCTGTTCAGGAGGTTTACAGCATAATAAAAAGCAGACTAGATCCCCTAATCAAGATAAAGAAGTCCACCCCAGTCATTACTGGCTTCATAGGCAGGGCTGAGGATGGAAGTATCACAACCCTCGGCAGAGGCGGGAGCGATTTGACAGCTACTTTAATTGCCGCAGCTTTGGATGCTGACGAGGTTTGGCTCTGGAAGGAAGTTGATGGAGTGCTTACCACAGATCCGAAAATAGTTCCTGAAGCGAGGCTGATTCCAGAGATCTCGTATCAGGAGGCGATGGAGCTCTCCCATTTTGGAGCGAAAATCCTGCATCCACGAGCCTTGGAGCCGGTGATGAGGAAAGAAATTCCGGTGAGAATAAAGAACACTTTCAATCCCGATGCGGAGGGAACTGTCATAAAGAAAGAGAGTGATTCAACCAAGGACATCGTAAAAGCCTTGAGTTTGATTGAGAAAGTTGGGATAGTAAACATCGAAGGGGCAGGCTTCGATTTTGCAGAGATTATGTCGGATGTGTTCAGAAGGCTTTCACGGGAAAGAGTTAACGTGATTATGGTCTCCCAGAGCTCCTCCGAACTCAACCTCTCAATAGTTGTCGACCAGTCGGATGTCGATAGAGCTTACTCTGCCCTCAAGCAGCTTGAGAATGGAATCGTGAGCGTGAAAAAACTTAGCGATGTTGCAGTAGTGAGCGCTGTAGGGGCGGGAATGGCAGGAACACCCGGAGTCGCGGGCAGAATCTTCTCAGCTTTGGGGAGGAACAAGATCAACATAGTGATGATAAGTCAGAGCTGCTCGGAATACAACATATCCTTTGCTGTTTCGAAGAAGGAAGGAAAGGATGCTGTGAGAGTTCTGCATAAGGAATTCGAGCTTGAGAAGGCGAAAGGTTAATTATAAATTACTAACTAATTATTAAAGTTAAATTAAATTTATAATTAAATTTATCCCCCTAGCTTATCGAAACATCCTTGGAAATTATCAGTTTTTCCTCCATCGGTTTGCCGTCCGGTTTGGTTCCCGTTTCGTAAACGTTAATGGTATATTTTCCAGCAGGTAGATTTTCAAGCTTCCCTGCTATTTCGGAGAAACAGATACACTTGCAGCCTATTCCGTTCCAGATTTCATAGATGTTTATGGTCGAATCTTCGATCTTATACTCCAATTTAACGGTTCTACAGCAGAGGTGGGAGATCGCTCTTGAGTAAATGACCCCATTTTTTTCTATTTTTATCTCAGGCTCCCTCTCCTTTCCAAAAGATTTCGTTGCATTAGCCTCACTTGTATTGCTAGCGGCACAACCCTTTACCTCCGGTACAAAGGATATCTTCGATGTTTGGGATTGCTGCGATAAACAGCCGAATCCAATCAGCAAGGTTAGCATAACAACAGCTAACATCGTTTTATTCATAGCTTTGAATATTTTCAAATAAAATTTAAATGTTACCTTTTTTACTACCAAATTGAGAAGTTTTAAAAATAGTTGAGAAATTCTGATACTCAGGTATCGTTCAGCTTTCCACTCAAGAAAGAATCGTAGGCAGAAAGATCGAAATATCCATGCCCACTCAATCCGAATACAATAACCTTCTCCTCGTTCCTTTCTTTTGCTTTCAAAGCTTCATCTATCACAGCCCTTATCGCGTGGTTCGATTCTGGGGCGGGTATTATTCCCTCAGTCCTTGCGAAAATCAGGCCCGCTTCGAAGGTTGGAATCTGCTTTACTGCAATAGCTTCGATTATTCCCTTTGCAACAAGTAAGCTTAGCGTTGGAGCATCGCCATGGTAGCGCAGACCTCCAGCATGGATGGGTGGGGGAATGAAGTCATGGCCAAGGGTGAACATCTTAAGTAGAGGAGTTAAGCCTACCGTATCTCCATAATCGTACCTGTAGTCCCCAGAAGTCAACGTAGGGCAAGCAGCCGGCTCCACTGCAACTATTCGCATGCCATTATCCATCGACTCTTTAACGAATGGATAAGCTAGGCCGGAAAAGTTGCTTCCTCCACCAACGCACCCAATTAATATGTCCGGCTTCTCATCTATTTTTTCCAGTTGCTTTTTGGTTTCTTGGCCGATTATCGTCTGATGTAACAGAACATGATTCAAAACGCTGCCCAAACTGTATTTTGTGTCATCGTGTTTTGCCGCATCTTCAACAGCCTCGCTGATCGCTATGCCCAAGCTTCCTGGAGTATTCGGGTTAGATTCAAGAATCTTTTTTCCGCTTTCGGTTCTGTTCGATGGGCTTGGAATTACCTCACCGCCGTATGTTTCCATTATAATCCTACGGTAAGGCTTCTGCTCATAGCTAACTTTAACCATGTAAACGGTGCATTTCATATCGAAAAGGTTGGTTGCGAAGCATAAAGCCGATCCCCACTGACCCGCTCCGGTCTCGGTTGTAAGCCTCTCAACGCCCTCCTTCATGTTGTAGTAAGCTTGGGCAACTGCCGTGTTGGGCTTATGGCTTCCCGGCGGGCTAACACCTTCATACTTGTAATAGATACGAGCGGGAGTTTTAAGAAAATCTTCAAGCCTTTCCGCCCTTATTAGGGGTGTCGGCCTCCACATCCTGTAAACTTCAAGCACCTCTTCAGGGATTTTGATGTGGCTATCAGAACTCATCTCCTGCTTTATCAGCTCCTTCGGAAAGAGCGGTTCCAGATCCTCAGGCTTCAGCGGTTCGTTTGTAGCGGGATGTAAAGGCGGAGGCAAGGGCTCTGGCAGGTCTGGGAGTATGTTGTACCATTTCTTTGGCATCTCATCCTCGTCCAGCAAGATCTTTTTCTCAGATGACTCGAGCATGCAAGAAAGACACCTATCCACTATTTAAGCTTTTTCATGTTTTAAAAGTACATTCTTTTTTTACGAGAATATACAATTAATTGGTGAATGTGGTAACTTTTTGAGAAACAAAAGATCTATCTAGGTCTAAAATAATACCCAAAACAGCAATCAAGACCTTAATTTTTCGACTGTTAATTCGACGAATCAATTTTTTACTCGGAAACCAAGGAGTATAATAAAAAAATACAACAACGAGTTATATGAACTTCAAGCCGGTTTGGTTTGATTCAATGGGTGCAAAATCCTCATGTATCCTCGTTAAAACAGACATAGACATCCTGATCGACCCAGGGGCAGCGATAATGCATCCAGGCTTTCCTGCGCCTCAAGAAAAGAAAATTGAATGGTACGAGAAAGCTTTGGAGAAAATAAATCAGCTTCATGTGGATGTGACTGTGATTTCTCACTACCACTACGATCATTTTGTTCGCGAAGCTGAGATGTATTCGAATTCAATTTTATTTGCAAAAAATCCCAACGAGTTCATAAATGATTCCCAGAGGAAAAGGGCTGAAGCTTTTTATGAGAGAATCTTCGAATTTTTCGGTGTAAACTTAAAAGATAGTCTTGAAAAACCTCTTGAAAAAGAATATGAAGATCCCTTGCTGAATCTCGAATCTGCAGGAAAAGACTTCGGGGACTACCAAAAAAGAAGGGAGGAAATTCTGGAAAAAGGCAGGAGATGGTTTGAGAAGAGGGTCGAGAAATGGAAGAATTACAAGAGGATTCCAGAGGTAAAATCCAATCATTTTGAACTGAAATTCGCAGAAGGAAGGAATCTGAAAATTGGCAAAACGAGACTCAGGTTTACCGAACCGCTCTTCCACGGAATAGAGTATTCAAGGGTTGGATGGGTTTTCTCTACCGTAATCGAATACAGGGGGATGAAGCTAATCCATACTTCAGATCTCAACGGCCCGATAATCGAGGATTACGCTGAATGGATAGTTGAAGAGAATCCAGAGATATTAGTTCTTGACGGCCCGATGACGTACATGCTCGGATACACGCTCAATCTGATAAATTTCCGGAGAACCATCGAGAATGCTCTAAGAATTTTGAAAGAAACCGACACGGAGCTGATTATCTACGACCATCACCTGCCAAGAGAGCCAAAATTCAAGGAAAGAACGAAGGAAGTCTGGGATGAGGCAAAGAGGAAAGGAAAGAATCTGCTTACCGCTGCGGAATATCTCGGAGAAATTCCGGCAGTTTTGAGAGTGGAGGATTGGCAGTCTTAGGATTAAAATTAATTTATTTTGAGTGCATGCTTGATTATGGTTCAGGGTTTGCTGATCACCACGCGAAGGGGTGAGGAATTCGTTGGAAAGTTCGAAGCTGAGGAAATCTTCGCGATTCTCGGCATCGAAGCAAAGGTTGAAGAAACCGGAATTAGAGGTTTGCTTTTCGCAGAGGTGGATGATGCCCTAGGGGCAATCAGAGGAATATCAAAGCTGATAAATGAGAAATCCGAGTTGTTTTCGCACACTATAAGGTACATACCGCTCGAAAAGATTACGAGAACGGATTTAGGAGAAATGAAAAAGGCTGTGAGAGAGCTGATCGGAAAGATTGGCGAGGACGAGAGCTTCAGGATAACGGTTGAAAAGAGACACACCAGCTTGCACACAAGGGAAATAATCGAGGAGGTTGCAAAGGAGGTCAGAAGGAAGGTCAACCTCAAAAACCCGGACTGGGTAGTTTTAATAGAGGTATTCGGGGGAAAAACTGGAATTTCTGTGATAAAGCCTGAAGATATCCTTTCAGTTGCAAAGTCCTGAGTTAATTAAGCAAATGTACTGATCCAGATAACCGATAACAACTAATGTTGGTTGCACAGCGGCATCGCAAAAACAAATTTTTACTCTCCAAACCAATCTACAAGTATGAAGATTCTCGTAATAGGAGATACACACATCCCGAGAAGGGCGAGTGAGATTCCAGAAAGAATCAGGCAAAAAATTGAGAGTGAGAGATTCGATCTTATACTTTGCACTGGAGATCTGACTGACAGAAAGATTCTGGAGTATCTAAACACCATTTCTGAAGTCAGAGTTGTGAGAGGAAACATGGATCACCTCCCTTTTCCAGAGCAGGAAATTATTGAAATTGAAGGGCTAAAAATAGGTCTGATCCATGGAGATCAGGTGTATCCAAGGGGGGATAGGAGGCAGCTGAAGGAGATAGGGAAGAAGTTAGGAGTTGACATCCTCGTCTCAGGACACACCCATTCCCCTGATTTGCATCACGATGAGATACTGCTGCTGAATCCCGGGAGCGCAACAGGAGTGTGGGGAGGCGGAGGTGGAAGCATGAAACCTTCCTGTATGTTTCTGGATATTCGAGGAAGGGAGGTCAGAGCAACTCTTTTAGAGCTGGAAAAGGAGCTCCTCAGCCAGGAATGGAAGTTTAAGATCTAAAGTTCGAAAAATTTGATTAAACTAACTGAATTCTACCTCTGAATTCTACCTTTGCCTTCACCTAAATTCCCAAACTTTCAACCCACCCGAAGTGCTTTTTAGTCTTCCAGTCGATAGTCCAAGAATGGTAACGACAAGGGCAACGGCAAGGTTCCCCTACCCGTACAGAGAGGGTCAGGAGGAGGCCATTAAGTTCATCTCTGAAAGCGATAAAAACGTATGTTTGGATGCTCCTACGGGATTTGGAAAAACAGCAGTCATCCTTTCAGCTCTTCTAAACAAATCTTACCCAATCATATGGGCTGTCAGAACCGGAAACGAGGCAGATAGGCCAGTTGAGGAGCTTAAAGAAATAAATAAAAAGACCAAAAAGAAGTTTTTCGGTTTCTCTTTCCGCGGAAAGAGGGATATGTGCCTTGCAGCTAGGCAGAGAGGCTTAACGGATACTGACTCAGTCGCGTATTTCTGTAAAAGTTTCAAGGCGAAATGCCCTTATTTTGAAAATCTAAGCTATTACAGGATAAATCCAACAAGACCCTTACTATACTCTGAGATAATCGAGATTTGCAGCGAAGCGGAGGTTTGTCCATACTATTTGCAGAGGGAACTATTGTATCATGCAGATCTGGTTGCTCTGAGCTACAACTACATCATCCATCCGGGAATGAGCTGGGTGATAAGGAGCATAATTCCCTTCAAAGCCTGCTTCCTAGTTGTTGATGAGGCACATAACTTGAGAGTTGTAGGGAACATTAACTCCGACCAGATCACTCTCTCCACATTCAAAAACGCTATTAAAGAACTTAACTTGCTGGAAGAAAACGAATTGGCCGAAATCGTGACTGAAATGCAGGAAATTGCCTTAAAAATTCACAAGAACATGCAGAAAGCGAAAGAGGAGGAAAGAACGATCGATTTAGGAATATTCATAGAGTCAGGGTTTAACAAAGGTAACAAAGAGCTAAGAGAATATCTTGCGGAGTTGAGAAAGGTAGGGGAATTCGTGAGAAGGAGAAGGCTTGAAGAGGAAAAAGCCCCGCGAAGTTCTGCTTACCATCTCGCATCCTTTTTCCTTGATTCTCTTGAGTTTTTGGGGAAGGATGGCGTGGCATTTATCGCAACAGCGGAGCCAAAAAATCTGATCATAGAAAGATGGGACATGAGGAGCGCAGAGATTCTAAGGGATGTATGGAGACAGTTCAGAAAATGCGTGTTCTGCTCCGGAACGCTAAAACCGATTAACGCATTTGCAGAAACGATAGGACTTGAGGAATGGGAGGGTAGAGTTTTCAGAGCCGAACTTGGAGAATCCAAGTGCTTGATAATAAGAGGTTTAAGCACGAGGGGGGAGGAACTTTCGAAAGAGGAAGCTGAAAAGTATGCTCGACTCATCGAATCGTTTATGGAGATAGATGCAAATCTGGCGATATTTTCGGCCAGCTACAGAATTCAGACCGATCTTCTTCCAAAGATAAGAAAGACGGCAAAGAAGATGAGCAGGAAAATATATGTGGAAAAACAGGGTATGCAGGGAGATGCGGCCAGAAAACTTCTCGATGACTTCAAGCGCGATGGTGGGATTTTAGTTGCTCCAATGACTGGAAGATTTGCAGAAGGGGCAGATTTCCCCGGAAAAGAGCTGGAAGGAGTGTTCTTGGTTGGAATTCCCTTTGACAGAATGAGTTTAAGGAGTAAGCTTTACATCGACTACTACCGCCGTCTTTATGGGGAGGAGAAAGGCTGGTACTATTCTTACGTCATTCCAGCCTTGCATAGGGCAAGTCAAGCGTTAGGAAGGGCTTTGAGGTCTAAGGAGGATAAGGCGCTTTTCGTTTTGGGAGATGAAAGATACAGAGAGAAACTTTATGCAAGACTACTTCCGAGCTTTCTCAGGCCGGAAATCGTGGATTTCTCTGATGCTAGAAGAAGAATATTGGAGGCTTGGGAAGAGCTTAAAGATTAAAGATAGAAAATTAAAGACAAAATTGGAAAAATTGGTTACAGAGCTAGGTTACTAAAACTCTAAAACTCCTTTCTCATCTTCTCAATTCTCGATCTTATCTGGGAGAGCTCCTCCTTTGTAAGCTCAACCTTACTTCCAACATCTCTCAGCTCGGTATTGAGCTGCTTTACCTTCAGATAAAGGAATATGTTCATGATCAGGCTTATGAAGAGGAGTGTCAGAATGAACGTCTCAAAGAAACCCATGCCATCACCTCCTGAATATCTTCAGCAGTTTCTTGATCGGACTTTCCTTAACCTCGGCGTACTCCTCGACGTATTTAACCCCTCCAATCTTCGCGGCGAGCTGCTTTATGGCTCTCGCAGCAGGGGAATTCGGAGTCCTGAGAACGACTGGCTGTCCAAAGGCAGCAGACTTCCTCACCTCCGGATCTTCCGGAATTACTGCGATGACCCTGCCCTCGAGAATTGCCTCAATCTCCTTTTTCGCCATGTCGATGCCCGATGAAGTAACTCTGTTCACAACTATACCCAGCAATCTCGTGCCCAGCCTTTCCGCCACCATCTTCGTTTTTAGTCCGTCGGTTATCGAGGATATTTCGGGATTAACTACGAGGAGGAGCTCGTTAGCTGAAGCTAAAGCTATAATCGCACTTTTCTCCAAACCTGCAGGAGCGTCAAGGATAAGGATTTCAGTCCTTTCCAGAATTGAGAGTAAGACGTTCTCAAGCAAATCGGGATTTACCTTCCTCAAACCTTCGAGCGATATTCCCGCTGGAACAATCTTCACCCCCCCTGGGCCGGTGTAGATTGCCTCCTCCACCGAAGCTTCTCCAGAAAGTACATGCTGGAGCGTGATCGGCATCCCTTCCATCCCAAGGATTAGCTCTAGGTTTGCCATTGCAATGTCAGCATCCAAAATCGTCACATCTTTGCCGTAGAGGGAGAGAGTTATTCCGATGTTAGCCGCTAACACAGTCTTTCCAACTCCTCCCTTTCCTGACGCCACCGTTATTATTCTTGCCAAATTTTTCACCTCCTTAGCAAAGAAATAAGTATCCCAGCTGTGAACGCTAAAACGAAGAAGAACCCAAGCTTTGTAGCCTCCACAAATTCTGGTGAGCCGAGACTGCTCATCTGGCTCTCCAGTTCAGCCTTCTCAGATTTAACTTCTTCCAGCTGAGTTTGAAGAGAAGATATAGTGCCGTTCAGTTCGTTAATTTTGAGTTTTAGCTTGGATACTTCATTCTCCTTAGTCAAAAGATCCAACCTCATTTTTTCAATCTGAGCTTCAAGGTCTTTTATTTTCTCACCATTACTCTGAGGCTGACTCTTCAGTTTTTCAATCTCGGCTTCTTTCTGCTTAATCTCATTTTCAAGAGTAATAATCTGCTTCTTCAGCGAAATTAGCTCACTCTCCACCTTCGATGCAGATTGGATGAGATTGCTCAGATCAGCTTCTGAAAGAGGTAAGACGAGAAAGTTCTTAGGTGGAGAGGCAAGAGAGCCGTTTTCATATCTTACAGATAATGTCTTCATCCCCGGAGTTGTTTCAAAACCAACCTTTATCTCGTAAATTCCAGGGGTTGCAACGATTTTGTTCGTAAGACTCTCGTTAAAATAGATATTAGGATCAGAAATCTCTAGCACATACGTTCCATTGCCATAGAGGGATACAGAAATCTCCTCCCCTGGTTTAACTGCAGTTGGATTGAGTAAAATGGGAACCATGAGAGCAAAAATTATGAGTGGATTCATACGTAACCCTCCATGAAATTCATAACGTCCTTTTTGAAGTTCCTGATTTCAGGATAGCTAAGATCCCTTTTTGTCCTTACATGGGCGATTATCTCCTCCTCACCCGGAAGTCTGAAGATGTACCTTTTTTCTCCCTCAGTTCCAAGGATGATCTCCTTAACCCCCCCATAGATGTTCCTGACCTTTCTCGCCATCTCAACTGCCATGGCAGCGTCATCCTCAGGGGTTTTGCTGTTGGAAGCAACAACCAGACCCTCCTTGTTAGATATCGTAGCATCCACGAGCATGTACTTCCTTGTAAGTTGCTCAATAAACTCATCAAAGCTCATTGGCTTTCTCTCTTCCTCTCCTTCCTCAATTCTGTCCCTCAAGTTCAAAAATCGCTCAACATCCGGACTAATAGCTTCTTCAACCTCAGAATTTATTTCTTCAAGATCTACAAAATTTTCAGAAACTTCGCTTTCCTTCCGAATTGAGCTGAATTTGGTGATTCCCGTGACTTCCATGAAGATAAAACCGATGATTAGTCCCGCTATCGCCGCGATCACGTCTGTTATGGTTATAATTTTCTACACCTCCTACAAAATTTTTTACCCATAAGTTAAGAATTTTTTCATTTTATAATGATTATGAGAATTCCGAAAATATTAACTTTGCCATTATTCCCTGCTTCGTCTTTGCTTTATCTTTGCACCGCAACGTTTTTAAAAAGCGAAGAGATGCGATACTTCATGGGAAAAACAGGAACAACAACATGGATCAGGATAAAAGGAAGAAAGGGCCAGGTAAGATTGGTTCCAGGCAAATGGCAGCACTACAAGCCTACTGGCCCGAACCAGAAATACGACTCTAGAGGAAAAAGGAGAAGACGGTTCAAGAGATCGCAGAAGTCTATTCTAGGTGTCAGAGGGTAAGCCAAAACTTATGTACCTTAAATTTTCTGTTTTGAGGTTTTAGGTTTGGTTCCAAATTATAAAATAAATTCATAGATCTTTTATACAAAAAATGATATAACAAAAAACAATTTTATTCATGGTTTTTATGATACCTCCAGCCAATCTCAGGCTAGTTCATCTAGAATAAAGCTGAAGTGAGCGCCGCCGACAGGATTCGAACCTGTGACCGTCCGGTATCTGCTAAGCCCGTTAGGGGCGGTAAGGCTGATTAACAGCCGGACGCTCTACCAGCTAAGCTACGGCGGCTCAGAATGATTGAGTGTGAGAGGGGAATTTAAATTTTATCCTTCTCTTTTGGGTTGAGTTAAGGATAAGGAAGAGGCTCTGTAAAGGATTAGGGCCGAGATTACGGAACATGTCGCTGCAATAAGATAGGTCTGAGCCCGTAGGCTGTCAACCATCTGACCAATTCCGAGAACAAATATACCGGTTACGAGGGATGTTAGAGTGCTTATGAATGAGAGTAACGTTGCTCTGTGGGAGGAAGGGATGATATCGTTTCTCCAAACCATGCTCGTCGAGAACCATAGTCCTATGCAAACCTCACAAAGAATAATACCCACTAAAGCTGAGATCAGGTTTTGAGATGCCCACATCACCACATAACCAGCACCCAAAATCAGGGTTGCAGCATAGTTGAGTTTCTGATGCGAAATTTTTTTAATGAGACCACTCAAAAAGCTGAAAGTCGCTCTTACGATCATTAAAAGAGAGAACATTCCACCAAGAAAAACCATATCTAGTCCCTTGTCAAGAAGGAATGGTTGGTAGGTAAACAAGTAGAAAAGATAGGAAACATTGAAGGCTGCTATGCCGGTAACCAGCCATTTTTAGCTGATCTGATCGGGAAACGATCGATAAACTCTCTTTCAAGAAAACAGTATATGGAATATCACGTTCACCATAGTTTTCGTTCAGAAATACAAGAGCGAACAACGCAGTTAAGATCAGAAGTCCTCCCGAAACGAAGAAAGGTAGTGAAACGCTTTTGCTCGCCAGAAATGATGCGATAAATCCCGCAAATATGGCAGTTAGATTCATAAGACCCATCCCCGCTCCAAAGGTACTTTGTACATCCTGTGCATTCTGAACTCCAGGAACCGCTCGAGCTTCGTCATAAAACCAAGCCTCAAGTGAACCGCTCATCAAGGCCGCTCCAACACCGATGAAAAATTCGCCCAGTGCAAAGGTCAGTATTTCCTTTGCAGCTCCGTAAACAATCATTCCAACGCCTGCAAAAGCTATAGCCAGCACTATGCTCTTCTTTCTTCCATATCTATCAGCAAAGTTGCCCGTTGGGAAATCAAGGACCCCTATTGTGAGGGATGAAACGGCAAACACGATTGCCATCTCCGCATAGTTCAGTCCGTTAAATTTGAGGAAGGCTATGTAGTAGGAGCTGAAGATGAAGAACGGAAAATTCGTCAGCACACTCAATCCAATGAAGAGCTGGGAGGCTGAGAAAACTTTCCCCACCATTTTCCCCCCTTCAGTTTTTCCAAAGCTTTATAATCAAAATATATAAAAAAATTTCCTGAGTATTTTTATACGGTAGTGTCAAAATAACAAAAAATAAATAAAGAAAATACAAATTATGCAACCAA
>JACDNU010000013.1 GCA_017656505.1 Archaeoglobus sp. | reverse complement strand
TGGGTTAAGAAGTTTTTGGATATTGGTTAAATTGGTTATGTCAGATACTATAAATCCGATTTTGATTCAGCAATCAAAAACTGAAAGCCGAAAATGAGAAACTGAGAAACTGAAAATTAAAACTGAAGATTAAAATACTCATAGGCCAAGCTATTTCTGTTGGTGACTTCGATGGAGTGTGAGGTTTGCGGTAGAGAACTGAAAGGGAAGGGATACAAGGTCCTGATCGAGGGAAGTGAAATGACGGTTTGCAGATCATGCAGAAGCCTCGGAAGCGAGAAACCGGTCGAAAAGATAACCCAGAAAGGAGTTAAGAAGATTCTTTTCAGAAAGAAGAGGGCAAAAGCAATTGAATTCGAGGAAGAGTTATTAGAAAACTACAATTTGATAATAAAGCGAGAGAGAGAAAAAAGAGGTTGGAGTCAGGAGGTTCTTGCTAAAAAAATTCAGGAGAAGGAGTCGCTCATCCGGAAAATTGAAAATGCAGAGATAACTCCTGAGCCAGCGGTTATTGAGAAACTTGAGAGACTTTTCAATCTCAAGCTCAGAGAGAAGGTTACAGAGGTGAAATTCGATTTTGGAAGGAGAAGTCTCACACCTACCCTCGGAGACATCGTTGAGATAAAAAGGAAGAAACACTAAATCGAAAAATGTCTGAAGATTTTTCAAAAATAAACAGAGCCGTCAAGTTCTGCTTGGAGAGAATCAGAAAGGGCTACAGCGAAGATAAGATTTTAAGGGAGCTTGACCGCTACATCAAAAAAATTAAGCTGAAATCCCTAAGCAAACAGGATGTTTTTGAAATTGCAAAAAATAGGATAAGGGCAAAGGATAAATTCGGCGAGCTTGCAGAAAGACTCTTCTTCGATGATGATGGCCTTAGATACTCAACTCCACCGACTGTTGCTGAATACCGGGCGAAAAGGTTGAGAGCTGATTGCATAGCAGACGTGAGCTGTGGAATTGGAGCTCAACTAATTTACTTCGCAAAGGAGAGCAAGAGAGCAATTGGAGTTGAGTTGAACGAAAAAAGGGCTTTTCTGGCAGAGTTGAATCTTACCGCATTGAAAGTGGAGGCCGAGATTATCGTTGGAGATTCACTGAGCAAGGAGATTGTAAAGCGAATTGAAGCCAGCGATGTTGACATCATTTTCTCCGATCCCTCCAGACCTCCAGAGGAAAAGATTAGGAGCCTAGAAAACCTCGAACCTCCTCCTGAGAAGGTGATTGAGAAGTATTCTGCTATAACTGAAAAAATCGCGTTTGAACTCCCCCCACAACTTTCCCCTGCAAAGATATCATTGGAGGGGGAGAAGGAGTACACCTCCCTTAACTTCCGGCTCAACAGGCTTGCTCTCTATAGAAATGATTTGGCTGAATGTGACGTTTCGGCAATAAGCCTACCTTCGATGGAGAAAGTAACCAACGAAGATGAGCGAATCGAGCCTGAAAGAGATGGAGTAAAATATTTCCTCCATGAGATTGACTTCACAGTGATTAAAGCAGGACTGCTCGGAAACCTATTAGGCAAGATAAATCTGAGCGCAAGCATCGTTATAGACGATGGCAGAAGGGTCGTTCTTTCTTCAGATGAGGAATCCAACTCCAATTTCATAAGAGACTATTCTGTGGAGGAGATCTGCAGTTTCAATGCTGCTGAAATAAACAGCAAACTAAAAAAGCTTGGAGCTGGTAAAATCACCCTCAGATTCTCCCTGCCACCATCGGAGTACTGGAAGGTTAGAAAAAAACTCGAGGATGGTTTGAAGGGAGAAGAATGGTTCTACCTTTTCAAAAAAGATGATGAGGCGATAATTGTCAAAGCATTAAAATGATTTGGGATCTATTGAGATCTAATCATCCAATCAACTTCCACCTCGTACCCCTTGGCGTGTCTATGAGCATTATGCCTTCCTTTTTAAGCCTATCCCGTATTTCGTCAGCTCTATCAAAATTCTTGGCCTTTCTCGCTTCTTCCCTTTCCCTGATGAGGTCTTTATACTTGGAAAGCTCAGGAATTCTTTCGTATTTTTCAAAGAATCCAAGCACCCTGCAGAGGGTGATGAATTGCTGAAATATCCCTTCAAGAGTTTGAATTCCGAAACCGGCAGTCACAGCCTGATTTGCGAGAGTCGCAAATTCATGCAGAATTGCTAAAGCCTTTGGAGTGTTAAGATCGTCATTCATGGCTTCTCTGAATCTCTTTACAAGCTCATCGGCTTGAGACATAGCTTGAGATATCTCAGTTTCAGATTTCTCAGATTTTTCAGATTTAGATTTCTCAGTTCCAAGTTTCTCAGATTCGGGTTTTTCCTCACCAAAAGTTTTCAAAGCAGCTATCTCCATATCAAGATTTTCAATCGCATTCTTTAGCGAGTTGTATGATCGTTCAGCCCTTTGTATAGCTTCTTCCGAATAGTCCAAGGAGCTTCTGTAGTGGGCGGAAAGCAAGAAATAACGCAAAACTTCGCCATCATATCTTGAGAGGACGTCCCTTATCTTGATGATGTTTCCAAGACTCTTGCTCATCTTCTCTCCTTTGATTGTCACGAAATCGTTGTGGATCCAGTATCTCACAGGCTCAACATCGAAAAGGGCATAGCTCTGAGCTCTCTCATTTTCGTGATGGGGGAAAATCAGATCTTTTCCGCCGCCATGAATGTCGAAGGGTGCGCCTAGATACTTCGTAGCAAGTACCGAGCACTCAATATGCCATCCTGGCCTCCCTTCACCCCAAGGAGAGTCAAAGTAGGATTTGGCTTTGTAATCCTCTTCTTTTGCTGCCTTCCACAAAGCAAAGTCCTTTGGATCCTTCTTCCTCGGATCTGGTTCGATTCTATGCTTGTTGAGCTCCTCTAATGACATACCTGAAAGCCTGCCATACTCAGGAAAGCTTGGAACGTGAAAGTAAACATCTTTAGATTTATCCTTAGATTCATCTTTAGATTCGTCTCCAACTTCATATGCATAGCCTTTCTCGATAATTTTCTTCACTGCCTCGATTATGTCTTGGATGTGCTCCGTAACCTTAGGATGGAAATCCGCCTTTCTTACGTTCAGTTTCTCCATGTCCTCAAAGTATTTTTCAATAAATTCTTCTGCTACCTCTTTCTGTGTTCTTCCTTCGGCAACCGCTCTTCGGATAATTTTGTCATCCACATCGGTGAAGTTCTGCACATAGATGACCTTCTTGCCCAAAAACTCGAGGTATCGCCTTAACGTGTCAAAAATAACGGAGCTTCTCGCATGGCCGATATGGGAGTAATCGTAAGCTGTAATTCCGCATACGTAAATTCTAACCTCATCTCCCAGCTCGAGGATTTCCTCTCTTTTCGTGAAAGTATTATACATTTTCAGTTGATTGGTACTCTTAGGAGGATTCTTAGGATTCGAACTCATACATGCCACCCAACGCTACATGATGATGCAAACAGTTTGGATTAAAAGCTATACCGCATCGAGGATCTAATAAAGTTTCTTATTTCTCCGTCAACTGCCAACACCAATTCGAAAATCTTAAAATTTAGCAAAACGAGAATTATTGTGGAAACTGGTGAAACGGGTGAAGAAAAGAAGAACAAGAACAATTCACTAAAGAAAAGGTTCGAGGACAGGTTGGAAAGATACAGAATGTACTCTTGCATAACCGACCTTTCCTCCACCTCAAGAAGATACTTCGTAATAGGATTCTTCGACGGTGTTCTTACAATTCTTGGAATGATAATGGGCGCACACCTGAGCGGGCAGGCTACTTCTGAAATTATAATCTCGGCTGGAATAGCCACCGGCCTTGCTTTGGGAATTTCGAGTGGATGGGGGGCTTACGAGGCAGAAAAGATAGAACAAACGATTATGATGAGGGAGAAACAGAGGGCCTTGCTTGTTAAAAAGAGTTCTGCCGTTTCAAGAGCTCATGTATTCGCAACATACATCTCATCTCTCGTGCACGCCATCGCTCCAATTCCTGCTGCTTACCTCCCCCTCATCCCTTATTTCTTTATGAGAGCAGATGATGCCCTCATTCCATCGATAGTAGTAGGATTAACTTCGCTCTTCATCGTTGGTGCTCTAATGGGAAAAATCTCAAAGAGGAATATCTTGATAGCTGGTCTGAGAATGATGCTCGCCGGATTGATTACTTTAGCGGTGGTAACGGTTCTGAACCCCAGTCACCTCTGATCTACATCTACCGAGCCTACAAGCTCATCTATCTCTTTTTTGGGAATTGTTTCACCGTGCCCAGGAAGAGCGTAGGAGAAATCCAGATTTGAAATCAACCTTATCGAGTCTAGATAGGCGGAATAATCACTGCAGAAGGCTTTTGGAGACAATGCAGGCTTTCCAGGCTTTCTGGATTTTCCCCTGAAAAGATCTCCGCAGAAGAGGCTCTCTTCCACTTTGATACAGATACTTCCAGGAGTGTGACCGGGGGTGTGGATGATTTCTGCCGGGAAAGTGCCCAAAATTTCCGGCAACTCATTGATCGGTTTCGCCTCCTCGGGATACTTCATTCTGAAAAGCATCTCTCCCATTGCAGCGATTTTCCCGAGAATTCCTGAATACTTGAATTTCTTCTCTCCCAGCAGGAAAGGCATGTCATCCTTGTGAATGAAGATGTCACACCCAAATTTTTTCTGTAAGTAGGAAGCAGAGCCAATGTGGTCGAAATGTGCATGAGTGATGACTATTGCATCGATGTTTCTCAGTTGAGATTCGATAAGCTTTGCTGAAAGAGGTGTTCCGGTATCGACAAGGATTCTTTTTCCTTCTAAATCGATTAAATACACATTGCAGCCTCTGGACTTTAACCTTCTTATTTCCATGACAAGAGCTTAGAGAGATAGATAAAGAACTTTCTCAAATATCTCTCCCTTTGAAAGTTTCAAGAACCCTTTCGAGAATACTTCTCTTATCCCCTCTGCTTAACCTGTAAACCCTTTCCACTATCAGCTCCGGTGTGCTTCTCCCAACAACCCCAAACTTCGGCTGCCGATCGACGATTAGTTCAAGCTTCTCATCCAGGCCTGACGCTTCAATTCCATCGATTCTAACAAAGTCAAGCTTCAAATTTTCCGCCATGTGGGAAACAACAACCATGTAAAATCCCCGCTCGTGTGCGATTCTCAAAAAGGCCGAGAGCATTTTTATTGCCGCCCCTGGCTCGGTTATCGCCTCGAATTCATCAACAAGGATTAGTTTCTTTCCCTTTTTTGCCAAAGCCGAGGTGAAATTCTTCAGGGTAGATTCGAAGGCTCCAGCCCCATAAACTGTTTTCTTCCTCCCAAAAAGGTAGATTTCCTCAACAACCTCGGTCAAGGCAAATTTCGCCGGCACAGGCAGACCCATCTGGGCGAGAAGCTGAATCTGAACGATGAGATGCAGTAAGGAGGTTTTTCCACCGCTGTTCGCTCCCGTTAGAATTACAATTTTCTCCCGGCTTTCAAAACCCTTTAATCCCTTTAATCTTCCATAGCCAACGATATAGCTCACGGGCTGGGGATCCTCGATGAAAAGGTTTCTTCCTTCGGTAAAAGATATTGAGCCTTCTTCAAATTGCGGAAAGGTGTAATCGATGAATAAACTCTCCAACCCCTTAACCATTTCGATCTCGTAGATTATGCGATACTCCTCCTCAAGCTTAGGCAGCAAGGGTTTGATTTTTCTGAGAATCTCCCTTGCCTTCAAATAAAATTCGAGCTTGATGTTTCTTTCAATCTCCCTCCTCGCCCTCTCAAGCTCCTCAACGTTTACCCTCGGCATTCCCTGCCTCACAAAAATCTCGGTCGCAAAACCAAACCTCTCGGCGATTTCGCTCTCAGCCTTCTCTATTTCTTCCCCTATCATTTCCTCGATTTCGTAAATTTTCTCGCTAAAAATTTCACGCTTTTCAAGGATTTCTAAGATTTCTTTGCCCTCAATTACAATTTTTTCGCTCTCGATCCTCGCTTCAACCGCTTTTTTTATCTCATCCAGCTTTCTATAAACGAATTCCTCAAAGTAATCGATGGACTCGAGCATCTCCTTATACCTTTTGATTTTCTCAACCTCTTTTACGATCTCTGCAGCTACGCTTTTGGTTCCAATCAGATCCATGATCCTTGAAACTTCCTTCAACGATTCCCTTTTATTGTAAAGCTCCGAAAGAAAGATCTCCGGAACAATCTCCTCGGCAGAAATTTCGTCCACCTGGATGGATGAGCCTAAAACAATGTCGTAATCTCCTTCAACATTAACATCGCAAACGCCAAGCTTAACCGCTTTTTCGTACTCATCCTTTCCAACGATCAGAACCCTGTCAGTCATTCTTTTAAGCCTGAATTCGGGCTTTTCGATTGTGCCTATTCTGTCCACCTTTTCAGCAAGCTCGATCAGCTTTTTGAGATATTCCTGCCTCCTTCTTATTTCGGATATGTCGCTTACCGGATAAAACTTGAGAAGGAGTTTCTTGCTCTCTTCAAATTTTATTTTGGAGCTGAACAGACGGAGTAACTTTCTGTAAATTCTTTGCACATCGGAGTTCATTTTCAGTTGCTTGGTTGCTTTTGGTTTGAAGCCCTCGAAGCGCATGCTACTCGATCAGAATGGTTAATCTGTACTTATCGGCCCTTATCTCCTTAACCTTTCTCGCTATTGCAAACCTCGCCCTCAAATCCACTCTTTCTGATTGCAAACCAAGCTTGCTGTAGATGCAACTCATAAGGAGCGAGCTATTGGTGAAGAACAGAGAAGCCATGCCCAACTGGAGAAACATCCGGAAATGCTCATCCCCCATCAGGTTATCGTAACCTCTCTCGAGAAGCCAATCCTCAAACTCGTCCAGGGTTATCTCTATCGTTCTCAATCAACCACCCCCAAATTTCCTACCGAATTCCCTAATCACGGTTCTGAAGACCTCAGAACATCTGTAGAGATCCTCAATGATAACATGCTCATCTTCTCCATGCAGTCCGTGACCCTCCGGGCCGTAATAGAAGGCTGGAATTCTATGCTTCCTCACATGCCTCGTATCCCCAACCCCTATGCTGCAAACACCCTTTGGCTTCATGCCCTTTTCCTCAATCGCTGAAATCAGAATCTGTAAGAATTCAAGATCTTTCTCAACATCCACCTCATCAGAAAATAGGCCGTAAGGCTTTAAAACTCCATTGATCTTGAATTCCACATCCCCAGCCAGGGCTTCCCTTATTCTCTCCTGAGGGATCCATGGTGCAAATCTTATGTCAGCCTGAATTTTGCATTCCGGAGCAACCACATTCCTTTTAACCCCGCCTCTGATGATGGCCGGATTGAAAACCGCATGCCCTATGCCCCTGAATTCGAGTTCAAGCCCTATTTCTTCGAACTTTTTCCTAAAATCCGAGTAATCTGAGTTCAGCTTCGAGAACTCATCCATCACTCTGATTATGTATTCACTCGCTTTGTAAATCGCCCCTTCTCTCGCGTCCAGCGTTGCTGTGTGCCCAGAATTCCCCCTTATCGTTAAATCCGCGGAAACGACGGCTGCCTGTAAAACTCCTATTCTGTCAGAACCAAAGGGTTCGCTTATCAGAACATAATCGGATTTCATGTGCTCGAAAACAAAGCCAAGACCGCTTACCCCTCCAACCTCTTCGTCGGATGTGAAAGCTAGTTTCAACCCGTGATCGAATTGATCGAGATGATCGGAATCGCTTAAAACAGCGCTTGCGATCGAGGCTATACAGCCCTTCGCATCGCAGGCTCCTCTGCCGTAAAGCTTTCCATCGACGATGATGGGATTCAGCAGAGAATCCTTAGCGGGAACCGTATCCATGTGAGAGGTGAGCATCAGCTCAGGCTTTCCTTTACTGATTTCAACGATCAGATTTGGTTTTCCCTCCTCCTTCTCCAAAATTCTGGTGGGATAATTCGAGAACAGATCTTCCAAAAATTCTGCTACCCTAGTTGTATTGCCAGGAGGATTCCTTGAATCAAGTTTGATCAGCTGTTTTGTAAGCTCCAGAGGGTCTAGCGATGATTCTGACTTTTTCTCATTGGCTGAAGGAAGCATAAAAAAGGAACAAAAGAGGATTTAATTTAATTTGCGATTTTTTGTTTAGGCTTCTTTATTGGCTTCAGGTTTTACTTTGCTTTCTCTCACCACATCAATCAATCTCGTTTTCACCAACCATCGTCAACCCTTCTTTCATCAAATCAACCAATCGTCTACGCTAATCCAGCACCCATTCAAGCCCCAGAGATTTCAGCTTCTCTTCCGAAGGAATTCCATTCTCGTCCCAGCCTCTCTCAGCATAATACTCCTTTTTTTGCATTTCAAGATCGGGCACGTTTCCTTCGCTTCCACCTTCCAAAGGTTTCAAGATCAAGGATGGAAGGGTGTCATCTTTGCCGTCTATCCCGCATTTAACGTTGAACATTCTCTTAAGGTTGTAAATCCTCTCGCCAGTAGTGTAAAGCTTCTGAGCATCGAAGGCAAAGCCGGTCGCGTAGCTAAGCAGATTCGCCATCATGGTTGGCTTTATTGGTATGAAAGCGCACATGGTTATGCAGTTGAAGAGTTCCGTGAAATTTTGCATTCTTGCAGCGATCCTCCCCTTTCCTTCGGATGAAAATCTGTCCTCGCTTTTTATGTCGTATTCCTTGATCGATAATCCCATTTCGATGTTGTACATCTGATGCGGTAGATGGCATGCTCCACGATTGTGCATGGCATAGGCAGCAGCCAAACTCGAAAATGCCCTTGGGTCATGCATCGGGATTTCCAGGCCTTTGACGTGGGCGGCATCCCCATCTCCGATTTTGGCTGCCATAACTCTTGTCCCTTCTGAAAGAATCTCTCCGCGGCCCTTGCGATAGGCTATCTCCTTAAGCACTTCCTTCACAGCCTCAGCGTCACCCCATCGTATGCCGAAATCGTAAACGCCCTTCTCAGTTAAATACATGGCATAGGCGATCGTTACTCCAGCGCTGATGGTGTCGACTCCAAGATCATTAGCAAGGTAGTTTATCTCGATGAGGGATTCCAGATCATCGATTAGCTGCAAAGAGCCGAAGCTTGCGAGAGTTTCATATTCAGGGCCGTGGATTAGTCTTCCATCAAGCTCAACAACTCTGCCACATCTTATTCTGCATCCGAAGCAGCCATCATTCCTCTTCAGAAAAGTTGACGCCATCTTCGAGCCAGAGATTTCGCTTGCTTTCTCGAAGATTCCCTGGGTGAAATACTTTATCGGCAAATCGCCGAACATCTCAGATGTTTCCACATATCCGCTCGTCCCCAGTTCCTTAAACATGTTGCATGTGAAGTTCTTGTCTATTCTCTCCCTCAAAGCTTTAACCTCTTCCTCAAACTTTTCTGGCTCTGCTACTTCAACATCCCTTTTGTCGAAGGTTACAGCTATCCCTTTGAGTTTTTTAGATCCCATCACAGCCCCCATGCCTGTTCTTCCTGCATGTCTCGAGTTGTCAACCTGAATGCAGGCGTACTTTACAAGGTTCTCTCCGGCAGGCCCTATAACAGATATCGACGCCTTTTCTCCAACCTCCTTCTCAATCTCGGCCTGAGCTTCATAGCATCCCCTTCCCCATGTCCCTTCCGCATCCTTAATCTCAACCCCGGCAGGGGTTATGAGGAGGTAAACTGGCTTTGCTGCTGCACCCTCTATAATTAAACCATCCCATCCCGCAAACTTTAGATATGCTGCCAATTTCCCCCCTACATTCGATTCTCCCCACATTCCCGTGAGCGGAGACTTTGCACAGAACTCAGCCCTGCTCGTTGAAGGGGCTGAAGTTCCGGAAAGCGGGCCGTTGAAGATCGCCAAAACATTTTGGCTTGAGAGCGGATTGGCATCATACACCTTTCGCTTGAACAGGTAATGTGCAGCAATTCCGCTGCCACCAACGTAGCTTTCCGCAATCTCCTTTTCAAGCCGGAAAACTTCAGAATGGCTATCAGAAAGATTTACCTTCAAAATTTTACCGGCGTACGAATGCATGCCAAACCACCTCCCTTTAACCCATTCAGAAATCAACATCCTTTCCCTCAAATGCATGGATGAACAGCTTCTCAAAATCCTCTTCTGATGGAATGTCTGCCAGCGTTAATACTGTGTTATCCGTGCTCGCGTTGTAGACCAATCTTTTCAGGTTATCGTAGAACTCTTCTTCACCAATTCCGTACTCTTTAAATATGCCCTTGAGGTTGTCCGGGACGTTTAAATCTGCGAGCAGGGTTTTTATTTTCTTAACGAGTTCATCAACAGCCTCCTCCTTCTTAGCCTGGATTCCGAGATGGTAGGCAAGCTCTTCATAGTACTCAAGGGCAAATCTGGAGTAGTACTTCGTCGTGTATGGCAGGCAAATCCCGCAGGCAAAGCCATGGGGGATGTGGAGAACTCCCCCTATTGAATGGCCCAAGGAATGTGACAAGCCCGCCTGAGAGCTTCCTATCGCCAAACCAGCAAGCGTAGCAGCGTTATGAACTCTCTCAACAGCTTCTCTGTCACTTCTATCCTTACAAGCTCTCGGAAGATATGTAAAAAGGAGCTTGCAAGCCTGAATGCAGATTCCATCAGTAAAATCGTTTTTCCAAGCCGAAACGTATGCATCGATAGCATGTGAAAGAGCATCTAAGCCAGTGAAGACAGCAACCCTTTCTGGCAAGTCTTTTACCATTTCCGGATCGACTATAGCATAATCCGCCATTATTCGGGGATGAACTGATGCTATTTTCCTGTCCTCATCTTTTTTGGTGAGAACTATCGCGTTAGATGCTTCGCTACCGCTCCCACTTGCAGTTGGGATTAGAATTAGCTTGACACCTTTCTCCTCCACATCGGTCCATGGAGAAATCTCCTCTGGGTTGAGATGGGGGTTTTCATAGATTATTCTGACTCCTTTTGCAACGTCAAGCGAGGATCCTCCACCTATCCCGACGACATAATCTGGCTGAAAGGTTCTGGCGACAGCAACAGCCTCTTCCACGATCTCAAAACTCGGATCCGGCTCAACCCCATCGAAAATCTCGATTTCCCCTCTAAGATGTTTGACTGCCTTCTCCACAACCCCTGATTTTACCAAATTTGAGTCCGTTACAACGAAAAATTTCCCCTCCAAACTCTCCAGAAATTCCAAAGCGTCCTCGCCGAAAGCAATTCTCGGCGACGCGAACCACCACATGGCTATCACTCAGGGTTGATTAAATTTTTTTAAATTCCGTTTAAAATTCAGTTTCCACCTGTTTCGTGCATTCCACAAGCAGCTTTGCTGCCTTAGCATATCTCATTACCATTGCCATGTTTCCCTTCAACGTGAACTTTCTCGTAACCAACCCTTTTATAGGATCGATCTCTCCAGCAAGCAATTTCTTCCAGTTCGAGAACTTTCCTCTGAATTCGAAGGCTGCGTTAACCTGAGATGGATCTTCCACAACATACCCTTCTCTTGCCTTCCCGTGATAGAGATCTATATAAGCATACATCGGTTTTTCAAGCTCCTCATCCGGCTCAACAACAAAAAGAAAGTCACCTTCCCAGTCCTTTGCAGCATTCGCATACTCTTCGTTTGCGTTTACAGCTTCAACAAACTTTTCTATCCATTCCTGACTGAAGAATTTGGGCATGGGTATCACCTCTGGATTTAATTGTAATCGCAAATATATATTTTCATCGAATTCGACTTGATTCAGGTTAGCTTCTCACCCCATAAATTCCCTTTTCCCCGAACTTTAATGTAAGCAGCTTTTCGACGTTTAAAATTGGCAAGATTGCTGAGGACTAACCCAAAAACTTTTATTATTTTTTGACTCTTAAAATTCTTGTTAGTTGATGGTCGAAGATGAATTTAAGTTTAAATCCGAGAACTCAAAAGCGAAGCTCAAAAAGTAAGGATGGTGTTAGGATTATGAGAATTGGAGAAGCTCTGATAGGAGAAGGAAATGAAGTTGCGCATGTGGATCTGATCATCGGCGATAAAAACGGGCCTGTTGGCATGGCTTTTGCGAACAGCCTTTCCCAGCTTTCTGCCGGCCACACGCCTTTGCTTGCCGTTCTGAGGCCAAACCTCATCACGAAACCTGCTGCCCTGATAATTCCTAAGGTAACAGTTAAGGAGATGGAGCAAGCTGAGTTGATCTTCGGCCCAGCTCAGGCTGCTGTCGCGAAGGCAATTGCCGATGCAGTGGAAGAAGGAATAGTGCCCGCTGAAGAAGCTGAGAACCTGGTGGTGATAGTGAGCGTCTTCATCCATCCGGAAGCTAAGAACAGAGATAAGATATACTATTACAATTACGGTGCTACAAAGCTCGCTCTGAGGAGGGCAATGGATGGATTTCCGGATGTGGATACCATGCTTTACGAGAAAGATAGGAGTGTACATCCATTTGCAGGAAAAAGACTTACGAAGCTATGGGATCCACCGTATCTGCAGATAGCCATCGATCTACCAAATTTGGAGGAGGTAAAATCCGTTCTGGAGAAGATTCCAGAGAGTGATCACATCATATTCGAGATTGGAACGCCTCTCGTGAAGAGATACGGAGCAGAGGTTATTCTGGAGCTTCGGAAACTAAGGCGAGACGGCTTCTTCGTCCTCGATCTTAAAACCCTCGACACAGGAAATCTCGAGGCAAGAATGGCTGCGGATGCGACAGCTAACGCTGTGGTTGTATCTGGCCTGGCTCCGATTCCAACGATTGTTAAAGCGATAAAAGAGGCCAGAAAGACAGGGATCCTTGCTATAGTTGACATGCTGAACGTTTCCAAACCCGTTAACGTGCTGAAACAGCTGGAAAAAGAAGGATACCTCCCGGATGTTGTCGAGCTTCACAGAGCGATAGATGTGGAAAACAAAGAGAAGCCTCCTTGGGAGCAGATTGCAGAAGTTAAGAGCTCTTTCGATGTTCTAGTTGCTGTTGCAGGAGGATTGAGGCCGGAGAACGTCAATATCGCAATCAACGAAGGGGCAGATATTCTCGTAGTTGGAAGGTCGATAACGAAGGCGAGGGATGTTGAAGGAGCTGTCAGAAGATTCCTACAGTACATGAAGCCAGACACCGATCAGTTCAGGATCATGACGGATTTCTGATCAAAGTTAGGGGTGTTTAAATGGGAGTTGTCATAATAAATTTCAAGGCCTACAAGGAGGGCAGTGGTGAGAGAGCTTTAAAGCTATGCGAGATGGTCCAAGATGTCTCGGCAAAGGTTGATGATTACATAGCCGTCGCACCTAACTTTTTGGATTTGCCCGAGATTGTTTCAAAGTTCGATATCGATGTTTATGCGCAGCACGTCGATGCAGTAGGATTTGGAAGCCATACCGGCAGAATTACAGCCGAATTTTTGAAAGAGAAAGGAGCCAAGGGAAGCCTGATTAACCATTCTGAAAGAAGGCTTAGACTTGCGGACATCGACTTTCTCGTATCCAAGTTCAAAGAACTTGGCTTGATTTCAGTCGTTTGCACGAACAACGTCGCTACGACAGCGGCAGCTGCAGCTCTGGCTCCAGACTACGTTGCTATCGAGCCGCCAGAGCTTATCGGAAGCGGAATTCCAGTTTCAAAAGCTGAGCCGGAGATAGTTGAGAACTCCGTGAGGGCTGCTAAAGATGTGAACGAGGAAGTGAAGGTTCTCTGCGGAGCGGGAATAAGCAAGCATGAGGACTACATCACAGCCCTCGATCTCGGAGCAGATGGGGTGTTGCTGGCAAGTGGAATAGTCAAGGCTGAGGATCAGCGAAAAGCTCTTGAGGAGCTCGTTGGGCTGAGATAGCTGAGGAGAGGCAGGTTGAGTTAAAAAGTTAGAAAGGTGTTAAAAATGTTCGATAGGAAAACCAAGCTTTTATTGATACTGGGACTGCTCAACGATGCTTATGGAGATGCGAGGACGATAACGATCAATCTGAAAGATTTCATAGCCTCTCACCCAGAGATGAGCGATGAGATAGAGGAATTCGAGCTTTTCAAAATCCTGAATCAAGCGTCTGATCTGGAAAAAGAGATCGATGAAATCATGATGAAGATAAAAAGAGAGGTCGAGTCAACCTAAAAAATCCAAAAGCATCTAATGTCTTAAATCTTAACCTAAACTCCCTAATCCTTCATTTCTTTTAATTTTGCAAGCACATTTTCGACATGCCCCTTTACTTTAACTTTTCTCCATTCATAAACCACTTCTCCTTCAGGAGAGACTAGAAAAGTGCTTCTCACAACTCCGTAGTGCTCCTTCCCATACGTTTTCTTCAGCTGCCAGACCCCATATTTCTTCAAAACCTCTTTATCTTCGTCACTTAGCAATTTAACTTTCAAACCGTGTTTTTCTTTGAATTTTTTATGGCTATTCTGGCTGTCCGGACTTACTCCGATTACGACAGCTCCGAGCTCCCTAAATTCATCGATGTGTTCTGTGAAATCCTTTGCCTCTTTTGTGCAACCTGAGGTGTTGTCTTTGGGATAGAAATACAGCACAACCCATTTTCCCCTAAGATCTTTTCAAACAAACCTCGTTTCCTTCCTCATCCGGCAGGCAGAAATCTGGGGCAACCATCTAGATCACCTAGATAATCTAGACCATCCGATTTCGATTATCGATTATCCATCATCTAAACCGTGTCAGGCTTCTCCTTTCAGCCTTTTTTGTATCTCTTCCACCATACCCATCGTTTTCAGATTGCCCCCCAGATCAGGAGTCGTTTTTCCCTCCGCAATGGTATCGGCCAGAGCTTTTTCGATTTTCTCCGCCTCATTGAGATACCCAAAATGTTTCAGCATCATCGTAGCGGATAGAATCGCCGCAGAAGGATTTGCTATACCCTTTCCTGCTATATCTGGAGCCGAGCCATGAACAGGCTCGAATATCGCATTCTCCTCGCCAATGTTTCCCGAGGGAGCTAATCCAAGCCCTCCAACCAATCCGGCTGCAAGATCGGAGACTATATCTCCAAACATGTTCGTTGTAACGATCACATCGAATCTCCATGGATCCATAACCATGTACATGCAGGCGGCATCGATGTAGTAATCGTTGAACTGAATTTCGGGATAGTCCTTTGCAACAGCTCTGCAAACGTCCCTGAACAGAGCGCATGTTTTTCTCATAACGTTAGCTTTATGCAAGGCTGTAACCCTTTTCCTCCCTTCCCTTTTGGCAAGCTCGAAAGCATAGCGGGCGATTCTTTCGGATGCTTCCTTTGTTATCACCCTGATGGATTCGGTAACACCTTCGGTAACCTCAAACTCCAAGCCTTTGTAGAGGCATTCGGTGTTCTCCCTGACAATCACGATGTCTACGCTGTCATAAAGGGCTTTGACACCTTTAAACGATTTTGCTGGTCTTAGATTTGCGAAAGTCTGAAGCTCCATTCTCAGTTTGATTATAACATCTGCAGCTGTTTCTCCCACCGCACCAAAAAGAACTGCATCGCTTTCCCTGCAGAGCTGAAGGGTTTCTTCCGGTAATGCTACACCTATTTTCTCCTTCACAGCATCTCCCGCTTCCCCCCATTCGTACTTGAATGGGAGGTTAAGGGTATTCAGGACTTCAAGGGCCGCATCTATGACTTCCTTGCCTATTCCATCGCCCGGAACAACGGCTATTCTCTTCATCCTTTCACCAGCTTTGAGTACATTTCCTTGGAAAAGTTGACCAGCCCTCCCTTATCTATTATCCTTTCGAGGAAATCTGGAAGGGGTGTTATTTGATACTCCTCGCCTTTTGAGAGGTTCCTTACAATTCCTTTTCTGTAATCGATCTGAATTTCATCTCCTTCGTCGATTTTATCCGCATCTTTACATTCGATAACCCTTAAAGCAAGATTTATCGCATTTCTGAAGAAGATTCTTGCAAATGATTTCGCTATCACCGCTTCTATTCCAGTGGCCTTTAAAGCGAGAGGTGCATGCTCCCTGCTGCTTCCACAGCCAAAGTTCTCCCCGGCAACTATAAAGTCGCCATGCTTAACTTCTTTGGCAAACTCTGGTCTTAAATTCTCAAAAACATGCTTTGCAAGCTCTTCAGCATCGTTAATCACGAGGTACTTCCCTTGGATTATGATGTCAGTATCGATATCATCCCCAAATTTCCAAACCCTTCCCATGAAAAGGGGAATTTTCAGCAATTTAAAAGCTTAACTGCTGAGGCTCTCGCTGTTAGCCTTTCTCGAGGAGAAAGTAGATTTCGTCCTTACCCTCAGCCTTCTCAGCCTTCACAACTCTCAGCCCGATGTCAGGGATCTTCGAATCTATTCCGGTTTTTGCGATGAAGAGAATCTTTCCGGAGTCCTCCAGCAGAGGTAAGAATCGCTTCAGAGCTTTGTAAGAACTCGATGGATCCAATGTGAGGTCGTCAAGTATCGTGTCGAAGTTTCGAACGGGAATCGAGAGAGAGTTCAGATCTAAGGTAAAAACGTCATCGAAGACAACCTCAACATTTTCTCTCTCCGATTCAATTTTCCTCAACTCATTCTCGAACTCCTTGCTGTACTCTATGCCTAAAACGAAGTCTGCTATTTCCGATGCGTAGAGTAAAAATCCTCCGGCACTGCTTCCAAGATCCATGACCCTTCTGCCCATAAAATTCCACTTTTCGTTCAGCTCCTTTAGCTTCCAATATCCCTTCGGCCTTTCCTCTCCAAGAACCTCAATTCTTGCGGAGAAGTTCACATCTTCAGAGGGTTTGGTTACCTTCTTTCCGTCAACCAAAACCTCTCCCCTTTTTATCGCTTCCTTCGCTTTCTGTCGGGTTGAAAAGAAGTCTTTCTTTACCAGCAGCTCGTCAATCCTCATGGCCCCTTTCTTCCAATTCTCCAGTCGTTGAACACGTAGGCTATTGCCGCAAAACCGAGGCTCGTCGTTATTCCTCTGATAATATCCCCAACATAAGGTATTTTAAAGGCTATAAAGAGTATCACAAAGCCCAAGATGAAATAGAGGTATGCGTTCTGCTTTCTTGTGGAGAGTAAAACCTCGCCTATCGAGTACGCGACGAAAAGGTTCGAAAGAAGTATGGCAATAAGGAAAGTGGCGAGCACAACCAAAGCCGTCGGGATGCCGACTATCGTTACGAAAAGCAGTCCGATAATGATAGCCGCGACAACTAGCCCCAAGAATCCGAGAACAGTTCTTTTCACCAGCTCCTTTCCCCCTACCCTGAGCTCCGAGTTGACCCTTGTGAAAAATCCTTCATCAAACCACAGTAAAATCAGCCCGAGAACGAGAAAACCTAACGCCAGGACTTCGGAGAGGTAAGGCGGAAGTAACCGCACTTCCTTAAAGCTTTCAATTCCTTTTACGGTTCCAAAATTAGCGTAAGATCCGCCTAAGGCTGTGAAGTTTCCATTAACAACCCCATGATTTTCCATCTTTCCTCCGAAAACCAGCACATCTCCCACTACTTCTGAAGTAAGAATAAATTCCCCAGCACTCGCTATTATGAATTTGCCAACGTTTCCATCAACCTTTACACTTCCCCCGGCAACGATTAGCTTTCCACCTACATTCCCCCCAACATTAACTCTGCCTCCTGCAGCGATCACATCGCCAGCAACATCACCAAGCACATCTACCTCTCCTCCGGCAACGATGAGGTCTCCTTCGATTTGCGAGCCAACGATAACTCTCCCACCAGAAAGAATTAGGTCTCCTTTGGGCTGATCAACGAAAATTTGGCTACCTGATTCTATTTCCAGCGAGGCTACCGGAAGCGGAAGTATAAACAAGAAGAAAATCAGAACCGAAATTAAAATTGCTATACGGCCTACTTTCATCTCTAATCCTCCCAAAACAACTTTTTCTGGGCCTTAGGAACTCTTATCTCCATTTCTTTTTCATTCCCAAAGCTCTCAAAATACCTCCTCCACTCAGATGGGGCATCCTTGCTAACTCCACCATGGGTGGTGAGCCTTTTTCTGACCCTCATCAGAACGGGCGAATTTATCGCAACCCCGGCAACCAAAGCCTGGCCCTTCGTTAAACCGGGAAGCTCGGCGATCAGCTCTTTCCCAACACTTTCTACCGACGCTCTAATATTTTCCTGATCTGCAGGATTCACAATCCGCATTATTACCTGTGTCATACACTGGCTTAAAACATCGGGATCGATTTTCGATGGTCTCTGGCTTATCAAGCAAACCCCCACGCCGAACTTCCTCCCCTCTGAAAGAATGGTTTTCAGAACTTCAAAGCTTCTTGAATCACGGGAAGCAAATCTATGCGCCTCTTCAACTATAACGAATACCGGATATTCAAGTTTTTCACCCGCAAGACCTTTTTCAGAATTTATTCTGGCATTCAGAATTCTTTTCAGCAAAACCGAAGTTAGCAGCTGCTGTTCAAGGTCACTCAACTCTGACATTTGCAGCACAGCAGCCATCCCCGGCCTGAGTATATCCTTGAGCTCGAGATGAACGTAATCGTCGATTATGTCCACATTCTCGATATACCTCTTAATCCTCCACGTCAAGGCTTTGGCCGTTATATCGCGTTCATCCTCCGCCTTAGCCCTGATCCCATCGATCAGATCTTCAGAGGTGAATTTTCCGCCCTCAAGCTCCCTGTAAACAACATTCAGTATCGCTTCCATCTTGTCGCTGAGCGACGGGAGCACGTTAAGAAGCTCATCATATTCCAGCTCGCAAAGGCGGATTTTGATTTCTTCCTTACCAAATATTTTTACTCTTGGCCTATATCCTTCTGAATTGAAATCATTTAAGCCTTCTATCTCCTTCAGAGTGTGGTACTCGCTATGGGGATCGAGGATGAGGACAGCTGCAGAATTGTAAGGCTTTAAAAGCTCTTCAACCAAAACTCCGGCCAAATAACTCTTCCCGCTTCCCGTGGAGGCGAGAATGCAGAGATGCTCGCTAACAACCAAGGATGTATCGAGCACAACCGGGACGTCGTCTTCGCGATTGAGCAGATAGCCAAGATGAATCGATCCATCTTCGCCGGCCTTTTTCTTAAGTAATGATTCCTCGATAACCTCTTTTTCGGCAAGATACACCTCTTTTCCCGGCTCAGGAGTGATTCTTGGATTGACGAACCCCAGAATCTCGTCGTAATATCCAATTATACTCGCTTTAATCTCGAAAAGCTCGAACTCCGTTGAGCTTATGCCCATCACCCTCAGAATTTTTGCCGGACTTATAGCCGGATTCGATAGATACACGTCGGGATACAGCCGTAAAGGATCTCTTTTAACGATTCTGCATATGACTTTCCTTCCGTTGTGGACATAGTAAACGAAATCCCCTATTTTCAGAGAGGATTTATCCGGGGTTATGAATGTGAAACTGAAGCCTTCCGCCGGAGCCTTAACCAAACCGACCGCTTTTATATCCGCTTTTATCATATCAAACCTCCATGTCTTTAAGCATGCGATACTCAACCTCAGCCTTAAGAATCCCAATTACATCCTTTTCCTCGGGAATGGCATTTGCAAGTCTTTCGAGGTAGTCTCTCACAACCCAAAGCCTTTCCCTGCACTTTTTCATCATCGAAACTAAATATGGCACTGAAAATTCCCCTGAAGCGAGATGAATTCCTCTCAGCTCGTCATCGTCCGCGATCTCAACCTCCTCGCCTGGCTTTGGATGTTCGTTGCAATGCAGAATGAAACATCTCGCAACTCTTCTGCCTTCAGAAAGATCGGGTAAGAAATCCACGAGCTTTTCCGTTTCTATACCAAGGTATCTGCCGATTTCCGATTCGTCGTGAGATATGGAGATAACTATGGCGAGGGTGTTCGCTGCTTTTAAAACATCACCTATGCGGAGATCTCCTTCAACTTCAAACTCCTCATCGCTCAGCAGCCTTAGAATTTTCATGTTTCCACCTTAAGTTCCACCTTTTCTGAACTTACTTTTAAACTTAAATCTAAACTTAAACCTAAGCTTGCTCCAAACTCATCATATACGCTTTGAGATCCATTTGAGAGATCCAGTACTTCCGCTTATCTTCGAGAAGATTCTGCCGATAGCTTCCCTCTCAGCCTCCCTTATTACCGCATACCTATGAGCCCTTTCGAGAACGTACGGATAATTTTTCGTGCTTCCCACCATGCATTCAGCGGCAACAACCTTCATGAACTCATCTATTCTATCAACCATCCACTCGGGATACTCAACCCTTACAGGAGAAAATCTGTTCAACGAAAGATACGAGAAGCAAACCTTTTCCTTGTACGCCTTTGCCACCTCCCTTTCGCAAATTCTTGGCTCGGTATATTCGAGAGGTTTCAGAGTTTCTGTAAGAGCAAGAGCGTCGTAGTAAACTTCGGCTATATCCCTCGCTATATCCCTCGCGTAGCTCTTCTCGACAAAACCGAAAAGCGGTGTAGATGTTTCCTTGCTTTTTTTAAGTAAAAGGTTTATTGCATCGATGTATTTTTCCCTTAAATCCCTTCTAAGCTGGGAAACGAAGGAAAGTACGAAGCTACCATCGTAGAAAAGGTAGCTCTCACCCCCCATCTCCTCAAAAAGCGCTTCAAGCTCGAGATTGAACCTCTCCAAATCGAGATTGCTTTCAAGCCCAACCCATTTCGATTTGAAGGCAACGCTATAATCTCTCTCCCCGTGAACAACGTTGAACTTAGCAACCTGTACCGCACCGAATGGGATTCCGAATTCCCTCAAATGCCTTAACTGGCTTCCATCAACCCCCACGATCCTTTTACCATTTAAGATGTTGAGGTGCCAGTGTTTTTTTGCTCCGACTTCAATTGCCCTCTTCTCAACCTCCAGTGGTTGAGGTTTCAAGCTTCCGACGAAGCGAAGCAGGATGGGTATCGAATCGAATACCCTCGATTCAAAGACCTTTCCCTTGAAGCTTTCTGTATCTGAGATGCCACCATTGCCTATGTCACCCATGTTCCCACCCTTAATTTGCCCTCGAAACCCCATTCTCCTTCGTAACCTTTATCGCATTCTCAACCATTTCCTCAAAGGTGTCATCGTGACTTATGACGAAAATTTGCTTAAAACCATCTATTTTCGATAGCTGGGTTGCCAAGTTTCTTCTTCTCACCTCGTCCATATTCTGCGTTGGCTCATCGAAGAACGCTATTCCAACATCGGAAAGAATATTCAACAAAGCCAGCCTGACTGCTATTGCAGCGCACATCTGCTCTCCACCGCTCATCTGGGCGAATTCAATTTCTCTCCCCCTGTACTTCGTTCTTATTCCGTAGTCTTCCGTCCATTCCAGTTCCCAGTTGTAGTCACCCATTATCTCGCAGAATATTCTGTTCGCCTCGATGGATACCGATTCAACATAAGCCTTGGTTATCTCGGGGATTGCAAGTTTGAACATGTCTCTCAGGTCGCGGATGAAATCCAGCTTCTTTTTCAGATTCTCCCTTTCCTTCATCTTATCCTTATACTCCGATTCTTTCTCCTTCAGCCTCTCAAGTTTCTCTTTCCTTTCAGAAATCGTTCTTTCCATCGTTCCGATCTGTCCCTCGAGGTTTCCAATAAGGGTTGTTAATCTGATTACTTCATCCCTTAGCTCCTCGAACTCCTTTTCATCGAACTTGGATTTTTTGGCGAGAAGGTCTTTTTCAGAAACTTCAAGTTCATCTTGCAATGCGTTTATTTTAGACTCCAATTCTTTCATTTCCCCTAAAACCTTATCTTTCTCCTTTATCAAAGCCTTTCCTGTTAAATACTCCTCATAGAATTCTTTAAGCTTATCTTTCTCCGTTTTGAGATCCAGAATCCTTTCTTTTACTTTCTCGTACCTCTCCCTCTCCGGCAGAAGTTTTTCAACTTCATCCCTTAGCCCTTCAATCTTCGATTTGACTTGCTTTAACTCCTCTTCTTTCCTCTCTTTCTCAGCTAAAAGCGCCTTTAAGGCTGCCAGTTTTTCGATACTTCCTTTGATTGAGCTGAACTCTTCAAAAATTTGTTCCTTATTCTGCAAAACACCTTCGAGGCTTTCGAGTTTTGATGTGATTTTCCGCACTTCCTTTTCTTTCGTTTCCATCTCTTTTCGCAGTTCCTCTAAGCTCTTAACCTCTCCGGATAGCCTTTGAGCAGCGCTTTCAAGCTTTCTTTTTGTGTCGTAAAGGCTATCCAGCTTTTTAAGCTTTTTTTCGATTTCTGCAACATTCCTTTCAACCGAGACGAGTTTTTTCTCCACCTCTTCCCGCTTTCCAGTAATTCTGCTGCATTCTTCCTTAAGGATAGGGCACAAATTTTCTTTCAGGTATCCAAACTCATCTTTTAATCTCTCCCTTTCCGCCAAAAACTCGGCTTTCTTCTTTATGAGTTCTTCCCGTTTATCCTCGAGCCCTTTCAGCTTTTCCAGACTCTTTACCGCTTTGAGGAGTTTTTCCTTTTTGGCTTTCAACTCTTTAACTTTTAAGCTTAATTTTGAGATTTCCCTTTCAACGCTCTCTTTTCTTGCTGAAAGCTGCTTGAGTTCAACCTCACTCAGCTCAAGCTCCTGGATTTTTTCGGCTAATTTCTTTTCCCTCTCAGCCTTCGTTTCAAGATCCTTGAGTTCTCCTTCCTTCTCCGATATTTCTGAAATGTCCTTGAGAAGGGATTTCAAGCTGCTTTCGAGACTTTGAAGCTCCCTCTCTTTCTTGTTCAAGATGTCAATCTTTGCAGACAGCTCCCTCTCCTCTTCCTCGAGTTCTTTAACTTTTGACTCGATTTCAATATATCTCCCGTATTTTTCCTCGATTTCTTTCAGTTTAGCTTCAACCTCCCCAATTTTTTTCAGTTTTTCTGCTGTTTCTGAGAGATTTTTCCTGTAGAAAGTAATTCTCTCCCCGATTTCCGAAATTTTGCTGGAGAGAGACTCAATCTCCCTTTTGAGGTTTTCAAAACCTTCAAGCTTTCGATTTTTATCCGAGAGTTCTTTTCTTGCCTCTTCCAATTCTTTGAGGAGTTTTCCCTTTTTCTCCTGAAGAGCTTTCAACTCCTGATCAATCTCCTCCTTCAGCTCAAGTTCCCTTTCGAGACCGAATATGAGTTTTTCAATCTCATTGAGCTTTTCCGAAACGAAGTTCTCGTATTCTCTACTCTTTTCGTAAGCCCTTTTGTAACTCTCGATTCCTATAATCGGAGAGAAAATTCGATCTCTCACACTCGGCGGCTCAAGAAACTGAGCGGTCATCTTACCTTGCAGAACGCCTATGGCATTCTCAAAGAAAACCTTCTGATCTCCTTCGATCCTGAAGGCCTTTCTAACCCACTGTAGGACTTCTTTTCCCTCCGCAACCCTCCCAACTTCTTTATCCGTCAGAAAGAAGTCCGAAGTTCCAGTTTCGGTTATACTTCTCGTTACGATGTATTCCCTTCCATCCGAGGAGATGAAAGAGATTCTGATCGATCCCTTCTTCGCCCCTCTCCTCAGGAAATCTGAAATCTTGTATGGCAGCGAATCAAAGAGGGTGAAACCTATCGCTTCAAGTATCGTCGTCTTTCCTGCTCCGTTCTCGCCTATAATCGCGTTTAATCCCTCTGTAAAGCTGAACTTCTCAAATTCATAGCTTTTTATGTTTTCTAACACGACTTCCCGTATCACATGCCTTCCTCCAGTCCCACTCCTCTCCCTCTTCTTCCTCCTCCTTAACGATTCTTTCCGTTTTTGCCCTTTCAAAGGCTTTACTTTCATTAACGATTAAATTCTCTCTGGTTGCCTGTCCCGTTTCGATTTCCGGCTTAGCTATCTGAACTTCAGTATGAATTCCAGTATGTGCTTCAGCAGACATTTCAGCAGGCATAGCCAAGATATCTTCAACGAGCTTATCGACTTCTTCCAGATCGAAAGAGCCTGAGAAAAGATTCTTCAGCCTTAAAACTTCCTGAGCTATTTTTCCATACCTGTAATTTTCGAGTAACTGCTCGATTACGCTCTTCTCAATGCTCTCCTTTGTTGTTAAATCGAGCATGCTCGGCCTGAAATGATCTCTAACACTCCAGTGAACTCTCACGAGCAAAGGATTAAGATGCTTTGACACAAGCTCCTTAATCTCCTCCTCATTCAAGCTGTTCTTCAAACTCTTATCAACATCGAGCGTTAGATCAACCACAGGTCTGTTCTTTAGGGGCCTATCAATGGTGAGCTGTTTTTCCAGATCTTCTTTCTTCTTGATCCTCGCTTTCAGGATAACGAATTCCCTCGGTTCATGGAAATCGAATCTCAGAGATGCTTCCACCTCGCTCCCCATTTCAACCAGAAAAACCCCCCTCTCATATGCTGTTTCTGATATATCGCATGCTTCAAGGCTTCCAGGATTGAAAACGAGGTTTTTCTCAACAAAAGATTTATGAACATGGCCGAGGGCGATGTAGTCCACCTTTCTTCCAAGCTTATGTAGCTTGGAGGAGGAAATGCAGCCGTACATGTTTTTAACGTATCCCTCCACACCTATATGGGCCATGAATATCGTTTTTTTTCCTGGCTTAAGCTTCGCAAAGTACTCCTCCAAGATTCGTTCGGAAATTGAGCCGTAATACTTCATCCCGTAAATTCTGGTGCCATCGATGTCGTAGTAGGCTCCGCCCTTCCCATCCCACTCTTCAAGCTTGAGCTTTCCGTCATCGAAGGAGGGTTTGAGGTTAATCAGCAAGCCGTTTACGGCAAGATAATCCATCCAAGAATAGCTTTCTCTGAAATAAGTTGAGTCGTGATTTCCTTCCACACCGATAACAGGGATTCCCTCTTTTTTTGGAATTTCAAGAACCTTGCTCGCCTGCAGAAGGGTTACGGGATCCATTTCGGATTTTTTGTGAAAGAGGTCTCCGGCTATGAGGATGAAATCAACCTTTTCCTTCACAGCAAACTTTATTGCATTCAGAAAGGCCTGAGCGAAGTCCATCTGCCTTTCTTCGCTCCCATACTGCTTGTTACCCAAGTGAATATCTGCCATGTGAACGAACTTTACCACGATGAGTAGTAGGAGCTAAACCATATTTTAGTTTTGTCTGGAGTGAAAGTTTTAAAGTATGACAAGCTGAACCATAACAACAAAGCCACAACAAAAATAAATCAGAATGCCGAGTTTACTACAATGCTGGTAAATGGCTACGAGTTCGGGAGGATTATCGTAGATGGCAGGAAGTTTACCTCAGACATAATACTCGCTACAGACAATATTCTAAATTCAAGCTGGTGGAGAAAAGAGGGTCATCGAGTGAGCAAAGAAGACATAAAGGAGATCCTCGACTACTCTCCAGAGATTGTTATCTTCGGAACCGGATACTATGGAGTAGTTAAAGTGGAAAAGGATGTTGAGGATCTTTTCAAAAGTAAAGGAGCCAGAGTTGAGAAATTAAAATCAAGTGAGGCTGTTAAGAGGTTTAACGAGCTTTCAAAAGAGGGAAAGAGGGTTGTGCTTGCGATACATCTAACCTGTTAAGGTTCAAAATTTTCCCAAACCCATTCCAAAATCTTATATAATCCTCCTTACCCCAATCTCTCATGGGTTCGCTACTGCAAAAACTAGAGGCTGCAGTGAAGCGACACAACGATTTTTACAAAAATTCCTTGCCACTGATTGCGAGCGAGAATCTAACGTGCTCTATGACGAGAAAATACTATCTAAGCGATCTTGGGCACAGATACGCAGAAGGAAAAGTTGGAGAGCGTTTTTACCAAGGCTGTGATGCGATCGACGAGATAGAGCAGCTCGCCATCGACCTAACAAAAAAGCTCTTCAAAGCTGAACACGCGAACGTACAGCCGATAAGTGGTGTTGTAGCCAACATTGCCGCTTTCTTCGCCCTGACAAAGCCCTTCGATACCATCATGGCCCTCTCAGTGCCTTGCGGTGGCCACATCTCGCACGATAGATTTTCCGCCGCGGGAATCAGGGGCTTGAAGGTTGAGTACTATCCCTTCAACAGCGAAGAGATGGAAATTGATGTTGATGAGACTAGGAAGATCGCTCTAAAGCTAAAACCAAGAGTTTTCGTTCTTGGATCGAGCTTAATCCTCTTCCCCCAACCAGTTAAGGAGTTGGCCGAAGTTGCTGCGGAGATTGATGCGAAAGTTCTCTACGACGGAAGTCACGTGCTCGGGCTAATTGCAGGAGGAGAATTCCAAGATCCTTTGAGGGAGGGAGCGGATGTCGTGACAGCTTCTACCCACAAAACATTTTTCGGGCCACAAAGGGCGATAATTCTATCAAAGAAGGAACTTGCAGATGAAATTGATAGAGCCGTTTTTCCGGGAGTAGTTAGTAATCACCACCTCAATACTTTAGCTGCTTTAGTGGTGTCGCTCGCTGAAATGCTCGAATTTGGGAAAGCTTACGCATCGCAAGTTGTGAAAAATGCTAGAAAGCTGGCGGAAAAGCTTTACGAACTTGGTTTTAAGGTTGTGGGAGAGAGTAAGGGATTCACTTCCTCGCATCAGGTAGCGGTGGATGTCAGAGAATTCGGTGGAGGGGCAAGGGTTGCGAAATCGCTTGAAGGAATAAATGTTGTTCTGAACAAAAACCTCATGCCGTGGGATGATGTTTCAAGCTCATCCGATCCTTCGGGGATAAGAATAGGGGTTCAAGAGGTTACCCGCTTGGGGATGAAGGAGGGCGAAATGGAGGAGATTGCCGAGATTATTCATGCTAGGATTGTCAAAGGTGAGGGTGAAAGCCTGAAGCAGCGGGTCATAGAGCTGAAACGAAAGTTCAATACAATAAAGTATACCTTTGAGGAGGAGGAGGCATACGTTTGGGAAGAGTAACGTTTGGGAGGGTAGCTTTCTCTCCAAATTACCAAGACAAATTAGAAAAATATTTAAAATGCACCACCCATCCCGCTCCACCCTAAGAAAAACTTTAAATCTCCGCAGATAGAAGCACATGGGGAAATAAAATTCAAACGTTGATGACAAAATTGAAAAACTTAAAAAACCCCGCCTGAATCTATCGAACAACGGCCTGTTGTGAGAACATGATGCTGGAAAAACTGATCGAAAGAAAAGAGCAGCTTGAAAATGAACTTCAGGAACTTGCAAAGAAACGTGATAGCCTTAACAGAGCCGCAAGAGAGTATGCAGACAAGAGAGATGAGCTAAACGCTCAATTTAAAGAACTTCTAGCGAAAGTCAAAGAGATCAAGGAGAAAAGGGACGAATACAACCAGAAAGCGAAAGAGATGAAGGCGAAAAGAAATGCTGTGCACAGAGAAATTGACAAGCTTTATAGAGATCTTGATAAGCTGAGAAGGACTCTAGATAAGGGAGGAAGGCCGTTAGGGGAGATTGAGAAAGAGATAAGAAAGCTTGAATTTAAACAGCAAACCGCTGTTCTTACAATAGATAAAGAGAGAGCTCTTGTGGAGAGAATTGCAAAGCTCAAAAAAGAGCTTGAAGAGAGGAAAGAGCAGTTAGAGAGGCATGAGGAGTTTAGAAAGCTCATAAGTAAGATAAGGGAGCTTAAAGAACAGGCTAAAAAGTTCCATCAGCAGATGTTGGAATACGTTGAGAAGGCAGACAGTTATCATGCCGAAATGACCAAAACATTCAAGATAATCGATGAAAAGAGGAGTGAAGCCGACAAGATGCACGAAAACTTCATCAACAGCAAGAAAGAGGCTGACAAGCTCCATAACGAGACGATAAAGATTAGGAAAGACCTGAAAGACCTTGATAAGGTTATCAAAGCATTAAAGGCGAAGCAGGCGAAAAGCAAGGTTGACAGAGAAAAGGAGGAGCTAATGAAGAGGGCAAGGGAAGTCTACGAGATGTTCAGGAAAGGGGAGAAGCTCGAAACCGAAGATTTGCTGCTCCTTCAAAGAGCTGGTTTGATTTGAATTCGATTGGTAACCAGTTTAACTGATGTTTTGATTTGCCATTTGATTTGCCAAATTTAGCAATTTTAACGATTTAACACTTTAACAACCTCATACAAGAATCTGTTAACCTCGTAAACTGGCGAGCCAAATTTTTTGCCGTAAGCTTGGAAAGAACCCCCACATCCAGAAAAGGGGCTGATTATCCCAGCTCCCTTAAGCTCTGAAATAACTACCCCTCCGTCCCGATCGTATTTCTCGCTGATCTTTGTAATCTCATTTCCACAAACTAAGAAGTTTTCTGCGGAATTGTAGGTCTCTAAGATTATTTCAGGAAACTCCTCGGGCCTTTTCTCACCTATGGCCTTAAAGTACTCAATCACAGCCTTTTCAAAGCTTACCTTACCCCTCCTCCGAAGTTCGGAAAAGATAAATCGAATTATGTAGGGAATTTCAAGTTTCTTCGTTGTTGCATTCAGAATTCTGCTGTTCCAAGAAAGAGAGTCGTTTATTGAATTAACAGGTAAGGCTAACTTAAAGTGGGTGAGGGTTAAAAAAACCTCAAAATCGTCGTTGGTCAGACTTTCAAACTCTATCCTACCATTTCCACTGTTTTCAAGTACCAGACCGATAGCTCTTTCAGAGAACTCATCCCTGCCAACTACGTTCCTTACAAGCTCAAGGTCGATCTCCATTGGTTTTAAAAGTAAAGCTAGTCCATTATAACCAAAGCACCATACGGGCAGGCTTTAACGCAATCGTAGCACTCCTGACACTTTTCGGCATCTATTTTCGCGACCTTGGAGCCGTTCCGTATTATCGCTCCAAACTTGCACACCTTATCGCAAGTCCCGCAACCCTGGCAGTTCAAAACGGCTATTGTCACCTCTACCGCCCCTCAAACAGGTTCTTCGACCTCTTTTCTTTCCATCTCGAGGAATTCCTGAATTACCTGCTTCATTCTGAAGTACCATCTATCCAGAAGGGCGTTCATCTCGCTCGCAAGTCTGTCTGGAGTTTCTGCACGGTACAAGTAATAGTAACCGCCATCATCAATGGTTTTCTTTTCTCTCATCACCAGTCCCGCGACCATCATCTTTTGAAGGGACTTGTAAACAGAGTTTTCTCCCTTTCCCAAGCTCTTGCTGAGGGTATCTATTTTCGCCGAACCGAGCCTCCTCAGTGTTTTGAATACGTGAATGTCCGCCTCGTTTAAACCGTAGAAGCATTCAAGTACGTTATCACAGTTCAGTCGGTTTATCGCTTCTTTTATCGATTTCATAACTCTGTCTTCTCAAGAGCTTTCTCTATCTCATATCTAACCGCACTTTCCGGCATCGCGCCGATAAAGGTGTTAACGAGCTCGCCGTTGTAAAACATCATCACGGTAGGAATGCTGAAAATGCCGTATCTTGCTGCTATGTTCGGGTTTTCATCGGTATTCAGCTTTGTAAATTCGACCTTTCCATCGTATTCCTTTTCCAGCTTTTCAAGTACCGGAGTCAGCATTCTGCAAGGCATACACCAAGGTGCCCAGAAATCAACTACAACAAGCTTCCCCTTATTTATTTCATCCTCAAAGTTTTTCTCATTCAAATCCTTCATCATATCACCCTCCTTTTCGCTTTTTTACTAAACTTAAATAATTAACCTAAATTAGCTAACTTGCTCTTAACTTGCTCTTAACCTCTCCACAATCCTTTCTAAGTCGGAGAGTCTTGGGACTCCAAGCATAACTGCTTCATCGTTGATTATCAGAGCAGGAACTCCTCTGATCCCGAACTTCACCGCTTCCTTCAAGCCTTCGTCAGTGTTAACTGGGATTTCCATTGCTATCACATCCCTGTTCTTCTCAACATACCTCCTAACCACATCCGCTGCCATAGGGCAATAGGGACATGTTGGAGAGGTTAACAACTTTATCGTTATCTGCTTCATTCCCATCACCAACCTCAAACTTAGTACCAACTACTATATAAATTTTACCGGTTTGTTAAAGTACATTAAAAACCGAAATGGGTCATGAGTATATTGTAAGTATGTCGCCATCATGCAAAACGTGGTCTATTCCAACTCTCTGTCCATCAAACTTTACCGAGGATCCCTTAACTTTCGCATATCTGAAGTTCTCATACATCTTTTTGTGGAGCTTCTTACAAACATCGCCGACTGTTGAGCCTTTTCTTACTATCATCGGTTCATCAAGATTTGCTTTACCACCAGGAGGTTTAAGGAAGATCCTTATGAAGTCCAGTTTTTCGTAAATCTGTCTTGCAAGTAAATCGAGGTTGATCCTCTTTTCAGCAGAAATGGGTAAAACATTGCTCAGCTCTGGCTTGTAAAGGTCTATCTTGTTTACAGCAACTATGCTAGGAATGTAAACTCTGTTCCTCAAAATTCCGTCGATGAGACGCTCAATTGTTACATCCTCTCTAATAAGCACCTCTGCATTATGGATTTTATATTCCCTCAGCACTTCCACTATTGTCCTCTCATCCAAAGAGGGGGGGACTGTAGAGGTGATTTTTATTCCGCCTTTCTCCCTTTTTTTAACATAAACTTCAGGTGGTTTTTGGTCAAGCCTTACGCCTCCCTTATAAAGCTCCCTTCTGATTATATCAATAGAGTGAAGGTTGAACGGATCTGCCAGAATTATGACCAAGTCCGAGCTTCTAACAGCTGAGATTATCTCTCTCCCTCTACCTCTGCCTTTCGAAGCTCCTTCAACAATTCCCGGCAGATCTATTATCTGAATTTTCGCCCCATTGTACTCGAGCATTCCCGGCACGGGCTTAAGAGTTGTAAAATCGTAACCCCCTACCTCGCTTTTTGCTCCTGTTAAGGCATTGAGAAGAGATGATTTCCCAACAGAGGGAAAGCCAACTATAACTGCTGTGGCATCTCCCTCTTTCTTTATGGCAAAAGCTGGCTTTCCAGCTCTCTTTACCTGCCTCTCAGCTTCCTCTCTAAGCCTTGATAGCTTTGCCTTTAATCTGCCTATATGATGCTCGGTAGCCTTGTTATAGGGGGTATTCTTGATTTCCTCCTCCAGCTGCCTTATCTGCTCCTCAATGCCCATTGGCAAAGGATTGGAGATTCGATAAAAAAGCTTTTCACATATCCATGTTCAAAACCCTTAAAATATCTGCTACTCAACTTCACCTATGCTCATCTTCATCGGAACCGGAATCTGGGATGAGAACGATATGAGCCTTCGTGGAATTGAGGCCGCTAAAAGGGCTGATGAGGTTTACGTAGAATTTTACACTTCTAGGCCAGCAACCAATGTAGAGAAATTGAGCAAACTACTTGGAAGGAAGATTAAGGTCCTTGAAAGGGCAGATTTGGAGGAGAAGAGCATTGAACTTGTCAGAAGGGCAAAGAAACTAGATGTCGCTTTACTAATACCCGGTGATCCGATGATTGCTACTACTCATGCGGCGATAAGAGTTCAGGCAAAGCAGCACGGAGTTAAAACGAAAATAATCCACTCTTCAAGCATCGTAAGCGCTGTTTGCGGGATGACGGGTTTACACAATTACAGATTTGGTAGATCAGCGACGATTAGTTATCCCCATACTTCCTATACTTCCATCTCAAAATTTCCGGCAGAGACAATAAAGGCCAATCAGCAGATAAATGCTCACACCCTTCTTTTCCTAGACTTACACCCAAAACCTATGGAGATTTCACAAGCAATTTCAATTTTGGAGAGTCTGGATGAAAATTTTTTGAATCTCTTCGCTGTCGGGATTGCGAGAGCGGGGGCTGATAACTGCATAACCAAATGTGACAGGCTTGATAGGCTTAAAGACTTCGATTTTGGTCCGCCTATGCATGTTCTGGTTGTTCTAGCCCCGAAAATCCACATCACGGAGTACGAGTACCTCAAAGAGTTTACCGATGCACCAAAGGAAATAGAAGACTTGGTAGAGTGAGAAAAATAATTAAAATCAATTTTTTCATTAACACCGTAAAATTATATTTTGTTTGAAGTAAAAAAATATTAAGAAAAAGATATATATACTTTGGAAAACAAAGAATATATTTGGTGGCGGATATGCAAGATCATATCCGAGTTGAGAGTTCTCCCCCTAAAGTTGATGAAGCTGCAAAAATTCATGAAGTGATATACTATCTAAAAAAACTTTTCGAGAATCCGGTCGCAAAAGGGCTTATTTCAAAAGTAGCTACGCCCAAAAGACTTGAAAAGGTTTTAGCAATTTATTGCGGAGCGGCTGAAGCATCGGGCATCAAAGATAGAGTCTATGCGAAAGGGATTGCCGAGATAGTCGCCAAAGCAGCTGAAAGATTCGACATTGATGAGGAGCTGCTTAAGGGTGGTTTGAGGGATCCTTACTACCGCAGAGGTGTTGCAAACGTTGTAGCTGGAATTGCAAAGTATGGAATAACCCTCCCCCAAAAGCTGTATGCTCCATTCCTTGTGGTTTGGAACTTCACAAACAGATGTAACCTCAGGTGCAAACACTGCTATGCAAATGCCGGAAAGGTTGACGATGAGCTCACACTGGAGGAGAAGCTTGACCTTTTAAGGCAACTAGACGATGCGGGGGTTGTTGCAATCTCCTTCTCTGGGGGAGAGCCGCTAATCCACAAGGATTTCTGGAAAGTTGCCGAATATGCCTCTAAACTGGGATTTCATGTTAGTGTAGCCACAAATGGCACCCTCATAACCCCAGAGGTGGCCGGAAGGCTGAAAGAGATAGTTGACTACGTAGAAGTCAGTCTGGATGCCGCAAATCCGGCAACTCATGACGAGTTCAGGGGGGTTAAAGGAGCCTTCGAGAGGGCGTTGAACGGGATAAAAAGCTGCGTTGATGCTGGAATTCTGACGGGAATAGCTACTACGGCAACAAAACTAAACTTGAAAGAGATCCCAGAAATCGTCTCCCTAGCTGAAAGATTGGGGGTTTACAGACTCGTTGTTTTCAACTTCATCCCAACAGGAAGGGGGAAAGAGATCACAAGCTTAGACTTGAATGCAGAGGAGAGAAGATGGCTTCTCGAGTTTCTCTACGATAGTCTGCAAAGAAGAAATTTGCAAGTTCTTTCAACCTCTCCACTCTATGCGGTGGTTTCAGTGGAAAAAGTTCTTGAGGGCAAAGGCGAAAGAATGACCCCGACGCATTTCGCAGACGTTTGCATGCCTTCTGATAGCGCTCTCGTGCTGGCCGATTTCTTGGGTGGTTGTGGAGCTGGAAGGCTTTACTGCGGCATCCAGCCGAACGGTGATATAACACCTTGCGTATTTTTGCCTTTGGTTGTGGGAAACTATAGAAATGGCTTCCTGAAAATCTGGCAGGAGAACAGTATCCTTGAGTTACTAAGAGACAGAGATGGACCTGATTATGCTTGCAAGGATTGTGACTACAAGTACATATGCGGTGGTTGTAGGGCAAGAGCCTACGGATATTTCGGCGATATTAGGGGTACAGATCCCGGCTGCTTTATCGGTTCTGCAGACGTTTAATTTTTTTAATTAACTATAACTATATTTAAACTATTTAATTTTAGACTGCAGCTAAATGTTCAAGTTTCCACTATTTCTCCCCTCTTTATTCTGTAAATAACATCCGCTATATCCTTCACGTGAGAAATGTTAGATTCTGCAAACAAAACAGAGATACCTTCATTCTTCATTTCTAAAATAACGTTGGCAAACCTCGATCTGACTATAGGGGCAAGGCCCTCTAGCGGTTCATCTAGAAGTATTAGCTCGGGATTTGCTGCAAGAGCCCTAGCAACACTAACCATCTTCTGCTGCCCACCGCTGAGGGTATATGCAAGCCTGTGAGTCTGATCTTTAAGTTCAGGAAATATTCGGAAGACCCTCTCAGCAATTTCTCCCTCATCCACCCCCATAATTTTAGCAGGAAAGGTTATGTTTTCCCACACCGTGAAATCAGGATAGAGTCTTCTATCTTCTGGAGCGTAACCTATTCCGAGTTTTGCCCTCTCATGAGGGGGGAGAGGGGTAACATCCCTCCCTTTAAACACTATTCTTCCAGAAACAACCTTTAATATACCCATTATGCTCTTCAGACTGGTCGTCTTGCCAGCTCCATTCGGGCCAACTAGGCACACGATCTCCCCTTCACCGACTTCCAGCGAGATGTTACGCAGAACTTCAACCTTTGCCAGATTAACGCAGACATTTTCCAGTTTGAGCATTTTAACCACCGAAATCTAAACTAATATAGTTAAATACCTTTATCATGCCTTAATCACCTATAAGTATCCTCCTCACTTCCCCATCGTCCAAAATTTCTTTTCCTCCTTCTTTTAGGACTCTCCCCTCATGCATGACAATTACTCTGTCCGAATATTCAGCTACGATGTCCATATCGTGTTCGACTATTATGGCCGCGATCTTCTGGTTTCTGATGAAACCAACTATTGTTTGCATAACTTCATCTCTCTCGTCCAAGCTTATTCCAGCTGTCGGCTCATCAAGCAGAATTAGCTTTGGTTTTAGCGAAAGAGCCATCGCCACATCTAGGAGTTTTCTCTGTCCATGGGGTAGCTCACCAACAAGCTTTAAAGGAATGTTTAAGGTTTCTAGCAGGTTTATTGCCTCCTCCTTCGCCTTCTCAAATTTATCCTTTGTTTTGTAGAAGACGTGCGAGAGATTTGTGTTGGAAAAGATCGACACTAGAAGACTATCAAGAGTTGTAAGGTTTTCGTAAATTGCAGGAATCTGAAAGCTTCTTCCTATTCCCATCTTAACGCGTTTGTGAGGTGGTATACCTGTGATATCCCTTCCTTCGAAGTAAACCTTACCAGAATCGGGTTTTAAAGCACCGGAAATCAGATTTACCAACGTAGTCTTCCCGCTTCCATTCGGGCCAACGACTGAGAGAAGTTCTGCATCCCTTAAAGTCAAGCTAACTCCATCGACAGCATGAACCTCACCGAAGTATTTCTTCAGAGCTTCGGTATTCAGCAAATCCATTATCCTGTCCTCCTTCTTTTCTCGATCTCTCCCATTAAGCCCGTTGGCACGAAAATTACAATCGAGACAATCAGAATTCCGAAGACGAGATACCAGTAAAGGGCTGCAGAAGATATTACCGCTTTCAAGTAGGTAAAAACGAAGGATCCAACTATTGGTCCTATGAAAGACGTGTATCCACCGAGCAAGGTCATTGCAACGAATTCTCCAGATCTCATCACACTCAAAACATCGTCTGGGGAGATTTGACCGAGAAATAAAGCGTACATGCTTCCTGCTATGCCAGCGAAAAGTCCTGAAACTACGAAAGCTGCCAGCCTATACTTGATTATCGAGATTCCGGCAAATCTAGCCCTGAGCTCGCTATCACGAATGGCTTGGAGAGTTAAACCAAAGGGAGAACGAAGGATTATTCGAAGACAGAAAAGACAGAGAAAGAAGGCAACGAGAATGTAATAGTAGAATTCCGTGATTGAAGCAACTTCATGTCCGAAAACATGTGTTGAATAAATCCTTATTCCGTCATCTCCTCCGGTTATCGGCCTTAGCTTGTGGGCTAGCGCGTAGAAAAGCTGGCTTATCGCAATGGTTAGCATTGTGAAGTATATCCTCGTGTGACGGACACATACGATTCCTACAAGCAAAGCAAGTATAACTGAGGTTATTATGCTAGTAGGAACTAGAATTTCGATTGAAGTTATGCTAAGATGCTTTACGAGCATTCCAGCTGTATAAGCTCCACATCCAAAGAAGAGAGCATGTCCGAAAGAAAGAAGACCTGTATAGCCTAGAAGAACGTTTAGCGATAGGGCTGCAATACCGAAAAGCAAGGCGAGTCCTGTAAGATACGTAATGTACTCACCACCCAGTGGAATCAAGAGGAGAACTATAACTAGGGGGATATAAAGAAGATTGGTCTTCAAATTAACCGAATTAACCAAATTGGTCTCAGCTTTCAACTTCTGCACCTCCGAAGAGGCCACTGGGTTTAACTATCAGAACCACAATCATGATCAAATACACGATTGCCAATTCTATAGCTGGAAACATCGAAATACCAAATGATCTGATTAACCCTATCAGGATAGAAGCTACGAGGGCTCCTTTTATACTACCCATCCCCCCAACCACCAGAACGACTAGAGCGAGAATCAACATATCCACATCTAAGCCAATCCACGCTCCTGTGACCGGAAGCATCAGACCGCCAGCAAATCCCGCGAGAAAGCATCCTAGGAAAAACGTGAGCGCATAAACCCAGCTTACGTTAACTCCAAAGGCGCTTGTAACCTCAGAATCGAAGGAGGTCGCCCTGATAACCATTCCAACTTTGGTCTTCGAGAGCAAAAACCACAAGAATGTTGCAAGCACTGCAGCTATCAGGATAAGATAGATGTTGTAGAGAGGTATCATCGTTCCACCCAAAGAGATTATGCCAAGCTTGAATGTAATAGTCGGGTCTGAGACGGGCATACTTCCCCAGAGAATTCTGAAGATATCCATGAAAACGAATATCATACCGTAAGTAAGTAAAAGCTCGAAGAGTTCTCCCCTACCATAAACGTTCTTAAGCAGCCCCCTCTCAAAAGCTATCCCAACCACACCCGCCACAAAACCTGCAATAAATGGTGCTGCAAGATGTAAAGCCGGTTCAGATGAAAAACGGGTGATTGAATAGGCTATGAAAACCCCCATTAGGTAAAAGCTCCCATGAGCGAAATTAACCACCCTCAGAATTCCAAATATGATTGTCAAGCCGGTTGCAACCAAAAATAAAATAGAGGCAAAAATTAAACCATTTACGATTTGGGAAATCATCCCCATCACGTTATCTGCGATTCTCAGTTACTTTCATTTACCAAGTGGCAATCCAGTCAGTTCCCTTCACAAAGGCCGGAGGTTCGTGTTTTGATGGATCAAGAGTTAATTTGGGCTTGTAGATGTAAGGTAAACCGTAACCGAGGGTATCTTTTTCGATTACACCGCATTCCACTGTCCAAAGAACTCTGTGATCTTCTTTTCTCATTATGCCCTCTCCGTAGGGTGTGGGAACTTTTCCTAAATTCTCCATCGCATCTCTTATATCGTCTCTCGTCGGAAATGCTCCTTTCTCATCGTACGCTTTCTCTACAGCCGCTTTGAACGTGTAGAACGAGGAGATTATGTCCGCTACCGCACCCATCTCAAGATTCCCGTATTTCTGCTTGTACCAAATGAGGATCTTGCGATAGTCCGCATACTCAATCGAACCCTGGTTGAAAGGCTGTGGATGTCCGAAGACTGGTACATCTCTTCCTATTGCAGGATAGAAGTCCCAATAGCCTTCGAGTATCGTGTTGCCTCCCGTTCCCTTAAGAAGTTTGTAGGGAATGAGCTGATCCACGAACCTCGTGAAGTCAGTACCCCACAGGCTTGTGAAGATGAAGTCCGGCTTAGCTTCGACAAGCTGTGAAACGTAAGGGGTGTAGTCAGGAGAGAAGATCTTCGGATAAAGTGGATCTAACAGCTCTGCTTCGGGCATCAGTTTTTTGATTGCTGCCGTGAAGTAGTTGTAGTTATCGTATCCGTAAGCGTAATCCTGATGAATTTGAGCTATAACCTTGGTTTCTGGGAAGAGTTCTTTAACCATATAAGCCGCCTGCACCGCATGCGAGGTTGTGGAATTAGCTGTGTGGAAAACCCAGTCGAAAACACCCTTAGATGGATCCTCAGGATCTTTCCACGTGCCGTATTCAGCTCTGGCCTGGCATTGCAAGAAGAAGGTGTTGTTCTCATCGCATACAGGAGCTACGGCTAGGCTGTGATTCGTGCCTGGAATGCCCGTTACAACATCAACCTTATCCTGTAGACAAAGCTTTTTCGCCTTTTCTACCGTATCAGAGGGGCTTAAGCCCTGATCTTCATGTATTATTTTTACCTTTGCACCCGCAATACCACCAGCCGCGTTTATCTGTTCTGCCAGATAGTCTAACGTGTTGTGGGCTGGCACACCAAAAGCTGCGGCAGGTCCAGCTCTGAAAGAGATTATGCCGATTTTGAGTTCCTTCAGTGTTGGCGTAGGCTTGGGGGTTGGCGTTGGTGTTGGCGTAGGCGTTGGAGTTGCAGCCGGTTTCGGAGGTTGAGCACAGCCAAACAAGGCCCATGCGGCTCCCGCTCCCAACAACTTCAGAAAATCCCTTCTCGTGGGTTTATACATATTTTCACCAATTTTCATTACAGATTTTGAAATATTTATTTTTTGCGAAGGTGAAAATCAAAGAGTACAAATTTTTAAAATTTATTTTAAAATTTTAAAGAACAGGATTCTCAACTAAAGATGCAAAATCCTCCCAAAGGTTACGAAAAAGAGACCTAAGTTATTTTAATTACAAAAGTAAACCCCTACAGATATTTCTCCATAGTCTCTATGAGCTTCTCTTTGGTGAAAGGCTTGTCTATAACTTTCAGAGCTCCAGCTTCCAGCAAATCCTTTCCCCACTTCCTGCCGAAAAGGTGGTTATATGTCCATAAATATCCAAGTGTGGCCACAAAATAAAAACCAACCAGAAACCTCTAAACGCCAAACAAAGCGCAACAGGCCGACTTTACACATTACGTTAGAAAAAGCCAACTATGATTGGCTCAAGAAAAATGTCGGAAATATCTCGAAATTCATTGATGCCCTAGTAGAGCAAGCAAAAAAGCAAATACAACCAGCATTTGTTGTAATTTCCACAAAAAGTATGCCCGGAGCCGGATTTGAACCGGCGACTATTCGGTCTTCAGCCGAACGCTCTCCCAGACTGAGCTACCCGGGCTTGCATAATTAATATCTTCATGATGCTTTTAAGATTTTCGTTACGATATTGTGGCAATACTGGTGGTGTGAGAGATATCGATAACTCAACCTGCTTCCAAAGGAAAACATTTTAATTTTCCTCGTGTAAGTTGGGTTGTGATTCCATGAACGATTCCGATGAACTGGATCGGGCGCTTGAGAAAGTATCCGAAGTTAATCTTTACTACGAAATCGGGTTGATTCTGCTAATAGTGTCCATCGCATTAAGGTTGATAAGCTTGGCAGGATATCTCATAATGGGCTCAATAGGTATAATATCCCTCCCATCCTTTCTGGTAAGCCATGATTTTCTCCTCACAACCCTAGGAGCAGTTGTCTTTCTTACTGGCTTTCTTTTCGCTGCTATTGCCTATCTAATTTCAAAGGAGAGTTCAAGAAATACCATAGTGGCTGCTTCTCTCGCTTTTATTGGCTCAATGCTTCCACCTCTAGACATATTCATGATCCTCGGCGCGATCCTTCTTTTCTTGAGTCTGAAAAAGGGGCAGCCCAAAATGGAGTGGTGAATTTGGGAGTCTAGATTTGTCTTAAGAGACCTCTAGCAAGTAAGCATAGAGAATAGGGAGTGCTATTGTTGCATCACAGTAAACCGTAACCTCTTTCGCTTCCTCCTTGAGTTTGCACCAGCTCTTCGCCTCGCTAAGAGTTGCGCCACTCAGCCCACCCCACTGCGGCGAGTCGGTGGTAATCTGGATTGCAGAATCAAATCCTTCAGCCAAAAGCATTGCTTGCAGAGTGAAATTCTTGGGCACACCCCCTCCAACAATTACAACTCCGAGAGGGATTTTTTGAAAACAAAGATCGAGAATCTGATTTATGTCCTTTAAGAAATCGACCACAAAGTCTTTCTTTCTGTAAATGGAGAGGTGCAAACCAAAAATAGAATCGTGAAGGGTGGGGCAGAAAACAGGAATACTTTTTTCATAAGCGATTCTCAAAAAGGATTTTTCATCAGCAATCCTTTTTCCAATCTCTCTCATAAGCTCAGGGGTTGAGAGATTTCCTTCAAGCTCAGAAATGATTGGTGCCAAAAAATTCTCAACCTCTTCGAAGGCCTTTTGGCTAACAAAAACATCGTATATCCTGTTCTTTTCCTCGTTCGCGAGCTTTATATCGTCAGCTCTCTCGCTCCCGAGCTCATGACCAATACCTAAAGCCTCTATCAGTTCGTGAACAACATTCGCACCAGTTGTGACCAAGCAGCTGATGAAGTCTTTTTCCATCATTCCAGCTATTACGTTTCTCATTCCCGCGGGAACCATGGCCCCGGCAAGAGTCAAAAAGATGAAATAATCCCCCTCAACCATCTCCCTCCAAAGCTTAGCAGCATGGGATAATCTTCTCGCGTTAAACGCTGTAGCATCCATTCCTTCAAGGATTTTCGATATTTTTAGCTCTGAGAAGTCTATGCTACCAATATTGCCAACTTTCCTGTCCATGTGCGAAAAATGCTGAAAAGATTTTAAATATTTGCCATAGGTATGGGATACTGTGGGGTACTGCCAGTATCGATCAGATCAGTACGAATGAACTATCCTGTAGTAATTCGGCCTTGGAGAATAAATCTCCCCTTTCTCTCTCAGCTTATAGATGACTTCCTTTGCCTTTGCCCTCTCTATTCCCTTCATTTCAGCCTCATGCAGGATTGCTTCCTCTGGCACACCCTTTGTGTACTGCGAGTCCTTTTCTAGATTTTCAATTATTCGTTTTATTGTAAGAATCCTGTCCCTCTGAGTTTTTGAGGTGCCCGAAAGGCCATAATCTATATCTATCTCTCCCGTCTCCGGATTCAAGGCTATTTGCTCAAGACTCTTCCTGAAAATTCCGATTACCCTGTCTACATCCTCAATCGTAATTTTATCGGAGAGCCTTAGCCTTGCCGACGCTTCTGCAAGCCTCACCAAAGCCTCAAGCTGCCTGGCGGTAACTGTAACCGACGAGCCTTTTGCCGAGTCTCTTAAAGAGACGTAAAATTCAATTATTCTGTTTTTTGCCTCATCTGTCAGCACGGGAAAGACCGTTCTCTTTGCGTAAGCTATGTACTTCCTCAGCAAGTCTGGATCGATCTGTGGTTCGATTTTCTTTGCCTCCGACTCAAGTTTTTCTTTTACAAGCTCGGAAGATGAGAGATTTCTCAGGGTTTCCAGTTTTTCGCCAAGCTCGTGTGTGTCGAGTATGTGAGAAGCGAGCATTCTGTCTTTATCCGAATCAGGTTCATCAGTCATGACGAAAATCAGATCGAATCGGGAGAGTAGGGTCGGAGACAAATCGATCTGCTCGACTATGGGAGCGAAAAGGTCAAATCTCCCATACTTGGGATTTGCAGCTCCAAGCAAAGCACATCTAGAGCGGAGCATGGCGTTTATTCCAGCTTTTGCGACACTTATGGTTTGCTGCTCCATCGCCTCATGCAGGGCGGAGCGATCCTCCGGGCGCATCTTATCGATCTCGTCAACCAAAGCTATACCCTTGTCTGCCAAAACCAAAGCTCCAGCTTCGAGTGTCCATCTGCCATCCACCTCATCCCTTGTCGCTGTAGCTGTAAGTCCAGCAGAAGTTGTGCCTTTGCCGGTTGTATAAACACTTCTGGGTGCTATTCTGTGCACGTACCTTAACATTTGAGATTTCGCAACTCCCGGATCTCCAACCAACAGAATGTGAATATCTCCTCTTATCTCACTTCCATCTGGAAGTTTTTTCGGTACTCCACCAAATAGCTGGAGAGCTATCGCAAGCTTGATGGTCTCATATCCATAAATTATCGGAGCGATGGAGTTCGTAACTTTCTCGTATATTTTCGGATCTTCACTGAGCTCGAGAATTCTCTTTACGTCCTCTTCAGTTATCTCGAACTCCTCGTACTCCTGCTGGAGGATTTCCAAGGAATTTCCAACCAAATGAATATCCATGTGCAGAAGCTTCTTGGTTCCATATCCTCGGGGTCTTGCCTTAACAATCCCGTTAACAACCACCCGATCTCCCGGATTAACCCTGCCCGTGAGATCTCCCTCCAAATAAACATCGAGAGTCTGCGGCTGCTCACCGCCACGAAGATTTTCCGGATATTCCTGAATTCGAATTCTCTGACTGTCAACCTTCTCGCTCTTCTCAGGCAGCAGAATAAACCTCCCTCTGCTCTGGCAATTCCTGCATTCGTACGGCTGCTTTAGGGTTGTATCATCCTGCTCAACCCAGACCTCATTCCCACAAGCACCGCATATAAAGGCTGCCCTAACGATTTTAGGCCTTACCTCAGTAACCTTCCTAACGATTCCTTCAATTGAGATGAACTTCGAAACGTGATCGCTCCTCAGATCCCTTATCAGAATCCTCCTTGTAAGTGGTAAATTCGTAAAGCGGGCCATGCAGTTCTCGAGCCTTACATCGTGGATGTTGAAGGAGAGCTCTATACCCTTGCAGGCATCATCTATAACCTTTTCCGGAAATTCGAGGAGCTCCTCAGCCAGCTTTCCTTCCCGAAAGATTGCCAAATCCCTTAGGAAATCAACGTAAATCGATCTGTCAGCCCCATCTAAAGAAATAATAGCATCAGCAAGCCTGTTGAGTTCATTCTGGTAATAAGACTCGAAAAATTCCCGCCAGACCTCGGGGCTGCTATACATAGCAATGAGTGGGATGAAGAATTCAAAATTGTTTTGGTTGGTTGAAAACTGAAGAAGTGTGGAGATTTAAAAAGGTAACCTTCCTGAAGAACAAAGCAGGTTAAGCTTAACTGGAATTTAAGCATTCAGGTGAGGGTTTCCTGTAATAAGAAAGTATATCGGCCACTTTTTCCTCTTTCAAATCAACAAGAATTGTAAAGTCCATCCCATACTTGCACGGATCCGGATTGCTTTTTATGAACACTGCCGGATATGCTTTTGGATAGCACCCCATATAACAGATAGAATAACCCATCACCTCAACGCCCGTTATCTTGTAATCACTTCCAATTCTCTCCCTCACATCGGGATCTGATAGGGCAATTTTTTTAGCTTTCTCCTTCTGTTCTTCAGTAAGAGAGGCTAAGGTCTACCTAAAGTTTATCGCCTCACCCTCCGCACGCTTATTCTTGAGGTCTACCGGAACCATTAGCGTTATGCCAACGATCCACGGAGGTATCTGTTTCTGGGTGAGGATGTAGACCCATGCCGTATCATCGCTTCTTGTGACGTTAATAATATCATACCCCTCTCCCAGCCATTCTTTAACTTTAGTATCATTCAGAACAAGATTGATTGTCTCCTCTCTTTCTTCTCCTGTTAACTCAACCTCCCATCGCGAGATATGAGGCAAAGGAGGTTGAGGTGGTTGAGGTGGTTCAGTTGGTTGAGGTCGTTGAGATTGTGGAGACAAAGGTAGAGGCGAAGGTGTTAGCATTGTATTGTTGTGAAAAGGAATAGAAGTTGAATTTTGATTGTTGGATGGAGTTTGCAAAGGAGAGTTAGGTTGAACGTCAGCCTTAGAGACTTTTTCTGAACATCCAGTAAATAGAACAACAATAGCAAGGACAAAGATGCAAATTATCCTTTCCATACCAGCACCTAAATCCAAAAATTAAAAATTTTGTTGGTAAAATTAGATGTTAAAATCAAAGGGTAAATCAAAGAATCCTATCTCTTTTCAACAGAGCTATTAAAAGCGCTATAACAACCAGTGCAACCAATCCAAGAACGAATTCGATGCTGCCGAAGTCTATCAGAGTCTCCTTGATTTCCTCTGGAGTGGTGGTCGGAGTTTCTTTGGGAGATTCAGGTGTTTCTTGTGGTGCCTTTTCTTTTTCTATCACCGGTGGTTTCTCTCCCGTCGGCTTCATGAGGGGGTAGATGTCTTTGACGTTCTTTGGAGGTATCAGATAGTCTTCATCGCCAATTCCATCACCGTACGCATCCTTTCCAGTGTAGTCGGAGTAGAAATTGCCTTTTTTAAGCTTCGGGGAATACCATATGTTTCCATCTCCATCATCAAAAGCATTTTTCTCGGCAAAGAGATTGTTGAGATAAATCAGATTTCGATTGCTTGCTATCAGAGATATGCCTTTCTTTGCATTTTCAATCCAGTTATCCGTTATCGTACTAGAAGAGGATTCGTGGAAGGTTATAGCTTCCCCACCGATGATGCGGTTGCTGTTGAAGAGGTTATAAGAAGACGATGTAGAAACTATTCCCTTCCCGTTGTTTGAAAGATAATTGGATGTGAAATGATTATTCTTCGAGTTCGAAACGAATATTCCTGTTTCAGAATTCAAAATTCGATTGTCTATAACTCTGAAATCTTCAGAATTCTCAAGAAATATAGCATTCCTGTTCCCATCAAAGTTACCTGAATATATCTTACATGAGCTTGAACTGTACGCCTTGATTCCATCGAATTTGTTTCCGATCGCTTCAAATCCTGAGATGTTAACTTTTTCTGAACTGTAGATGTAGAGGCCGAACTTTTCGTTGTAAGATGATCTGCACTTATCGATGGCTACATTTACAGAGTCTTTCACATACATGCCATTGCCATTTTTCTCGAATACAGAATCGTGAACCGATATATCTGCAGAGTTTGAGATTAACAACCCATTTTCCGCTGCGTTTACAGCCTCTAGATTTAGCAGCTCAGCCTTTTTCACCCCTTCAAGCCCAAAAGCCGTTTTCTTTGGATTGCTCACCTTGCAGTTTTTAAGGGTTAAGTCAGCCACACTGGATGAATATATCCCAAAGAATCCACCTTCAGTTGTTACGCTTTCGATACTAACCTTTGCTACATCTCTCAAAGAGACTCCATAAACCCAGTTCTCCAAAATGAGGTTCTTTATCGTTATATTTCCCAACCCAGCCTCATGGTATACGTAAATAGCATAGGTCCCGCCGAATCTTCCAGCTTTAATTTTACGACCATCTCCCTCCAACACAACATCACTACTCTTAATTTCAATACACTTCGTTTTATTGATGGTTATGTCCGTATCAAGAACGTAATAACCGGGCTTTTCTAAGATGGTACACGATGAAATATGCTCCACCTCAGCACTGACTGGAGCGAGTACGGACAGCAAAGCTATCAGAACTAAGCAGATTTTGATCTTTTTTCCAAGTCGCATGTCCCAAATTATCCTTTTTCAAGTTAACCTTTTCTAAAACACATAATAATAATGAGAGGGTTCAAGCTAAACGTTCAGGATGTGAAGCTAACTAACGATTTGCTGGAGCTTATCAAAACTCGCCATAAACTCACATAAACTCGCATAAACCCATATTCCATAATAATGATTTTACGAAAGCTTTATCTACCAGCAAACTCAAGTTGTGAACGTGGGCTGGACAATCAGAGACGTTTTAGGAGATGAAAGTGAGAAAAAAGAGGTAAAAACACTTAAAACCGCTAAAACCGTTAAAAAAACTAGTTTTAGCGATGAGACTGAAGTGGAGAGGCTTCCTTCCCTTTTAAGAGATGAGAACCTTCCCACAGGGATCGATTTGCTTGACAAAAATCTAGATGGTGGCTTTCCGAAAGGTTCTCTCGTATGCGTGTACGCAGATCCTGCCGCAAGTCCAGAAACTTTCTTGTATCAGTTTTCAACGGAGAGAAAAACTTACTATCTGAATGCCACCAGACCGGTTTTTGCAATAAAAAAGGATTTTTCCAGCCTTAATCTGGATGATACCCTTGTTAACTTCATCGACGTTTACTCCTTTTACTTCAAAGAGCTCCATAACGATCCCGATGAGGTTGATTTGAAAACGATCAATTTTGCGTTAGATGAAATTCAAACGCTTAATGAGGAGGAAATAAACCTTGTAATCGACAATCTCAACTTCTTTTTTGATTTGAAAGTGGAAAGTCGCCTAAAGGAGATGTTCCTAAACACTTTATACACCTTACCAAAAGAGAACTCAGGACTTGCATTCATCTATGTTGTTAAAGATTCGCTCGACGCAAAAACGATAAAGAGAATTTTTGACTTATCTGATGTCATCATGGAGATTTTCATAGAAATTTCAGGTTCGAGATACGTGAAGAGATTTGGAATTCCAAAAATAAGGGGTAGAACACCGTTAAGCGATCTTTTCAAGTTCGATGTGGGTGAGGGTGTGCATCTGGATACTTCCAGAGACATAGCCTAATTTTTGTCTAATCTTTCGTTTCAATTCCAAAAATTTTATTTTTGGACAACAGACTTCCTTCATGGATTCAGAAAAAGACCTTCGAATGTGCCTAGATGTAATTTTCAATCGAGTTTCGATAAGGAAGTTTCAGAGAAGAGAGATTCCGGAAGAATATTTGATGGAGGTTTTAAAAGCCGGAAATGCAGCTCCTTCTGCTGGCAATCTCCAAGCAAGAGATTTTATAATCGTTAAAGATCAAAAAAAGAAGGAAAGAATAGCAAAAGCTGCCTTAAATCAGATGTTTATCGCCGAAGCTCCGGTTGTGGTGGTTGTTTGTGCAAATTATCCAAGGAGTATGAGAGTTTATGGTGAGAGAGGCAAGCTTTATGCTGAACAAGATGCTACGGCTGCGATAGAGAACATTTTGCTTGCTGCGTGCGCTTTGGGCTTGGGGTGCGTCTGGGTTGGGGCTTTTCATGAGGGTGAGATTTCAAGATTGCTCCGAATACCAGAATACGCCCGTCCAATGGCTATAATTCCGATAGGATGGCCTGCTGAGTCGCCTGAGAGAAGGAGGAGGTATCCAATCGAGGAACTTATCCACCGGGAAAGATGGTAGGTGCTGATGAAATTTTAAAATGAAAAGTGTAAAATAGGAAGAAGAAAGAGTTTGTTTGATGCTTTATGATGTCAACAAGAGCTCTTGCAAAGATGATTGAGGCTATGAACAGGCACATGCCTGCAAAGAGGAGATCTTTGAAGGATATGCTCGAAGATGAGGATCCTTCTATCAAAGCAAAGGATGGAAACGAATACATCATCGAGAAGAAAGAGCTTGAGTTCATTGCAGAAAATGTGGATGAAATGGATTGGAATAGGTTCATCATCCCGATTCTGCTTGAGATGAACTATCTTAATGGCGAGACTGTCATTTTCATAAGGGACAAGCTCCATCAGCAGTTTCTTAAGAAGGCATTTGGATTCGACAGATTCGTTAAAGATGCAATGATGATCTATCCCTATGAGATGCAAAAGGTAAGAAAGAAACTTAGAACCGCATCTCAGGTGATATTCAAAGTCAGCCTAAAGTAAACTAAGACTGAGGCTGTAGGGCTATTATAAGTTAATCGAAGTAAAAACGATTTTTTTCAAATTTGTAAATTCATCAGCGTTAAGTTTTTAAGAGCTCAATTTCATTTGGGGACATGGAGTCTTTAAGGTTTGAAAACATAATCTACGAAGAAGACGAAAAGGAAAAAATAGCAAAGATAACCCTGAACAGACCCGAAAAAAGAAATGCACTATCTTTTGATCTTCTAACGGAATTGAGAGATCTATTGTGGAAAATAAAAGAAGAGAGAAAAGCGAAGGTGGTAATAATCAAAGGAGCTGGAAAAGTATTTTCCTCAGGGCATGATTTGAAAGAGGTTTTGAACGATCCGATTGAGGTTGAGAGGCTTTTCAAAAGATGTTATGAAGTTATGCACGCGATAAGGGATGCTCCTCAGACGGTAATCGCTCAGGTACATGGAGTTGCTACCGCCGCTGGCTGCCAACTTGTCGCCGCATGCGATCTGGCGGTTGCCGAGGAGGGAGCTTTATTTGCGATACCTGGGGTCAAAATAGGGCTTTTCTGCAGCACACCCGTTGTTTTCGTTAGCAGAGCGGTCGGAAGGAAAAGAGCTTACGAGATGGGAATTACAGGAGAGTTTATAACCGCAAAGCAGGCTTATGAGTGGGGTCTTGTGAACAGGGTTGTGCCTTTAGAGGAACTTGAAAAAGAAACCTTCGAATTCGCGAAAAAGATTGCGAGCTACAGTCTCGAAGCCCTCGAATCTGGAAAGAGGATGTTTTACAGACAGATTAACATGTCCGATTTCGAGGCTCTGGATTACGCTACCGAAGTGATTTCACTCCATAGTGCTTCAGAGGATGCAAAAGAGGGTATGACTGCTTTTCTTGAGAAAAGAGAGCCTGTCTGGAAGTACTAAAGCTATAACTGGTGGATCAAAAAAACTTTAATATTTTCCGGATATTGGTTGATTATGGCCAACAAGCTCGATAATCTTTATTGCGCAAGATGTGGATCTGAATTCGACTTAATTGTAAAAAGAACTACAAGCTATTCCGGAACCCTTCACATTCCCAATCTCTTCTGTCCGTTCTGCGGGGGGAGGAGGTTGATGAAGAAGCAGGGCCTATTTTTCAAAGACTGAGGGTGAAGGAATGGAAAATAGTCCAGATATCCAGGGGATAAGTGATCTGATAGATAGATTGCAGAAAGGCCCCATCTCTTTTAAAGAATACGTTGAGCTGTGCTCGGCAAAACGGATTGCTGAATTCACCGAATTCAATTTCTCAAGTAGATTTCTCGATATTCTTTCTAAATCCCTTGCTATTGCCGCTAAAGAAATGCTCGAGGTCTGCGAGGGGGGTTCGATTTATGATTTTGGTGTCTCGCATCTGGAAGTTGTTAAGAGGTTGGCCAATTTCCTGCCAAATGTGAAGTACTTCCTTGTTAATCACAGACACTTTAGCTGGGAAGATGCCATAGATAATGTAGATAGCCCAGATAGCATTCCAGAAAACATTCCAGAAAATGTTCAGCTAATTGACGAGTCCGAAATATCAGACGCGAAGGGGGTTATGATCACGAACAAGCTCTTCAGCATGCTTCCTTTCCACATAGTAATCAAAGAGGAGTTCAAAGAGGTTTATGTTACCTACGATGGCAAAAACTTTAGCGAAATTCTAATGGATTTGAAGGAGGATTCAGGCAAGGAGATGAGAGAATATTTAGAGAGTGTGGAGGATCCTAGACAAAGGATTGAAGTCTGTTTAGAAGCTATTCGTATGATTAGAAGCATGGCAAACAAGCTTTCCTCCGGATTTATTGTTACATCAGACTACCTTTTGGATCCATCTGAAATGGTTGAGGCAGAGCGATCTTCTGGCACCGTAACCTGTTACAATGAAACCATCCACACCCACAACCCATTTCTGAATCCCGGTAGGCTTGTGATAAGGGCAAGTGTTAACCTTTCTGCTTTAGTAGAATTCGGAGAGGATGTTGGTTTGAAGGTTACTGGTCTTACAAACCATATACATCTACTGAAGAGCACCATAGGAGCTGTTGATGAATTCTCGCCTGAACTTGAGAAAATTTCTGGATCGAAGTACAGACATTCTAAGCTGGGAAGTGTTAAAATACTGATTCAGCAAAAAGGACTGAGGAATCCGGTACTCAAATCTCTAAAGCACGTTCCCAACTTCAGTTTCTGGGAAAGATACAACCTCCCCTACGAAGGTGAGGTAGAAATACTGCCCGAAGGCTAGGATTTAAGCTTCAAGTTTACAAACCCGCTTCTTTAGCAAACTTTAATCCCTGCATCCGGCGACCCTTATTCTTTCCACACCCCCAATTTTGTTTATTATCTCTGCAACCCTTTTTGGCACAAGGTTTTCCCACTCCTCACCCTTCAGAATCCTTTCCCTAATAACCTTCCCCCTGTAGATTTCTCTGTTAAACGTTGGTGGCTCAACAACCTCAACTCCAGCTCCCCGGAAAACCTGACCTATAACCGGGTTTCTCGTTATCAAAGTCTTGATCTCGGGCACAAGCTTGATGATATAGTAGGCGTTTCCAACGTAAATGTTCATTGTGGGTGCAGTGGCTGTTATGATCCGGGAAAGGTCAACTCCTTCGCTTTTAAGGGCTTCCCTGATCATCCATATCCTCTCTCCAGCTGTAAAAGGATTTCTGAGAGTATGGCTTTCATCAGCCATCCCTATTAAAATTACAAGCTCGTCAAAATCATCCAAAGCCCATTCAACAACCTTCAGATGACCGAGATGGAATGGTTGAAACCTCCCGAAAATTAATGCTCTTGACTCCATACGACTTCACCTTTACTTTAGCCTGTTACTCTAACCCACCTTCAAATCTTCAACTACCCCTCCTTAAACCTGCCTTAAACCTAAGCCTCCCTTAAGGCATCCAGAATCACATTATCCTCGAACCTTTTCATTACAACCCTTGTCCTCCCCTTTTTCAAGTTCTTGAAAACGAGATCGATTGCTCGCAAATTTTCAAGCTTCGTTAATAGATTGTAGAACTTCGTATAGCTGAGTTTCCTTTTCTCCTTAAATTTTTCAAAAAGCTCTCCGGTAGTAAGTTCTTCTGATGAATAGATTAGCTTTAAAAGCTCTTTTTCAGTTTCATCCAGCATAGCTACGCACTTCCTCAAAAAAACCTTTCTGCTTCCTTCAAAAACTTTCAAAACGTCTTCAATTTCAATTTTTCTTGATCCCCGTCTCTCTGCCTCGACTCCAGCCATCTTGAGGGTGTAGAGACCCACCCTGATGTCCCCAGCTTCGAAGGTTAGCTCCGCAACCTTTTCGATGACATCATCCTCTATCGCTCCTTTGTAGAATCCGATCTCACATCTCTGCTTAAGAATCTCAAAGAGCTCATAAACACCGTAAGGAGGAAAGTAAATTTCGTCAGGGTGAAATATTGAACCTACTCTGCTGTCAAGCTTGGCTGCGAATTTTAAATCCGTTCCTATAGCGATGACACCAGTTTTAACCTTTTCAACATCCTCATGGGCCTTGAGGATAGCATAGATAGCCTCATTCATCACTTTGTCGTCAAAAAGAAGATTTATATCATCCAAAGCAACAATCAAAACCTTTTCCTTCTCGACAAGCTTTTTCAGGATTGAAGCATAGAGCTTTGGAAAGGGAATGCCGTAAGAGGGGAGGGGATAGCCGTAAACCTTCTCAAAAATTCTCGCGAAAATACCATGGTTTGAGCTTACAAGCTGACAGTTCACGTAAACGGGAATTATGCTTTCAACTTTTTCAGCGATTTCTTTGAAAATTAGCTTTACACAAGAGGTTTTTCCAGTTCCAGGAGGGCCTAGGCAAAGCATATTGATAGGGCGAGAATTATGCAACGCTGGTTTAAGGTTGGAAGAAATCCTCTCAAGCTGCTGATCTCGAAAAATTAACTCATCCGGCAGGTACTCAGGATCAAAGACCTCTGCATCTCGAAAAAGCGTTTCATCCCATGAAAGGTATTTCATCTCAATCCCCTCGCATGGGAGATTATATGCTTCAAAGAATCGTTTATAAGATTTACAGCAAGTCTAACAGCCTTTTTCGAGCCTGGCAGGCAAAAAACAGCCCTTCCTTTTATTATCCCAGCAGTAGCTCTCGAAAGAATGGCTGCCGTTCCGACCTCCTTAAAGCTCAGATACCTGAAGATCTCCCCAAAGCCGTCAATCTTCTTCTCGAAAAGTGGCTCTACTGCCTCGATCGTCACATCCAAAGGAGTTAAACCCGTACCACCAGTGATTATAACCGCATCAACCTTTGGAAGCATGCTCACAAGGGCCTTAACGATTTCAGCCCTTTCATCGGGAACGAGGATGTATTCTTCAACCTTACACTCCAAGTTTCTCGCTATCTCGTTGCCAGAAGGGTCATCGATTTCTTCCAGTTTTTCCAATCCCCTCGCACCCCCATACTTTTGGTATCTTGAAGTGGAGACTGTAATAACTCCAGCTCTAACCTCTATCTCAGCCTCATGCTCATGTCTCACTCTCCCACCTTCACACCTTTAGAGCTATCGACATTAGAACCACTTTTCAAGCGTGAGTTGGCTCGCTTCTAAGCCCTTCTGGAGCTTTTCAACTGCTTTCTCAACCCTATCCCTGCTAAAATCATGTTCCTCGCAGAGAAATTCCATGATTTTATCCGAGTCTGGCTTGGAGAATTTAATCGAATATTCATCTGTTACCGGTGGATTGAGGAAAAATTCTCTTATTTCATCCAGATTTTCTATTTCAGCATTGATGGCTTTCAACGCTTCTTTTACATCACCATGCTTTTTTATCAAATTGTAAGCTTTTTTAACCCCTATCCCTTTTATTCCCTCGTTATAATCGGTTCCAACTAGAATCGCTATGTCAACGAGCTGCTCCCTTGTTATTTCAATCCTCTTGAGATTTCTGTTGAGATCGATTACCTCGGGCTTCACATCGATGTAAACGTTTCTGCCCGGAAGCTTTCTCTTTCCAGTTATTGCGAGATTCCTTCCGAGCTTTGGGCTTCCAAATAGCAATGAATCGTAGTCTTGGCTGCAGGTGTATTCGGTGTCGCCTTTCAAAGTCATGTAAGCTGCTTGGGCCTCTCCTTCTGATGGTGCCTGAACTATCGGAATACCCATGTATTCCAGCAACTCCTTCGACGATTCAACGATGTATTCATCTATTCTTGCCGTCGCCTGGGCGTACTTCTTCAGGTCTTTCTCTCCCCGCTCTTTCGCAGCAATAAGTTTTTCTTCCATTTCCAGCTTTCGATCTATTCTCTCCTCAATTTCTTTCCGCTTGAAATCAGGAGGCTCTCCGTCAAAAACGAAGACCGGCTTTATACCAACCTCAACCATATTTGATATGCGATAGAGCAATCCTGAGAGGTGAGAGGTTATCCTGCCGGCTGAATCCTTCAAAGGAGTTCCATCGGGCTGTCTTATTATTGAAAGAAACTGATAGATCGTATTAAAAGCATCGATCGAGATTTTCGCCCCGGAGAAGAAGTTTAGATTGACACTCTCCTTCTCGAAGAGGTCTCCTATGTCTGAGCCCATAAAAAGAGTTGGCTAATGTGATTAAATTTTTTGCCTTAAGGTGTTAGCGGTAAAGCCTCCTTTCAATGCTCTCAAGCCTTTCGTCGAACTGCTTAAGATTTGCCTGCAGAATTCCTTCAAACCTCACTTCGAGATCGTCGGCGTTTACGGCAATAACCCTCTTCGTGTTCTCGAATTCTTCCATAACCCTCCTCATTCGCATCTCCATGCTTATGAAAAGTCCCCCCAATGCAAGAGTCAGCAGAAAGGCAAAGAAAATAACTCCTGGATCTGCTTTGTTGTAGAGTGAGAGCCATTTATACGTTAGCATAACAGCAGAGAAAACCATCAGGGCTGAAAGGCCCAGTTCTCTTGTGTCCATTTTTCATCACCATTTTTTGATAAGTCAAAATAATATATAATTTTTTCATTCGATTTTCGTTCGAGGCTTTTGAGTTCGTAAGAATTTGTAGGAATCTCAGCAAAGAAATAGGGATTTAGGGATTGACAAAGCGGATTTTTAGTGCAATTTTTCTCATAGTTGAATTCATTTGAGCTACAAATCTAGTATTTTCGCAACCCTTAGAAATTCAATTCAATTGAAATCTAGATTACATATAACAGTACACCTGTACCTTAGAGTATGGATATCTATCAACATAAATTAGGGTCCTTACCAAACTAGCTCTCAGCTAACCTCTGCAACACCTTCTTCTCCT
>JACDNU010000012.1 GCA_017656505.1 Archaeoglobus sp. | reverse complement strand
AAGAAAAGAAGGTATTGCAGAGGTTGGCTGAGAGTTAGTTTTGTAAGGACCCTATTATCTCTTACTTCTTTTACCGCTTTTTCCAACTTTTATCAGCTACTTTTTGCCAACAGAAGTGTTCAACAAAAGTGTCAAAAATACCGTCACAAATTAAAAATATAAAGTTGGTCAATTCAAGTTCATGCAGCAGACGTTGAAGGAAAGTGTCAAGAAAGAGCTAAAGGAGATTTCGGAAAACCATGTTGTAGTCTTGTTGATTTTGCTGGCAGGAGGTCTTGCATATTTCATAAGCAGAATCGATCCGGGTTTTGATGCCCTCTTCCTTGGTCTCTTCCTCGGTATCATTATAGGATCCGTTTACAGGAGCGAGAAAAAGGACTTAATAGCTCAGAAAGCACTTTCGGTGACTCTTCCTCTGGGTATCGTTCTCTACGGTAGCAACATCGTCTTCCCGCGAGGGGTTAAAGTTCCAGCGGAGTACATAGCAATCACCCTTTTCTCGGTTTTTCTTCTCAGTTCAACTGTATATGCCCTCGCAAGGCTGAATGGTGTTGGCCGGAAGTTTACGACCTTGCTAATATGCGGGAACGCGATATGCGGTGCTTCTGCTATAGCCATAGCATCATCACTCATAAATCCGAGAAAGGAGGAATTCTCTGCCTCGATAATCATAATCACAGTAGTTGGTTTAACTGGAGCGCTAATCTATCCTTCCCTCTACTATCTTCTTGGTTTATCCCAAGCTAAGTATGCCCTTTTGAGTGGTGCGACCCTTCAGCAAACTGGTTTGGTAAAGATAGCTACCAAATCCTTTGGTGAAGAGCTAATGAATCTTGCTCTGGGCATTAAGGCTGTGAGAATCGCGATGATAGCGCTTGCGGCATTGATAGTAGCCTTTCTTTACTCTCACCACCGCTTTTATGTCCCTTGGTACGTTGTTGCTTTCATTCTAATGGCTTTTTTCTCCCAGAATCTCTTGCCTACCGAGGTTATAGAAGTTTTACAACCCCTTTCAACTTTCGCTTTCGCTTTGACCCTAGCATCGATAGGCTTCTCCGTTAACGTATCCGATATTCAGAATGTAAGGCTAACACCATTGATGATCGTTTACATTGGGTGGTTAATCTCAACGACGGTTGTATTATTACTCATCAGTTTTATCTGAGGTGGTCTTATGAGAAGAGTTTATGATAGTATGACTTTGAGGAAAAGACCGTTCATTTTTCCGATATTTCTGAAGATAGTAACGGTTTCCCTTTTCTTCTCCCTTCTCTCCCTCTTTTTATACATAGCTACCTTCTATTCGCCGAGGGTCTTCATTCTCGAGGAAATAGTTTACATACTAATCATACTTTTTGGAATCTCTCTGTTTGCCGCTGGGAGCATAGTTGAACCCCTTGAAAGGCTGAAACTTGGGTTCTCTAAACTTTCAAAGGGGGAAGATGCGTATATCGAAGTTAAATCCGGAGATGAGCTGGAAGAACTGGTTGATTCGTTTAACAAGATGGTTTACGAGCTTAAAATACAGAGAGAGGCGATAAAGAAGAGTGAGGAAAAGTACAGAGCGTTATTAGAAGACATCAATGACTGGGTCTTTGAAGTTGATGAAAATCTCAGAATTACCTATTCCAGTTCGAGATGTAGGGAAATGATAGGAAAAGAACCCGAAGAGATTTTGGGTAAATCCTTGCTCGAATTTATGGATTCGGACGACATAGCGATGGAGAAGCTGACAAGCCTGAAGGATGCGAAGCAGATAAGATTTGACGCAAGCTTGCTCCGAGATGGCAAGGAAACGATAGTTGAGGTCGCTGGAAGGCCTTTTGCTGAAAATGGTAGAACGGGCCTCAGATGTGTCGCGAGAGACATAACATTGAGAAAGAAGGCCGAGGAGGAGGCAGCTTACCTTGTGAGCATCCTTGAACATTCTATCGACGCGATAGTTTCTCTAGATCTTGACACGAAGATAGTCTCGTGGAATAAGGGAGCTGAACTCATCTTCGGTTACAAAGCTGAGGAGATGATAGGCAAACCCCTCTCCGTTTTAATTCCCCCGGAAAGGCATGAGGAGTGTGCTGAAAACTTCAGGAGGGTTGTGCACGAAGGTTATGTGAGGGACATTGAGACAATCAGGATTTCTAAGTCGGGGAAGGTAGTGATAGTCGATCAAACCATTACGGGAATAGTCGATTCAGAGGGTGAGCTTATAGGCTACGTTGCGATAATGAGGGATATCACGGAGAGAAAAAGATCTCAGGAGAATCTGAAAATGGCCTACGCTGAGCTTGAAAGGAAAACCAAAGAACTCGTCGCATCTCAGCGCGAGTTAGAGTACCTTGCGAACATCGTCGAAAATTCGAACGATGCTATATATTCCATTACCCTCGATGGAACGATTGTGAGCTGGAACAAGACTGCTGAAAAGCTGTTCGGATGGGCGAAAGACGAGATAATAGGCAAGAATGTAGAGCTGTTGATTCCCGAGGAATTGAGAGGAGAGCTGATCACTCTTAGAAAGGGAATAGAAGAAGAGGGGAACTTAACGTATGAAACGAGGAGGATCGACAGATTCGGTAACATAATTGATGTTGAGGTCACAGCCATTCCGGTTTTCGATCACAGTGGTAATCTTACTAGGATCTCACACATTTTAAGGGACATATCGGGAAGGATGAAGGCAGAAAAGGAGTTAATTCGTAGAATCTCCCGTTTTAAAGTTGAGAAAGGCAAGATTTACTTGGTTGAAGGCTCAGCAGATCTTTGCGATGATGTGATGGAAGATCTCTTGAAATGCGGTTTCTCGAGCTACATTTTCACGCGACGGCATCAGGATGAAATTAAGTGCGATGCGGAAATTTACTATCTTTCAGAGAGGAAGGGGGGCAACGTTATTCCTCCAGATCTCGACAAGCTGAAAGAGAAAATCCTGAAGCTTCCCGGGTGGAATAATGCTGTAGTGATAGACCTCGACTATCTAATAACGAAGAACGGATTTTCAAAGGTTTTGGAGTTCGTCCATGATCTCAGGGATGTGTTTTATTTGTTTAGAAAGGGTATCATAATTCTCAACTTGGATCCGGGCGTAATCTCCGAAAGAGAGCTTAGATTGCTCAGGAAGGATTGTGAGCCCCTTCAGACGAAAAAGGTTGATCTTCCCTTCGAAATCTATGAGCTCGCAAGATACATCTATATGGAGAACAGGATTGGAAACAAACCCTCGATAAAGAAAGTAATGGAAAGGTTCAAGATAGCTAGAAACACCGCGAAGAAGAGGATAAACTATCTCGCATCTCGAGGATTGCTGAGGGTCGAGAAGGATGGAAGAATAAAGCTTCTCGAGCTAACGGATAGCGGAAAGGATTATTTTATTTCCCAAAAAATAGAAAGTTATTCATGAATAAAATCTATAATAAAATCTATCCAATCCATCCAATTTACCCTTAAATTGATCAAGGTTTTGACAGTTTTTGACACTTTATTTGACGATATGTCTAAGTAAAATATCTTTGTAAATATTAAATTTGCGAGTTCGTGGATGGGGAATTAAAAACTAAATAGGGTGATACCATGGCTGAGGAGTTGTGTCCAACGTGTGGATCGACGATGGAGATTGTTAGAATGGAGGACGAGGACATCTTGCGCTGCGTCTCATGTGGCTACGAGCGACCCCTTGTAGCGGTAGAACCTTGGGATCCTAACATCGATGGATTTCTAACGAAGTACTCGATAGTCGCAGGGATTATTCTGACAATACTTCTGTGGGTTGTCATTTACTTCACCGTGCTAGTGCAGTACAAGACGTGATGTGGGGGTGGGAATGATGGCAGAAGAAAGAAGATGGTATACCGGAATGTTCTCAACCGAAGACTGGTGGGCTTTCTGGCTTGGGACCTTCTTTGTAATGCTTGGAATAATCACATCGCTTAGTGGCGTCGATCTAGTAGGGTGGATCATAAAATTCGGCAAGTGGGTAGCAATTGAAAAGGCCTTCAAAGCATCGCATCCAGACGCTATGAGTCCCATTGCTTCATTGATTTCAAGCTACATAATATTGATGTTAACGACCGCTGTTGGAGCTTACTTCATGAAATGGGACATTAAGAAATACTTTGGTGCGTTCACAATAGTCTTCTGGCTTTCAGTGCTCGCGTATATAATCGGTGAGAACGCATACATCGCTGCTACGGCACTGGATAGGGCGAAATATGGCATCGATTGGAGCCTTTCCCTTGGTGGGGCTTTCTACATAATGGCTTTGATCATAGGTTTGATCATCGGTAACTTCGCTCCAAAAGGATTCAGAGAGTTTATAAAGCTAGGTGCGAGGCCGGAATGGTTCATCAAGGTTGCTATTGTCATGCTTGGTGCAAAGCTTGGCTATCTCGCTATCAAGTCGTTTGGATACGCCATTCATCTGCTAACGGCTGGAGCAAGTGCAACGATTGCTGCCTATCTGCTCTTCTGGCCCTTGGCATTCTTGGCAGGCAGAAAGCTATTCAGGTTGTCAAGGGAGTGGGCAGCATGTCTCGCTTCAGGGATCTCTATCTGTGGTGTCTCAGCTGCCATAGCAACAGCAGGAGCAATTAGAGCGAGACCGATCGTGCCTGTGATGATTTCGGCGCTAATAGTTGTCTTCGCAGTTATAGAGCTTATAGTCCTGCCTGGAGTACTTGCGGCGTTTTGGCTCAACGAGCCAATAGCAGCCGGAGCCAGTCTTGGTTTGACAGTCAAGACGGATGGAGCTGATGCAGCAGCTGGAGCTATACTCGATGAACTCATGAGATCTAGGGCTGCATTAGAACTTGGACAGAACTGGGAGGAAGGCTGGATTTTGATGTCAGCTGTTAACACCAAAATCTGGATCGACATGTTCATAGGCGTCTGGGCTTTCGTCTTAGCTACGATCTGGGTTTACAGAGTTGAAAGGAGGCCAGGAGAAAAAGTGCAGAAAATGGAGATCTGGTGGAGATTTCCAAAGTTCGTCCTCGGATACTTCCTTGCGATGGGCTTGCTACTCTTAATCGGATTCAACCTGTATCCAGATACAGCCACTGCTTACAAGGCACTAACTCTCGGAATCAAACCTGTGGAAGGATCCTTGAGAAAGTTCTTCTTCGTTCTAACCTTCACTAGTATCGGAATAGTGACGGACTTCAGAGCGCTCAGACAGGAAGGGCTTGGAAGACTTGCTTTGGCCTATGCTTTCGTGCTAGCAGTGATCATAATACCCATTGGCTGGCTAATCGCATGGCTCTTCCACATGGGAATGATGCCACCAACAGCTCCCTAAAATTTAATAAAAATTAACTTTTTTATTTTTATGATAGCCTATGATAACCATCAGCTTTGATGTGCTGCACGACGGTCAGAAGTGGATCGCTAGGAATGATGAGATCACTGTAAGCGGTGAAACGCTGGCTGAGCTAGATGGGAAAATTAAAGAGAGTTTAAAAAAGACTTTAGGAAAGAGAGAGAGCAAGGTTAGTGAGGTTACGAAAGCTACGAGGGTTAAAGTCACAATGGAACTGGATTACAGAAGGAATGTACCCCACTGGATTTGGCAGTATCATCCGTATTACTTTTATCGAACCATCTACATCGATTTGGATAAACCATAGGATGCGAACTGTTCTCTTGGGAAAAATATTTTAAATTCTCCGATCACTGCCTGAGAGATGAAAAAGATCAGATTCCCAGATGGAAGAGAGGCCCTCATAATCATGGAAGACGAGAGAACTGGAGCTAAACTTTTGGACAGGCAGCCTGACAAAAAGCAGCTGATGTGGCTGAGTCTTGGAAACTATGAGGTGGTGGCAGAATACACGTTGGAAGAAATTGAGGAGAGGGCCAAGGAAATTGAAAGGAAAAAGAAAGCTTCCGAACGTTTAGAAAATTCCCACGAAGCTAACTCCGATTAGACTCCTTTTAAATTCTTAAATTCTTAATCTAACCCTTACTACCGCTAGTTTTTTAAACATCAAGCTTGTCCCCTCCATGGCTCCAGAAAAAATTACTATTGTTAATAAATGAGTAGAGAAATATTTATATTACTGATATCGATTTTCTTTGGTGATATTTATGAAAAACATACTCATTGAGGAAGTTCATCACACTCCTGTTGAGGAGCAGCATGTTGAAATCGTTGAAAGAAAGGGAATGGGTCATCCTGACAGCCTAGCTGATGGAATAGCCGAAGCTATGAGCAGAGCACTAAGCAGGGAGTATCTTAAAAGATTTGGGTATATCTTGCACCACAACACCGATGAGACGCAGATAGTTGCTGGAAGAGCGAATCCCGAGTTTGGTGGGGGAGAGATTATAGAACCGATCTACATTCTGCTCGTTGGGAGGGCGACGAAGTACTTCGACGGCATCTTTATTCCGACTGACAAAATAGCGCTGAAAGCAGCCAAGAAGTATGTTCGCGAAACAATGCACGAACTTGATCCAGAGAGTGACGTGGTCTTCGATGTTAGGATTGGGGAGGGGAGTACCGATCTCAAAGAGGTCTTTAAGCGAAGCAATCACATCCCGCATGCGAACGACACCTCTTTTGGGATAGGGTTTGCGCCCTTTAGCGAAACGGAAAATATAGTTTACAACGTCGAAAGAAGGATCTACGAGGAGTTCAGAAAAGAAAACCCAGCCATAGGCGAGGATGTAAAGGTTATGGGGCTCAGAGAGAAGGACGAGATTAATTTGACTATTGCATGCGCCTTTATCGGCAAGTACGTTCAGAACATTGGAGAATACGTGGCTCTGAAGGATGAGTTGAAAGCATTCGTCTCGGATATCGTCACCGAATACACCGAGAGGAAGGTGAACGTCTTCGTGAACACCGCCGACGACTACGACAGCAAGGTAGTCTACTTGACTGTAACTGGCACCTCAGCAGAAAATGGAGACGATGGAAGTGTTGGAAGGGGTAACAGAGCTAACGGCCTGATAACGCCTGGCAGACCGATGAGCATGGAGGCAACGAGCGGCAAGAATCCGATAAATCACGTTGGAAAGATCTACAATTTGCTTGCGACAATGATAGCCAGAGACACGGTTACCGCTGTGGATGGAGTTAAAGAGGCATACGTGAAAATCCTTTCACAAATCGGGAAGCCGATAGACGATCCCTATGCCTTAAGCATCCAGATCTTGCCGGAGAACGGTTACGACGTTGAGAAGATGGAGAGCAAAATCCGCGTCGTAGCTGAGGAATGGCTTTCAGACGTAACAAAGATAACCGAGATGGTCGTTAATGGTGAGATAAGAACGTTTTAGAGTTTTTGGAGATTTTAGAGCTTTAGTCCAAAATTTAACCCTAAATTCAACCTTAAATTCAACTAAACTTTCACTTTTACTTTGAGCAAAACCTCTATTAACATCTCTTTTCAATTTGTGAATGTGGTTAGCCATGCCACTTTTAGCTGTGCCACATGCAAGGGAAATCTGCTTTGCGGCAGACAGAAGTGTCCTCTACTTCAGAAATTCAAGTTTCTCAAGACTATAGACTTGAAACCGGGTGAGATAGAAAAGCCTACACCACCTTCCGCTTTCGTTGGAAGAATAGGCTATCCAGCCGTCTTCATCGGACCTTTAATCTCAACGAAACAGGAAAATCCGGAATATCTCGATTCTCCATGGCTTTGGCAGGGAAGCGTTGAGGATATCATAAGCTTGAGAATGTCTCTGCTGAGGGGGATGAGGAGGGTTAAAGTTGAAACCGCTTCGAATCCCGACAGATTCCTGCTCAATGTTCAGGAAGCGACTGCAAGCTTAAAACCCATCGATCTCGAGGCTGAGGTGGATAGAATAATAAAGAAGCCAACTTTCGGTGATACTTTCCAGCCTATCGGCATTTCTGCAGAGGTTAGCAAGGTTGAGCTCTCCGAAAACCCAAAGATACCGTTGAAGGTGGAAAAAGCATATTACGATGATCTGAAGTCGGTTGAGGCCGTGAAAAGCCTGTTCGACTCGGGATTCTCAACCTACTACCTCCAAAAGATCTTCTCTTTAGGTATGCTGGGGATGCAGAGAAAGAGGAAGCTCGTTCCTACGCGGTGGAGCATAACGGCCGTGCATGACATTCTTGGCGAGGAAATCAAAAAAGAGATAGCTCTGCTGCCCGAAATTAATGAAATACTTCTTTTCAGCTACGAACATTTCGGTAATCATTTCGAAGTAATTCTGAGTCCAGGCGAGTACAGCTTCCAGCTCATCGAGATCTGGATCAAGCAAAGTTTCTGGAGCCCTGACAGCACGTGGATAGGCTACGACAGCGAGGGAATACTTCCAAAGAAGGATTACTCGAATCTTTCAGGCGGGTATTATGCCGCAAGACTCCCTGTTCTCGAGTACATGCGAAGCATAGGCAGAAAAGCTAATGTGATCGTTCTGAGGGAAATATCGCCTTCTTACTATGCTCCTCTCGGCGTTTGGGTTGTAGAGGAGGGTGTGAGAAAAGCCATGGCTAAGAAGCCGTTAAGGTATGAAAGCTTAGATGATGCATTAAAGGCTACAAGATCAAAGCTTAAGACGGATTCAGCCTTGTGGATGGGGAAGCTGAAAAGGAGCGTTCAGCTAACTCTGGCCTCCTTTTTAAGTTAACGGTTAAAATTGGTTAGGTAGCTTAGATTACTTGAAGAATTTCCGAAGTTCTTCTTCACTTGGCAATCCCGTTCTGGCTCCAACCTTCTGAATGTTCCTCGATGCAACCCAGTTGCCTAACCTTCCGCAATCTTCTAGGCTGTGTCTTTTTATGTAGCCGTACAGGAAGCCCGCGTTGAATGCGTCTCCCGCTCCTGTTGTATCCACAGCTTTCGTCTGGAACGCTTTCACCTCGAACTCCTCTTCGCCATCGGTGACGTAACATCCCTTTTCACCCATTTTTACAACAACGATTTTGCAACCCATCGAGATGATTTCTTTGGCAGCATCCCTGAAATCGAAATTCATCAAGGCTTCGAGCTCACTTCGATTCGGCATGAAGATTGCCGAGTTCTTTATTATTGGCTCAAGCTCCTTCAACCCTTTCTCGATATAGGGCATTCCGGGATCGAAGCTGATCTCAGCTCTCGTCTCCACAGCTATTCTTTTCTGAGACTCAAAGGAATCAATCCCATTCTTGCAGATGAAGGAGGTCATGTGGATGAGCTTTGCATTCGCGATACTATCAAGATTTATCTCCTCGAAGGCTATCGTGTCGTTCACTCCGGGATCAACGAGGATAGCCCTATGCCCTTCCTCATCGACGAAGATCATCGCGGTTCCGCTTCTTCCCTCTGCCCTTATTATAGCGGAAGTATTCACTCCTTCCCTTTCAAAATCCGTGAGTAGAATTCTTCCCTCTTCATCGCTCCCTATTTTGCCTATGAAAGAAGTTGGAATACCAAGCCTGGACAAACCCACGATCGTATTGGCAGCACTCCCACCAGGGTGCATCTCAAGGCTTTTAACGAATCCCTCCTCATCTCTGCCGGGAATCTTGTCAACCCGGTATATCTTGTCCAAGTTTAACGCCCCAAAACCGACGATCATCCTACCACCCAATTATCACCATCTGTCAACTATCCATCATCCATCCATCAACCACTAGCCAAGTTTTCCAGCATCTCCCCTTAAAGCTTTTCTCATCTCCATCGATTCCTTGAGAATTTTTCGGAAGTTTTCTCCATTAATCCAGTAAAGTCTTGTTCTGGACTTTTCCAATCCCCCTACAATTTTCCCATCAACGAACTCCAATTCATTCCATTTTTTGGAGTTAACGAGATTAGCGAGCTTCTTTACTCCATCAAGGCCATGAAGGAGAAAAGCTTCGACCACTGCAGCCTCTGAAAACGCAGAATCGCTAACTATTGCTAAATTCGATTGCATCAGCGAATACTCATTCCCGTTGAAGGAAATCGCAAGCCCCTTCTCTTTAACCCATCCAAGCATCTCGTAGTCCGAGATGCTGTCTCCTATCGCCAGAGGTTCACTTGGCCCATATTTTTTCACTACTTCGAGTTTTCTTTTCCCTCCTATAACCATTATCTTTTCTGAAACCTCCTGAACCTTCTGCCTGAATTCTGAAGCATTCTCCCGACTCTCCTGACTCTCCAGACTCCAGAAAATCCTGTTGAGGAAAGAAACGGCCTCATATCCTGACACAAGCTCCCTTTTCTCCACATCAACTTTGATCTCTGGCATTTCTGCGATTTTTTTAATGAGTTTTTCAGCTTCAGCCCTGTCTTTTTCGTTGAAAAGGGATGATAGCTCATCCACATCGAACTCCGTTCCGTGTAGATGGCCATTTATACCAATTTTCCTTGCTGTGGCCTCCAGATATTGCACGTATGAAGTTGATATTACGACTGGCCTGAACTTTTTCTGCAGAATTCTCATCGCCTCCTCGGCATCGGGAACGAAGAAAGCTGTCTCTTCTGCAAGCTGTTCAAGCTGAGATGAGGAAACACCGTAGGCGGCGATGAAGGGGGCAAGCAGTCTGAGCGTGTCTCCGGCGTTGTATCCAGCTTTTCTTTCCACAAAGTAGAGATAATCATCGTACTGACTCAACCTCTCGAAGAAAGCTTTGTTGTTAAGAATTCTTTTTGAAATTTCGTATGCAAAATCCGTCGTAATCCAAGGCCCTTCCCAGTCGGTGAAAAAGAGCTTTTCGGTTTTTCCCATGACTTCCATGAGCTCAAAACAATAAATATTTATTAAGGTTTTGTGATGCTGAGATAGGGGGTAAACAAATGACATTTTACACGGAGGAAAGATTGAGAAACTGGGTTAACAGGATAAACGAGCAGGAGCTTGACTTCGAGAGTGCTGAGAGCTTCGATGTCTTCGACAAGATGATCGAAGACTTCGTTGTTGCATGCATGTACCTAATCCGATCGGTAAAGGATAGAGAGATCTCCAAGAAGGATGCTCTCGCGGAGCTTGATGAGGTCTCCAAAATCTTCGATCAGAGGTTCTCTTTTAATGATCAATTCAAAAGTGACTTCTTCGAGTTCTCGCGAGAGAGCATGAGAACTGTCTTGGCATCTTCAAAGCTCTACCTTGAAGGAAAGATTAGCAAGAAGGACTTCAAGTCACTTCTCGACGAAGCGGTAAAGAAAGAAAAAGAAGGAGATTTAGACACAGCTTTCGAGCTCATAGCAAAAATGGGGGCGAAAGTCCTTGCCGGAGAAAAGCTTCCAGAATTGGATGCCCCCGATGACGAGCTTGTTGTGTTAAACTGGCTTGATGGTGTTGACGCGATTAACACAGTTCTGCTCCTCTCAGAAATCGACGCATCTGAAATCGAAGAGGAAGAGTAGATTTTGATAGTAGATTTTGATATATTGCCTTTGGGAATGAAAGAAAAGGAATCGGAAAAGGAAAGATCCAAAAGATCCAAATTCAATCTACCCTCTGAAGTTTTTAAAGCTGCTGAAAAGGGAATTTCCTACGAGCTCTACAAGAGCCTTCTCCTGAACTTCGGGAAGCGGGGAGAAAAAGCTTTCAATTACCTCAAAGAGGACAGAGTAAAGAAATATCTCGACTTCTTCGTTATTGTTGGGGAGGAGGAGTACATAGTCGAGGAAAACTTCTGCAGCTGCAACGATTTCCAGATAAATTTGAAGGGAAAAGCTCCGTGTGCGCATATAATAGCTTTGAAGCTGGCGAAATTCTTAGGGCATTACAAGGAGTTCGATTTGTACTACGTGGATTACATGGAAAAAGCAGGAAAATCGAGAAGGAGGTAAGGAGATGGATGGTAATGGGATGGATGGCAATCGGATGGATGACAATCGGAAAGAAGATAATCGGATGGAGGGTAATCAGACGGAGGAAAAATTCGTTGTGAAAGCCCTGGGGAAGGTGGAAGGGAATGCAATAGAAATACTCCCGGAATATAGAGATGCGATGGACGGATTAAAAGAGGGGATGCTCATCTGGGTTCTTTACATCTTCCACCTAGCTGAAGAAAGGATGAAGGTGCATCCCAAAGGTGATGTTTCAAGGCCGTTGCAAGGGGTGTTCTCCACGAGAAGTCCTTACCGCCTCAACAGAATTGCCTTGTCGGCTACTAGGATAAAAAAGATTGAAGGTGGTAAAATATTTGTTGAAGAAATCGACGCATTGTCTGGCTCGCCTGTAATAGATATCAAGCCCTATACGGAGGTGTATGATTTGCCAATGGGGAGTGTTCTTTCGGGGGAAGATATTCTGAAGAGGATAAAAAACGAGAATCTCATCACCGATTACATCGATCTGGAAAAGCAGCTCCAGCCGAATGGCTTCGATTGTACGCTTAGAGCAGTTGGAAAGCTCAAGGGAATCGGAAAGCTGGATTTCGATAATTCTGAGAGAAAGCTTCCAGAAATTGAGGAATTAGAATTTGAAAATGACTGGGTTTTTCTTGAGAAAGGGATTTACAGGGCTTTCATCAATGAGGTTGTGAATCTGGGAAGCGATCTGATGGCTTTTGGAAGGCCGAGGTCCTCTCTGGTTAGAGCAGGAGCGAATTTGCTTACCGCTGTCTGGGACGCCGGATATAAAGGCAGAAGCGAAGTTGGGCTTGTCGTTTACAATCCTAAGGGAATAAGGCTGAAAAGGAACGCTAGGATTTTACAGCTGGTTTTCGTAAAGTTAACTTCAAAAACGAAGCCGTATGAAGGAGTTTACAAAGGGGAAAACATCTAGTATCATCGGATAGGGCACGGGATAGCAGATGAAAAGAATACAGGCTGATGCACTCCTTCTCTTTGTGGCTCTTATCTGGGGCTTAACTTTTCCTGTGATAAAAATCGCACTCGAAAGCGTGGCCCCCCTAACCTTCAACACGATAAGGTTCTTCATCGCTGCCGTACTCTTTCTCCCTTTCTTGGTTAAAGCCGAAGGAAATCGAGATGACTTCCTGGTTGGCGTAAAAATTGGAGTCGCGGTGTTTCTCGGCTACACACTTCAAACCATCGGCTTAGAGTTCACAACAGCTACAAATGCTGGATTCATAACCTCCACATATGTTGTTTTCACACCCCTCATCGCCTTCTTTCTCTTCAGACACAAGGTTTCGAGGGTGGAGCTGACCTTCCTATTAATCGCCTTTCTTGGCCTCTATCTGCTCTCTGAGTTTAGAGGGAAGTTTAATTGGGGGGATTTTCTTGTACTTCTTTGTGCTATTGCGTTTGCAACGGAAATAGTTCTGATTTCCCATTTTTCCCGTCTTAAAAGCCCGACTTTTCTTGCTTTCGGTCAGATTGTTGCTGTGGCAACATTTTCAGCTCCAATCGCTTTTTTTGAGAAAAAAATGGCTATAAATCAGGATGTTGTCGTGGCTCTTCTCATTACCGCCGTCTTCGCAACCACGCTTGCGAGAATTGCACAAAATCATGCGCAGAAGTTTACAAGGCCGAGTGATGCAGCGATAATCTTTTCAATGGAAGGTGTCTTCTCCCATCTTTTCGCTATTCTGATGCTTGGGGAAAAGTTATCGGCGATCCAGTACCTTGGTGCTGGGCTAATCGTTCTTTCGGTGGTAGCCATATCCATTTGGGAGTAGCGAAAACAATCATCATCGGAATGGCAAAATTAAAATACATCGTTACCTTACTAGTTCTATGAGTTCAACAGATTTCAGGCTGTCTAGAAAGAAAAAATGGCCATTCATTGCTCTGATGACTCTTCTAGTTATTCTTATTGGAGTTACATTCCCGGTAGCCTCTTTAACGGTTTATGAATTCAAAATAAAGGATAAAGAAATTGATTACGGAGAGAAATTGGAAATATCGATCATTTTTGTCGGTGACGGGGTTCTCAGGATAAAGAACGTTGAGGGGGACACGATCTCTCTCTTCACACTCAAAAAAGGTGGGGAATATACATATCAAATAGATTCAGAGGGATTGCTTTACCCAGGAGATTATTATGCTCAGGTTCTCGATGAGGATGGAAACGAAATTGCAAATGAGTCGTTTAAGGTTATTTCGACATATACAATTGTTGTTGTAACTTTTGGAGAAGAGAAGAAAGCCCAGTCCTATCTGTATGACATTCTCATTGTTCCTACTACACTAAAGCTTGGAAATAATACTCTGGATGTTTTCTTCAGCTCGAATACCTATTCAAAGGGTGGAGCGGAGGTCTATCTTGAGGTTCCCGAGGGCTGGAGGACAGAAAAAGTCAAGCTGGATGAGATCGACTTTAAGAATCATGTCCAGCTTTCCTTAGAGGTTCCAACCGATGCATATGGCTCTTACATCCTCACTCTCCACGTTGACACGACTTTCGGAAAATTTAATAGAAGTTTTGCCGTAAATGTTGAAGAAAAAGCTCCAACCCCAACTCCTACGCCCACACCAACGCCAGCTTTAACTCCTACCCCCACACCAACTCCAACCCCCACTCCATCTCCGACTCCTGCTCCTACTTCTATTCCTACCGCCAATGAGAGCTTGAACCAGACTCAGGGTGTAACGAATGAGACACAGGTTCCAGCGGTGACTGAGACACCTAAAACGACTGAAAGTCCGGAGGTGATCTCAACACCCGGGTTTGGCTTTTTGCTGGCAATAACTGCAGTTCTTGCAGCTATTGGGATAAAATTAAGGAAAAAGAGATAGGCAAATTGAGCAAAAGTGAGCAAATTACGAAAAGATTTTTAATTTTCTGATTATCATTTATTATTAAAAATTTTCAATGGTGATAGGGTGGAGTTGGTTTTAGCTTTTGATGTGGGTACGACCTCAATCAAGTGTGCTGCTGTCAATTTAGATAACTTTGAGGTTGTCTCAACTGCATCTACCAAAGCAAAGGTAATTCATCCGGAAAGAGATTGGGCGGAAAAAGAGCCTGAAACGCTTTGGGAGAGCATAGTTGAAATTTCGAGGAAAGCTGCTGAGGGGTATGAGGAAGAAATAAAAGCTTTGATCTTCGTCGCCCATATGGCCGGGATCGTTCCCATTAGCAAGGAAGGCGAGCCGCTGAGGAACATAATAACATGGCTCGATGAGAGGGCTGCAGGATTGCCAGAGGACCTCTGGAAGGGACTGCTGAAGATTCAGGGTTACAATCTTTTTAAGGTCCTCAAGTTTTTGAGGATTACAGGAGGGGCTCCAAGCAAAACGGGCAAAGATGTTATTTCGAAGATTGTATGGATTGCCAGAAATGAACCGGATGTATTCGATAAGACGTTCAAGTTTTTGGATGTTAAGGGATTTCTCATCAGCAAATGTACTGGAGAATTCGTTACAAGTCCCGATGAAGCGAATCTGACTTGGCTAGCTGATACGAGGGGCAGAAAAGCTGTATGGTCGGAGAGCATAATGAAGGATTATGGTTTGAACTCTGGAAAATTTCCAGAAGTAAAACTCTCCATCGATATTGCAGGAGAGGTTAATGGAAAGGTGGCGGAAGAGATGGGCGTTCAAGCGGGGATTCCCGTTGTTGTTGGGGCGGGCGATATTCCTTCGGCTGCGATAGGCTCTGGAGCGATAGGTGAGGGGGATTTACATATCTATATTGGCACGAGTGACTGGGTTGCCGGACATCTGTCGAAAAGGAAGACAGACATCTCTCACTATATAGGAAGCTTGTTGAGTGCAATTCCGGAGAGATATCTGTTAATAGCCGAACAGGAGGTGGCTGCTGGGGCTTTGGAGTGGTTTTTAAAGCTTATAGGGATGGAGGGGAAGTACGAAGAAGTAAGTGACCTTGTAAGCAAATCCGAAAACAATCTGATTTTCCTGCCCTGGCTTTATGGCGAGCGAGCACCTATAGATGATCCATGGGTCAGGGGTGGGTTGTTCAATTTCAGCCTTGAGAACGATAAAGCGGATATTTTGAGGGCAGTGATGGAAGGTGTGGCTTTGAACATCAAGTGGGCTTACATCTTCACAGAAAAGCTTGCTGCAAAAACTCAGCAGGCTGTGAACATGGTTGGAGGAGGGGCACTCTTTGATGTCTGGTGTCAGATGGTTGCAGACGCGATAGACAGACCGATTAGAAGAATTAAGAATCCTCAGGAGACGGGGATTAGGGGTGCAGCAGCTATTGCAGCCGTCTCAATTGGAAAAGCAAAAAGCTTTGAGGAGGCTGTTGCAAAATTTGAGGTTGATAAAGTCTTCAAGCCCGATAAAGATTCAGCATCAAAGTTTAACACAAAATTCAGAGAATTTGAGGAGGCGTATAAAAAGTTGAGGAAAATTTACCGGAGGTTGAATGGCTAAGCTTCTGCAAGCTTCTAGTTATGGAATCCGGAAAATCTCTTCATTTACAACTTTCTTTAGAACCCCCTCCACCATTTCAGGTGGTAAGAGATGCATCAACTCGTTGATCAGCGTCATATCATCAGGAAGGCCGCCTTTTATACCTAAGAACTCGAGAAACTCTCCGGAAGAGAGATCTACACGCTTAAGAACTTCCATCACGTCTACTTTCGAAGCTTTCCTCGCTCTATTGGCAGCTTCTTCTAAATCTTCCAAGAACGAGTCAACGATCTCGTGATGGTAGGGGCTTATTGAAAGATGGATGCTTTTTGGGTAGCCAAGGGGTTTTGAACCAGGCTGAGCTTGGATGTACCAACCTAACTTCTCCATCTCTTTAGCCAGAATAAAAGGGTCAATTTCAGCAGAAGTGAAGGCAAGCAGACTCGACTCGGGATTCCCAAGCACCTTGAAACCGAGCTTTGGTAAATCCTTCAAAAGCCTTTTCTTGGTTTTTAGTATTTTCTCCGAAAGGTCTAGGTAGCCTTCCATTCCAAGATAATTCACGAGAGCCCATGAGGCGGCCAGCGTACCGGCAGATCTGGTCGACAGCACAGCAGTATTTACAAGCGGATATCCGGGCCAGCTTGCCATAACAAAAACGTGATTAATTCGCTTTGCTGAGCTTCTGTGGAGAATTATAGAAGCTCCTCTGGGAGTGTAGCCGTATTTATGAAAATCTACGGAAATCGAGCTGACACCTTCAACGGAGAAATCAAAGGGCGGGACATTTTCTCCAAGTTTTCTGAAAAAGGGAAGCACGAATCCACCTATACAGGCATCCACGTGGAGCCAGATATCGTAATCCATCGCCAGATCGCTTAACCCTTTCACATCATCCACAACTCCGAAAGGATAGTTCGGGGCTGAAGCGACGAGAATTGCCGTTCTATCATTTATAACCTCGCTCACAGCATCAGCAGAAACTTTAAAGGTCTCGTGATCAACGCTAACCCTCACAACCTTCAAACCTAAAAACTCCGCAGATTTATAAAAGGCTGGATGAGCTGTCTCTGGCAAAATAATCTCTGGAACTGCGGTATTCTTCTTTTTGAACTCTTCTCTGGCAGCTTTTACGGCGAGCATTATACTCTCCGTCCCGCCATAGGTAAAGTTTCCTGCCACATTTTCACCGTTCATGAGATCCGCAACCCATCCAACTAGATCGTTCTCCATCTTCAGAATACTGGGATAGGTTGTGAAATCAAGCATGGTCTTGTCCATGAACTCGAGAAAAGCTCTCCTTGCAACCTCAATTAGATCTTCTCTACCAGTTGCATAATAGTGTCCCCACATCCTGCCTGTATAGGGGACGAGATCTTTTGAGCTGTATTCCTTCAGTTTGGCAAAGATTTCTTCCGCAGAGTTGGAGTTTGGAAATTTTGCCATGGGGAGAGTTTTGTGACAAGTATAAATTGCTTTTCTTTGCGACCAATTTTTTTAAATATTATTATGTTTGTAATAACAATCATGAGGATCAAAATTTTCGGTAAGGTGGTTTTGCTTACCCTGCTGACCTTATTCTTCATTACAATTGCATCTGGATTTGCCCTTTATGACATTCGGGTCAGTCCAACAACCCTTTACTATGGCGACAATTTCACAATAGATACTATCTCAACGGGAGGCGGAGTTATTCAGATTTACGATTCTTATGATAATTCACTTGTGGAAACCATCGTTTTGAATGGAGGAGAAGAAAGCTTTGAGATCTCGACGGAAAACCTGATGCTACCTGGGCAGTACTACATTCTCGTAAAGAACGAGCATGGGGTTGTGGCCTGGGACAGCAGGAGCAAAACTGACTGGCAGTACGTGGTTGTGGAAACTTCATCGCCTACCGGAGTTGAGATTTTAATAAATGTTCCAGCAAAGATCGCTGCTGGAGACAAAGTAAAAGCTGAGATAAAGGTCTATCCCAGAAACAGCCAATTTGACTGGATTCTTATTGGGCCGGAAGTCTCTTATTCCGGTTCTGGAGAGGACTCGGCTGTGATAAGGTATACCTTAACCAAAGAGGCGACCTATCTGATTAGAGCCACCTCAGGTGAGGAGATCAGGGAGGTAACCTTTGAAGTTGTAAAACCGGAGCTTTCGTTGGAAATTCAACCCTATTCAGCCCCCGGAGATTTCGTAAAGATTAACGGTACAGCCAATGTGGCTGATACCGGAAGTGATACAGATGCAGATATAGTGAATCAAGTCACGTTGAAAATTTACAAGGAGGATCAGCTGGTTTATCAGGTTTCTGGAATAAATATTTTCGATGGGGAGTTCCATTATACTTGGAAAGTTCCGGCAGATGCGAGCGGAAGTTATACAGTTAAAGCTTTCCTGAAAACACATTCTTCAGTAGAAGAAGTCTATGCTTCGGCTATTCTTTACAATGAGTCCGAAAATGTTACACCAACCCCTACCCCCACACCAACTCCTACTCCAACGCCCACACAAACTCCAACACCAACACCCACGCCTACGCCCACGCCAACACCAACACCCACTCCATCTCCGACTCCTACTCCCTCCCCAACTCCATCGGAAACACCAACCCCTACCCCCACACCAACTCCTACTCCAACGCCCACACCAACACTAACGCAAACTCCAACTCCTCCACCAAAAACCCCTGCCAAGAAAACACCGCAACCAACGCCAACTCTTCCACCACCATCTGTTCCGGGGATGGAGGCATTGACAGCATTGATAGCTGTTGGTATAGTATTTGCATTTAGGAAGTTCAAGTAAAAGGAATCACATGAGATAGAAGACTTCTTTCACTTTTCTTCCGTCTCAGAAACAACTTTTCTCGCTCTTTCAACTGCTTTTTTCGAAAGGGAGGTATCTCCTATTCTGAGAGCGAGCTGGTACGCTTGATTGTATTTATCCAAAGCCTCATCCTTGTCCTCTTTTTCAAGCTTATTTCCCCATTCTATAAGGATTTTGGCAGCCTCCCTCAGAAGTTTTATCTCCTCAACCGGATTCTCTGGTTCGATTTTCAAAATTTGATTGTAGGCATTTTCGAATTTTCCCAGCCTGTTATAGATGGTAGAAAGGGTAAGGTGGATTTCTGAAAGGGTATCGTGGGAGCTTGCATATCTCAAAGCCTCCTTTAGCTGTATTTCAGCCGAGTGGTAATCTTTCAGTTCTATAAGCTTTTTACCCCATTCCAAGTAAATCTGGGTTTTTAGTTCGCTAACCGTTGAAGATGGGCCAAGTCGATTGATTATGCTGACAGCTCTCTCAAAGTCTCCTTTTTCTGCAAGTTCAGAGGAAACAAGCAAGATTTTTTTGAAATAGTTCTTGAACCCGTATTCCTTAAATTCAGAGACGAGAGAAGCAGCCTCTTCGAAATCACCCTCTTTCAGTTTCCTTTCAATCGTCTCCTTAAGGAGGAGAAAAACAGCATTCTTAATCCATGAGTCTTCGTGATCCTTCAGCATTCTAACGGCTTTCAAAAAGAGATTGTAAATTATCCTTCCCTCATCACCCTTAAAATATTTTGAGATTCTGTTTGCAAGTTTGGCAACCACGAAAAGGGCTTTTGGCCTCTCTTTAAGGATAACCAAATACTTTCCAGCATTCTCTGGATTCTCAAAAATTTTAAGGATCGGAGTTGCGGCTGTCTCATCTCTGCTGACAGCCCTCAGAATCTTTAGATCAGAATAATCGAGGAAAACTTCAGCATCCCTCAAAAACTCTTCCATGAGAAATGATAAAATAAAAAAGATATAATTTTTTTGTTACCTCAGAGCCTCAACCCCTAAATCATCCTAAAATTAATTAATTCCCTTGGAATAGAAGGGGGCATGGAAAGTAAAAACGTAAGCAAAAAAGAATATCGGAAGCCTTCCGTGGTATCCATTGCAGGTCTGGATCCTTCGGGCTGTGCGGGCTTGCTTCTCGATGTTAGGGTTATTGGCTCCCTTGGTTTTCATCCCTGCGGAGTTGTAAGCGCGATAACATTTCAGAACACGTGCAAGGGTTATGGGTACGAAAAGGTCTCTCCTGAAACGGTGGAAGAACAGTTGAAATCAATTCTGGAGGATAAACTCATCGCTGGGGTTAAAATAGGACTTCTAAATTCAACAGAGGTTGCTGAAGTTATTGTTGAATTACTTGAAGAGTATGGTATGGATAAAAAAGTCATCCTTTGGGATCCCGTTTATGCATCTACAACAAACCTTAAATTCCAAGAAACTGCTGAATTTGCTGAAATAGCCGAAATCATGTCTGCTATTGTAAGTTTTCTAACCCCAAATGCTGAGGAGGCTGAACTTCTTTCGGGAGTAGAAGTCAATGATTTAAAATCGGCTGAAAAAGCTGCGAAGAAAATCTCGCAGAAATTGGAATGTGCGGTGGTGATTACGGGAGGGAAACTGAGGGGGATTGACGTTGTTTACGACGGAAAAGCGTTCGCGATTCAGGCAGAGTACTCTCCAGTCGAAATACGGGGAACCGGATGTGTTTATAGTTCTGCCTTGACGTGTTATCTTGCTAAAGGAGAAAGCCTAGAAGATGCTGCAAGACATTCGAGGCTTTATCTGCTGGAATCCGTAAAGAGAGCAAAGTTAACAGGCAAATGCTTGCCTTGCTCGGAGGTTGCAAAACTGTGAGTATATCTAAGATTTACCGTATGTTTTAGTAAATTTTACTACGTTCTAAACGTTTGATTTCGGCCACTTTATTAGTTTTTGGTACGAAAATAGATTTATATTGTACCAAGTTATCGAAAAGTTTATTGCTGTTGTGAAAAGCCTTGAGAAGGGGGATTAAATGGAAAAAATCGAATTTTCCGAGGATCAGAGGAAAAGAATAGTTGAGAATGCCGGTAGATTTGCGTTAGAAGCAGGTAGAAAGTATTTTGCCTGTGCACCCGGAACCTTCGAGGGAATCTGCAGAGCTTTTAGGTCGGAAGGAATCGAGCTGATGCCCATCGAGCTTGAAAATGCAATCCATATGGGTATGATGGGACTTCATGGTGGAACTGCCGCAACAGGTGTAGGAACTTGAGGGGCTGTTAGTGCTGCATGCTTTCTTATCGCATACGTCGTAGGAATCGGTCGGGAGGAGTTGGCGAAGAACTCCGCTATTGGTGTTGCAGCCTCTATTCCTGCAATTATAAATATCGTAAACAGATTTGAGGAGAGATTTGGCTCCATTGATTGCCTAAGACTGCGTTACAATCGAACCCAGCGAGCATTCGATTTTTTGGATCCGGATGCAAGATTTTGGGAGATGGTTTTCATAGTTGCTGAAAAAGACAAATGCGGTTTTCTTTCTGCGAGAGACAGCACAGAACTTGATCATCCGGTAATAATGGCTGCTGTATGGGGTGCTGAAACGATATGCGATTTGCTGGAGATGGAACCGGAGAAAAGAAAGGAAGTCCCGCCTGAACTTGCAGAGCGCCCGAACATAGCTGAAATTGAGCAGAAAATCGCGCCACTGCTACGTGAAATGGGTTATCCCAATCAGAAAATCTCCTACAGACATAGAAGGGCAGAGAAGCTGGGGAAGTATAGCAGGGAGTTTTAAGTTAGGGTTCTAGCTTCTAACTTCAATCTTGGTTATTTTATTTAAAATTTTTATCATGAACCATATATCAAAATATTTGCTCATCGCTTGGAATGGATTTTATAGAGATTTTCGACATAAATGAAAAGTTATATGAGCCTGAATGATTCAAATAAAAAGTCTAAGGTAGGATGAGAGATATATCAGAATATGGCAATAAAAGAATACTAATAGTCGATCCTGATATCGGCACCATAAACCTTCTTAGGCTTATGCTCTCAGAGTACGACTGCGTATGCGCAAACAACGGTGAGACTGCAGTAAAACTTTACTCGAAGTTCAAACCCGATCTCGTTCTAACTGAGATCCCACTCCCCGAGACGAACGGGGTGGAATTGCAAAGAAAATTCTTGAAATAGATCCAGAAGCTAAGATAATCGGTCTTACAGCCTTCAAACACAGGTGGGGGAAAGCTTTGCTTGAAGCCGGGGCGGTTGATATAATCGAAAAGCCATTCAGGAAAAAGGAGTTACTGGATATCATTAAGAAGCATCTGGAGTAGATAAACCAAAAATATTAGTTTTCGGAATTAACAATTTTAAGGAAACATGTAACTCAAAAGTCTGGCAGCAACCCTTGCTCCTCTTTCAATCGTAGGATAGGTCGGGATACCGAGAGATTCCGCTTTAACCCTCAACTCTCTGAAGTCATCGGGTGTGGAGGAATACACGATTACCATCGGCTTACTCACCTCTCTTAAGATGTCGAGGATGATTTCGTGAGGGAGCGTCCAGGAAGGAGATACCGCCAAGAGAAAAACAATCAACCCAACGCAACTATCGTTGGATAAAGTCTTCAAAACTTCTCTGAATGCATCTAGATTCAGCACGCTGAAGGAGAGATCTATTGGATTATCTCTCATTGTAATCGGTGGAAGCAGCTCATGCAGGCGTTTAATCGTCTCATCGCTGAGTTTTGCGAGATTACCACCCCTCTCTTCAAAGATGTCGAGGCATGTAAATCCAAGTCCTGCTTGGACTGTTGCTATAACAGCACCGACATCATCGCTGCAATCATCAATTTTACTTTCTTTTTTATTTTCCTTACCTCCAATTCTTTCAAGTGCCTTAGAGACGTCAAGAAGCTCCAGCGGAGTTTCAACAACGATTGCATTCGCTTGCTTCATTGCAGATATGAAAACTCCGTAGTCTCCAGCTAAACTTCCTGTATGGCTTCTCGATACCACGTCAGCCATCTTTGACTTACCCGCTTTTAAAACAACCACAGGCTTAATTTCTGATAGCTCGGAAACGGCTTCAAATAGTTCTCTACCCTTTTCAACTCCCTCAATGTAAAGTGCAACGACCTTTGTATTCCGATCCTCCTTAAGAAAGCGTAAAACCTCTGGGAAATCAACATCGCATCTATTTCCGAGATGGAGGATGTAACTGAAACCAACATCTTCAATGAAATTCTGCATGAAATAATGGCACATTCCGCCACTTTGGGAAACGAGAGCAATCGAACCTTTCCTTAGCTTGCTGAACATCGGAGTGAAGCTTGCGTTGATCGAGGATCTTACATTAACTATCCCAAACGTATTCGGGCCAATTATTTTTATCTCGTTTTCCTGAGCTATTTTTGCTAGTTCATTTTGGAGAACTTTTCCCCGCTCATCGGCCTCCTTGAAACCGGAAGATATTATCAGAACCCCTTTAACCCTGCCAATGCAATCTTTAACAACCTCTATAACTTTGTCGGCTGGAACTGCTACGATGGCCAGATCAGCTTTAACTGATTCAATCGAAGGATGAACTTTTAGTTTTAATCCCTCAATCTCTTCCAAATTGGGATTGATGGGATATATCTTCAATTCTGGATTGGTTGAAAGGCTCTTCAAAACCATGTATCCAACCTTAAGCGGCTGGTTTGAAGCTCCTATGACAGCTACCGATCTGGGATTAAGTATTTCTCCTATCCTTTCTATTTTTCTTTCGATAGTCTCTCTTGTCTCCCCTCCTGCTCCCTTTCTTTTCCTTCCCTTCACGATCCTCGCGTCAGCAACAGCGTATCCCTTCTCGTAAACGAAAACGGGATTAAGATCCATTTCGGCTATATCTTCCCTCTCAACTATCCTGCTGACTTTCAGCAGAAGTTCGATTAAAGCTTCAAGATCACCTTTGAACCCTCTATAACCTTTCAGAATTCCATATACCTTTGTCTCTTTAATCATTTCCTCGGCGTCCCTTCTCGTTATGGGGATCAGCCTCATTGAGATGTCTCTGATAGCTTCAACAAAAACACCTCCCAAACCGAACATTAAAATGCTGCCAAATTGCTCGTTTTCGGTAGCACCAACGATAACTTCTATACCCCTCTCAAGCATCGGCTGAACGTTAACACCCTCAGCATGCTTAATTCTGATGAGCCTTCTGAAAGCATCTCTCACCTCTTTCTCGTCTTTCACTTCAAGAATAACCCCTCCAACATTACTCTTATGGGTAATTTCTCTCGAAGCAACCTTCATCGCAACGGGAAAACCAAGTGAGATTGCAGCTTTTACAGCGTCATCTTCTTTCTCAGCAAAAATACAGCGGGCGGTATTTATTCCGTAGCCCTCTAAGAGTTTTTTGGATTCGTGTTCAAGGAGTAGCATAAATGTCGTATTAAGTTTTGTTTATTATTCTTTGTTCCTTTGCCTTGCTTTGGTTGCAGGAAATTCTAAAAATCAAAAATTCGTTGAATTCTTATTTTCTAGATCTCCCGAGTGATGGTAGTCTGACTTTAAAAAATCTGACGGACCCGCCGGGAGTTGAACCCGGGTCTGAGGCTCCGAAGGCCTCCAGGATATCCGCTACCCTACGGGCCCATTGCATTTCTTATCTCCTATACGATTATAACGTTTTGGGTTGCATGATGTTGAATGCTTGCAAGCAATTGAGATTCGCATTGTATGCAGATGCATATGCACCTACATATGCATCTCCCTACTTATGAGCAAAAAACCGTTATATACTGCATCATAATTATAACAATTACAATTGTGGAGGTGGGAAATTGAGAACGAAAATGAAAAAATTGAGGAAGGACGAGAAGGGTGCGATAGGTATCGAAATACTGATTGTCTTCATCGCCATCGTGCTCGTGGCGGCAGTGAGTGCAGCGGTTCTCATCCAGACAGTCGGTTTCTTACAGCAGAAAGCTCTGGCGACAGGGAGAGAAACGACTAAAGAAGTTGCCAGTGGTATAAAGGTTACAAAAGTACTGGGATATGTCACAAGTCCAAGAACTAGTAGTGCAACCGTAGACAGGATGGCAATCTTTGTTGAAGTTAACACTGGAGGTCAGGATATAGACCTAACCACAACGACGTTGACCTTGGATAACGGTAGTGTCGGTGTGATGCTGACTTACGATGATGATGCTACAAATAAGGCATTCTCTGACTCGAGCGGATATCCAAATATCTTTAACAGCTCCATGAATGCGTGGAACTATACTTCTGGTAATCACTTTGGAATCATTGTATTGCAGGATGAAGACGGTTCTCTTAGCGCGGATTATCCGGTTCTGAATTCAGGAGACAAGGTAATCCTAACAGTTAATTCAAGCAATCTGTTCAGTGGAATCGCACCGAGAACTGACGTCTCAGGAGAAGTCAGACCAGAATTCGGTGCTCCGGGTATAATCGAATTCACAACTCCGCCAGCCTACACCGATAACGTTGTAGAACTGCAGTAAACCCAAGCTTCAAAGAGTTCAATTTTTTATTCTTTATTTTTTATTGGTGGTGGATATGAAACTCAAGCTACTTGGGTTTGTGAAAAAAAAGAAAAGAGAGGAAGAAAAGGAGGAGTTAGAGGCTGAGGAGCAGGAGCTAGAGGCTTTAGATGGGGAAGTCGTTGAAGAGGAGGAAGCTGAAGATTCAGAGACGATAACCAACATCATTGAGAGACTTAATGAGATAGACAATCGACTGCCAAGGGTAGACGTTAGCATAAACAACCTCAAAAGGGAGCTTGGAGACTTAAGAGAAGAGCTCACCAAGCTTGATGATTCTTTAAAAGACATGATGGCTTTGTATGAAATAGTCTCAGCCCAGATAAATCCTTTCGTTGGCTCATCGAAAGTAACTTCCCTCAGCATTGAAAGGCTGGATGAAATGGAGAAAAGGATAGAAGAACTCGAGTTCCTCATAGATGGTATATCTCATGATCTCAAGCTCATCTTCAAAAAATCCCTCAATGTTAAGGATATTGTGAATAAGGTGCTATATGAGGAGGTCCTTTCATGACTTTCATGATTTTTAAAGTTGGCTATCAATCTAGTAATTTTAAACCTTCAATCAATTTCAACTCCTCACCCTCACTCTCATCGTTTTCAATTTACTTGGAGGTGACTTCATGGAAAACGGTAATGTAGGTAATAATTTTAGTAATGGTTTGGGAAAGGAGAAGGATGACAACAGAAATATTATCAAGCTCGAAGAGCTTAGAGGGGAGTCTAAAGAGTCTAAAGAGCATGAAGAACGTGTAGATGAGCATACAGATAAGCATGAGGAGGAGTATCTCGACGAGTCTGATCTTAAGGCTTTAATATATGCTGAGAGAGGAACGATACCTTCTGTGGTTTTAGATGAAATTTACGATAATCTTAAGGGCAGGAGAGTCTCGAAGAAGCAATTGAAAAAGATAATTTCAAAAGTTAAAGAAAATCTAGACACAGAATCAAAAATCGAGAAGATTGATGATTTATATAAGAAATTAGACGCTCTTGAAAAGCTTTTAAGAAATTTTGCACCTCAAAGGGAATTAAAACCTCGAGCAACTGAAGATGAGGCTGAAGAACTAATTCTTGGAGCTCCACAAGCTGAGTCTACGGATGAATCTGAGGAACCTGTTGGTTCTGAAGAGTTGGAGGCTTCGGAGGCTTTGACTGGAAAGGTAGAGGCTGAAACCTCCGAAACCTCTGAAGGCTTTGAAGGCTTTGAAACCCCTGAAAGCTCCGAAAGTTCTGCCTATGGATTTAAAGGTTCTCAGGATTCTGAAACAGTTAAGGAGGTGAGTGGAGGTAATGGAGGGATTGAAATGCTTGTAGGAGGAGAATTACTTCAGAAGAAAGGTGATGGGGCTGGGAAAACGAACGGGATAAAGCTCACAACCTTGCCACCAGACTCAAAAAGGATAATTTTCCTGCTGAAATGGATTGAATATCTAGTGGAAAGAGTTGGATACGAGGAGCTTGAGAATGTTCTTGATTACTACGTTGACATCGGGTGGATTTCAGAAGATGTGTTATTCTCAATTCTAAGGTATGCGAAGGGAATCAAGCTCTACCATGAGAAGTCCGACTGGAGGCCTGTGGGCTATCTTAACGTTCAGGATCACATAATGTCTTTAATGTTCATTGAAGCCTTGAGAACGGGGAAATTCAGTAGAGAGAAGATAATGGAGGTAGAGAGGGAAGTCTTCCGGATGAAAAGGGAGGCAATGGAGCTAAATGGGATTTAGCACCATCGCTGCTTTTGCAATAATCATGATCAGCCTTTTCATATCGATGTCGTTCATAGCTGGGGAGCTGGTAAAAAGCTTCAACGATATCGATCTAGCTGTAAAGAAGCAGGAACATCGGAAGTATGAGCTGGAAAATACGGATTTCGAGATTACAAGTGTGAACGCATGGAATACAACAGCTACAACCTATAATGTGACCGTAGACCTTACGAATACCGGAGCTGTAACCTTAGATTCCTCCAAATTCACCGTGATCGTTGACGGAATATCGTACGACTTCACTTACAACCAATCCAACTTCTACCCCCTCGAAGGGGTTAGGCTGGAGCTTAATAACCTCCCAGGAGGTGAGGGCTCAAGTCATCGGCTTAAAATTGTTGCGGAGAATGGAGTGGAGAGATACGCTACGTTTAGCGTAAGCTGAGGTGGTGAAAATGGCATTTGGCGATAGCAGCGCTCATGTGATATTCTTCGTTGCAGCAGTCATTCTTGCCTCCTCCATCTCCGCAATGCTCGTAACGACAGTTGAGAAAGTCTCTATTGGATTGAAGGTTCAGGGGGAGAATCTGGAGACGAAAATAGGCACGGATTTCAAGATTGTAAATGATCCGGTAAACATACCCGTTAACAACTCTGTCTCTCCTCCTGAATATACATTCTATATCAAAAATATTGGGACGAAATCCATCCTGATGACAGAATCAACACTAACGGTTTTAATCGACGGTGCTTTTATCTCCGAAGCTAACCTCAGGCTAAACCCAGACGGAGAGCTGAAGCCGGGCTATCTCGGCCAGATCTTCGTTAGAACGAATCTTTCATCCGGAGATCACAAGATAACGGTTATTCTTGAAAATGGACATTCCGATTCCTTGAAATTCACAATCTGAGGTGGTAATATGGCCTCCCTTTACTCCCTCCAAATTCAAAACGATGAATTTCACAAGAAGCTTGGTGGTGGTTTGCCGGCCGGCACAATAGGTTTAATCAAAGGAGATCATGGAAGCGGTAAGTCGGTTATATGCCAAAGAATGGTTTTTGGCCTGCTGAACAATGACATATCTGTCTCCTACATCTCCACCCAGCTTACGACTACAGATTTCATAAAACAGATGGTCTCTTTAGGCTACAACGTTATAAGGGGTATAATCTCTTCTAAGCTAAAGTTCTTTCCTGTGTATCCCCTTATTAGCGAAAACAAAGAAAGGAGCGATTATTCAAAAAGATTGATCTCATCCAGACATATTTTTGAGTCAGAGGTTGTTTTCATCGACAGCTTCTCTTCTCTCATTAGATTTGACATAGATGAGAAATCGAGCATCGATTTAATGGGTTTCTTTAAAAGAATCGCAGCAACTGGGAAGGTAATCGTTCTTACAGCTTTGGAAGATGAGCTGGATAGCAGAACCATGAACGAAGTCGAATCGGCAGCATCTCTTCTAATCGAAACCTCAACGAAAAAGGTTGGAACGGATCTGAAAAACCTGATGGCGATCAAAAAGTACAATTTCGCACAGGGAAGTTACTCAAAACAGACAGCATTCAGGGTTGAGCCGAGAATCGGGCTGGTTGTTGAGATTGCTGCCGTTGCTTAGGGGGTGGGAGCTTGGGGAGGCGAGTTAAACAGGTAGTAAAGAAAAAAAAGCCGGTTGAGGAGAAAAAGGAAAGATGGCCAAAATCTGATACGCTTGATGATGCCCTTAAGAGAAACCCCCATCTTAGAGTATACCTTGACATGAAAAGAAAGGAGGGCGAGATTCCCAATTTCGTTCCGGCCTTAACAAGGGACATGAAGTCTCTCCCCAAGCCCAATCTGATTTATCCAGTCGGAGATCCAATTTTCATCCATGTTTACACCGATAAAGACTTGAAAAAGCACTATCATGCCATTGAACCACGGCTCCAGCCAGGAGAGGAAGATAAATACCAAAAATTAATGGATGCTATGCTTGAACTTGCCCCCTACGAAAGGGTTCCGGAGAATGAGGAGGAATTGGATGAGATAATCGACGTGCTGATCGACAAAACGTCGGAGATAGTTGACGTTAAAACTTCAATAAAAAAGAAGAAGTTCTCCTTCGGTTTCGAGAAGATCCCGCTTACAAAGGAGGAGGTCGCCAAATTTCGTTATTTGATAAAGAGGGATGTCATAGGTGTTGGACCCCTTGAGCCCCTCATCAGAGACCCCTTCATTGAGGATATCCACGTCATCGGGCCTAAGAATACGCACATTGTTCACAAGATCTTCGACATGATGCCGACGAACATCGATTTTGGCAACGACATAAAGATGGCAGAGTATCTCAAAAACCTTGGGGAAAGAATGGGGAGGCCGGTAAGTGAGAGAGAGCCCGTCGTTGACGGATCGCTGCCCGATGGGAGCAGAATAAACATAATATATTCTACAGATGTCAGCCTAAAAGGTCCATCATTCACGATCAGGAAGTTCGCTGAAACGCCGATAAGCATAACCCAGCTCATAAATTTTGGAACGATAAGTTCGGAGGTTGCCGCTTACTTATGGCTCTGTTTGGAGTACGGAATGAGCATCTGGGTTAGCGGTGAGACTGCGAGCGGTAAAACAACAACGCTGAATGCCATGCTTCCCTTCATCAAGCCGGATTCGAAGATTTACACAGCTGAAGACACACCTGAGGTTCAAGTGCCGCATGCTGTATGGCAGCAGCTGAACACAAGAGAGAGAGGTGAGACCGGCAGAGTTGACTTGTTTGACCTGCTTAGGGCTGCGTTGAGGAGCAGGCCGAACTACATAATAGTAGGTGAGATTCGAGGAAAGGAAGGATCCGTTGCTTTTCAGGCCATGCAGACAGGTCATCCAGTGTTAGCAACCTTCCATGCCGGAACAGTGAAGAAGCTCATTCAGAGGCTTACCGGTGATCCCATCAACGTCCCAATTACTTTCGTTGACAACCTCAACGTTGTTCTCATCCAGCAGGCCGTTTATCGAAAGGGCCAGTTTTTGAGGAGGAGTCTTGTTGTTGAGGAGATAGAGGGCTACTATGAAGACATAGGTGGAGTTGTGACGAGAACGGTCTTCGAATGGGATTCCGTAACTGATACCCACATCTTCAGGGGGCTTTACAACAGCTATGTGTTGGAGAACAAGATAGCGCAAACGGCAGGCTACGAGGATCCTCGAGCTATCTATGAAGAAATGGAGCTGAGAAAGATGATTCTGGATAAGATGGTGGAGCAGAAGATCTTCGCATACAAGGAAGTTTCGCAGGTGATCTGGAACTTCTACAAGAAGGGAATGGAAGGCTTGCCTTTCAGAATTTAGTAGTAGTGGCAGGTTGAGAGAAAATGTTCCCCAATCTCAGACACCTCGGAATAAAGCCGGAAAGATACTTCCGTTTCGTTTTTCTTCCACTTAGTGTTCTCGCTCTCATTTTCGTGATAGTAGCTCTCCTTCTCCTTCAAACCTTAATGGAGCTTGTAGGACTTTTTGCCCTAATTTTTTACGCAGTTCCAGCTTTAATCTTTGCCGTTGCTATTCTGTATCCGAAGATAATCGAGGGGAGGATGAGGAACGAGATAGACAACAACATCCACTTTTACATAACGCATATGGGCACTTTGGCAACCTCAGAGATCGACAGGGTCGACATGATGAGGATGATCTCCCAAAGAAAGGAATACAAAGCTTTGGCAGAGGAGACTAGAAAGATCTACCTCCTTATGGACAGGTGGAACAGAAATCTTGCTCAGGCATGTAGATTTATAGCGAGAAGAACCCCAAGCAACATATTCTCCGATTTCCTCGACAGAATGGCTCACGAGCTGGACAGTGGCGAAGACTTTAAAGAATTCATAAAGAGGGAGCAAAAGGTTGTTATGGATGAGTTCTCAACCCATTATTCAGGCAAGCTTTACAGTATTGATGTCTTCAAGGAGCTTTATGTCTCCATAGTTTTATCATTAGCTTTCTTCGCTGCATTTGCCATCATAATGCCTTTCCTGACTGGAATAAGCGTTGTTTACATGATGTATCTCATAATGCTCTTCTTTGTTTTGACGGAGGCAGGTGTTATAACCTATCTCAAAGCTGTAGCACCCCAAGACCCAGTCTGGCAAACTTCTGGGGAGCTTACCAGCGTTGACGCGAAGCTCTTTCGTTGGACAAACGTTGGAATTATCGCCACCCTTATAGTTTTCACGGTGGTAGGATACCTGAACTACGTTTTAAAACTAATAGACATTCCCTTCCCATTCTTCATCGCGATATCTACCACCCCATTAATCTTGCCTGGAATTAAGGCAAGAAATGAAGAGAAGGAGATAAGGGATAAGGACAGGAATGCGCCTTCGTTCATTATGAGCCTTGGAGCCTCAGCTTCTGCGAGGGGAGGAAACATACTCGAGTCGCTTAAGTATCTCACAGCTCACGACTTTGGAAAGCTGACAGAAGATGTTAGAGCCCTGTATAAAAGGCTGAACACAAGGATAAACAAGCTTCGCGCCTGGCAGAAGTTCAGCATCGGAACGAACAGCAACCTCATCTACCGCTTTATGGATATGTTCACCGAAGCGATAGGAATTGGCAGCGATCCCAAGGATGTTGCTACCATAGTTGCCAACAACTTCAACCTCCTGAACAGCTTAAGGGCGAAGAGAAATCAGGCAGCAAGCTCTTTCGTTGGAATAAGCTATGGTGTGATTATAGGGATAGCTTTCTCTCTCTACATCTCTTTTGGGGTTGTGGAGAGCATGAGTCACCTCTACGCAAGCTTGGGAGCAGCTCAGAAGTACATCGGCGACATTCTGCACGTTGTCGAGCCTGAGGATCTTTCATTCATTGACATGCTTGTCTTCATAATTCTGCTTATTCATTCTGCAGTATCCTCCCTTGCAATAAAGGTCATGGATGGTGGGAGGTTTATTGCCGCCCTCCCTCATTTCGTTGGCATGGTCTGGCTTTCCGCAATAGCTGGATTTGTTTCAAAGAAGCTGATAACTGATTTACTTGTTATAACCCCGATGCAATAAATTTAGAACTTTTTTATTGTTTACATAATAATATAAGCAATAGCAATCCCAAAATTCTTTTATAATAGTTATTATTATAATGAGATCGATGGATAGTTTCCTGCTAACCCTCGATCCTCACATCTTTAGATCCCTAAATAAAAGCACGCTTCGAAAGAGAGTATTGATCCATCTCAGCTCTATTTATCCTAACTACGATTATCTTGCCAATATTGCCAGAAAAGTTGGGAGCGACGCCTCCAACGTTTTGGGATGCATAAGAGGAATGGGGAACCGTTACAATGGCAACAGCTCCCTCATAGAACTGGGATTGGTGGAAGTGATTGATAGAGATGGATATAAATACTACAGAGCAACTGAGATGGGTAGGAGGGTTGCAAAACACATCGTAGAGTTCTACAAGGGGTTGTACATATGATCCAGAAGGGCAAGGCAACCCTCGAAGCAACGATGGAATTCATCCATTCCTATCTTGTTCTAAAGTCATACTACTTCGGAATTAAGACAGGTCTCTTTCGGCGGGAAGCAAGTTATCCCAACAAAGAATACTGCGATAGATGGCTTGGATTTTTTGAAAAGGCCGATTATGATGCTTTGCTGAATCAGGCTTTTGATAAGATGAGAATGGATGTGGATCGCACTTCTCTTGACCTCTTTGACTGTATGGAGAGGAGCAGCTATTTTGCCTTAGTTCATCCAAACCATCCAAACATCACCTTGGGTTTCATAAAAGATGCAGATCTCTGGGATTTGTGGCTTAAAGGTGGTGTATTTGAGCTTTGTAGGGAAATCGTGGCGGAGAAAGGAGTGGTAGAGAAGGGTTTGAGGGTTCTTGATCTGGGATGCGGGAGTGTATCGCCACTTTACTATTCAAAACTGGTTGGCAACTCCGGCGTATATGCAGGAGTTGAGCTCTCAGCCCCTCTTGCGAAGCTCGCCTCTTTCAGATTACGGGAAAACTTCCTCGATCAGGGGAGTGTAAGGCAAGAAGATGCGGAAAAAAGACTTTACTTTAAAAGGAAGTATGATGTTGTTTTAATCTCCTTCTTGCTTGAAAACGTCTCAAATCGAAAGGCTGTTCTTAGAAATGCTCTCGAGGCATTGGAGTATGAGGGCAGAATTTTGATAAGCAGTTTTCTGTTTTCCGATCTTGAACCGGATAAAAGAGACCTTTTTGAGCTTTACTTCTCCCTAATCCCATCGTTCAAGGGTTTTCCCTCTCTCTCAGAAATTTTTGAAACTCTCGAATTTGCAGGAGTTAGCTTCAGGTACAATCTTCTGAACAACAACATGCTAGAAATAGAAATTGGGGGAGAATAATAGAATAATGAATAATAGAGAATAGCAGAATTAAGGCTTTTAAGGCTCAGTCTTCTCTGTTTTTGGAAGAGCCTTGTTAATCTCTTCTAAAAGCGCATCATCATCTTTTCCTTCTGGGTCAATACCAAGATCTTTCGCAATCTTTTCAAGCTTAGCCCTTTTGTCTGATTGGGTGTACTTTCCTTCTGCAAGATCCCTCTCGAATTGTCTCAGTTCTATTTCAGCCTCTCTCTGGGCCTTTTTGAACTCTCCCATACTTTTGCCTAAGCTTCTCGCAAGTTCTGGAAGTTTGCTTGCTCCAAATAACAGAAACGCGATAATAAGTATTGCAAGGATCTCATTCGGGCCTATTGTGAACATTCAAACACCTCCAATCTATTAAATCTGCACTCTTCGATTTTTTAAATCTTCCGGTGTCACTTTGCTGAATTCTCTTTCTGATCTACGTTTGTTTTCTCTTCTGTGTTTCTATCCAAAAGGAGCTTTTTTATGTTTTCATCCCATTCTCTGCCCTTCGATTCAAGCTCGGCTTTCATAATTTCATCTATCCTCTTCTGGGACAGCTTGTCCAGCAGATCTTTATCGGGAAGCTTGTAGCCGTAAAGAACTTCCAGCTCAAACCTCTTTCTGGCCTTTTTATACTCGTAATAGATTTTTCCAAGAGTTTTGAAGATCTCCGGCAGTCTGTCTGGGCCTAGAAGCACGATTGCAAGTATGATTACAACTCCGAGCTCACCCCAGCCAAACATGCTTCTCACTCAATCGCTTGATCTAAATTTAGCTCATTTTAGCCTGACAGCAGTGCCATAAGCGAGAAGCTCAGCGGCTCCAGCCATGGTTTGGGAAGTTGTAAATCTAACTCCAACTACAGCATCTGCTCCGAGTTTCTCGGCTCCCTTCATCATTCTAGCCAAGGCTTCTTTCCTTGCATCGGAGAGCATCTCCGTATATTCTTGCAGTTCTCCTCCCACGATGTTCTTAAGCCCTGCAAGAATATCCTTTCCAATGTGTTTTGCCCTAACCGTGTTACCAGTTACAATTCCCAAAACCTCCTCGATCTTTTTTCCGGGGACTTCAAAAGTAGTTGTAACGATCAATTCCATCACCAAATTCTGGTTTTCCTAGAAGTTAATTAGCTTTTCTGATAAGAGATCAGGGTTCCTCGATAATCTCTTCCCTTTTTCTGAATATGATTAGCGCCACCCCAAGGATAAAAAGCGGTACAGAGTAAATCATTGCGATGGGGTGTAAAGCCGAGATGACTAGAATTGCCAATGCTAGTACTATGAAAAACATCCCCCACTTGGTCTGGCTTCGCATAAGATTAGGTTCGTAACCGATCCTTAAACCTTTTGACCTGTAGGCTTGAGACCGGGCTGAAGAGTGGCTGAAGGTTGGCTGAAGATGCGATATATTTTTATAGGTGTCTTGGGTTTTTAATTTCGGTGTAATTCTATGGGATTGGTCTATCTCGATGGAGAGTTCGTTCCTGAAGAGGAAGCGAAGGTTAGTGTTTTCGACCATGGTTTTCTCTATGGCGACGGGGTTTTTGAGGGGATAAGAGCATACAACGGAAAAGTTTTCAGGCTCGACGAGCACATAGACAGGCTCTACGACTCTGCAAAGGTTATAGACCTGAAAATTCCCGTTTCGAAGGATGAGTTCAAGCAGATAATTTTGGAAACTTTGAGGAAGAATAAGCTGAGGGATGCTTACATCCGGCCCATAGTCACGCGGGGCAGGGGAGACCTTGGTTTAGATCCGAGGATGTGCCCCAAGCCTACGATAATCGTAATAACCATCGAGTGGGGCAAGCTCTATGGAGATCTGTATGAAAAAGGCTTGAGGGCCGTTACTGTCTGCATCAGGAGGAACGCCATCGATGCTTTGCCGCCGAGTATAAAATCGATGAACTATCTCAACAACATTCTTGCCAAGATCGAAGCGAATGCGAAGGGAGGTGATGAGGCGATATTCTTCGACACGAATGGGTATCTCTCGGAGGGAAGTGGAGATAACATATTCATCGTGAAAAATGGGGAGGTTTTCACACCTCCAACCCTGAACAATCTGCGGGGAATAACGAGGGCTGCAACGATAGAACTTCTTCAGGAACTCGGTATTCCATTTAAAGAGACTAATCTCGGACTTTTCGATCTGTATTCCGCTGATGAGGTCTTCGTAACTGGAACGGCTGCTGAAATAGCCCCGATTGTTATCATCGATGGGAGGGAAATAGGTGACGGAAAGCCCGGGAAGATCACGAAAATGCTGATGGAAAAGTTCAGAGAGCTTACTGAAAGGGAGGGAACGCCAATTTACGATTGAATATGCTGTAAGGGATAAAATGCCGATCATATCGGTGGTAGTAGAGCTCTTGGATAAGCCGGGACAGTTGCTGAGCACTTTAGAGCCAATCTCAAGGGGTGGCGGAAATATACTCACCATAATCCACCAGAGGGACAAGATAACTCCGTTGAAAAGGGTTCCGGTTGAGATCTCTTTCTCTGTTGAGGATGAGAGAGATGCGAAGAGGATAGTGGAGAAGCTGAAGGAAAAGGGGGTAATCGTCAAGAGTTACAACGAAATAAGGCTGATTGCAACGACATCTGTGATGGTAATAGGGCACATAGTCAAGACCGATCTGAGTGATACGATAAGCAGAATCGATTCAACGGGGTTTGCAGAGGTTATTGACATGGAGCTTACGATGCCGGAAGTCAATAGACCATCAACAGCCATGCTCACGATTTCCGCAACCGGACAGGAAAAGCTTGAAGAGGCTTTGGATATCTTGAGGGAGGTTTGTAAGAGCAAAAATCTCCTTCTCGTGGAGCCGATAAACGAAGTCTGAGAGGTAGCATGATAAGCATAGCGATCTTCGGATTTGGGGCAGTTGGTCAGGGGGTTGCAGAGGTTCTTTTGAGAAAGAGAAAGCAGCTTGAAAGCCTTATTGGGAAATATAAAGTAGTTGCGGTTACTGACTCTAAAGGATCAGTTGTTGATGAAAATGGGGTGGAGCTATCGAAGGCCATAGAGAAAAAGAAGAAAGGCGGATTCGATGGAGAAAAAACTCTGGGGGTCATTGAAAGTTTGGACTTTGATGTTGCGATAGAGGTAACGCCGACGGATGTTAACTCAGGAGAGCCTGGATTGACGCATATCCTGAAATCAATCGAGAAGGGCGCTGACGTTATAACTTCCAACAAAGGCCCGCTCGTTGTTGCTTTCAAGAAAATCAAAAAACTTGCGGAGAAAAAAGGGGTTAAGCTGGGGTACGAGGCAACTGTCGGCGGAGTTATGCCGATAATAAAGCTTGCAAAGGCCGACTTGGCTGGGAATGATATAAAAGTGATTAAGGGAGTTTTGAACGGAACATGCAACTACATTCTCACGAGGATGGAGAAGGAGAAGATGACCTACTCGCAAGTTCTCTCTGAAGCTCAAGAGCTGAAAATAGCTGAAGCGGACCCTAGTTACGATGTAGAAGGGATCGATTCGGCAGCGAAGCTCGTAATTTTAGCAAATGCAGTGATGGATATGGATGCAATCTTTGACGATGTGGAAGTTGTCGGAATAACAAGAATAACTCCAGAAGCTTTCGAAGTAGCTGCGAACAAGAACTACACAATAAGGCTCATAGCGGAAGCCAATAAGGAGAAGGGATTTTTGAAAGTCTCTCCAAGGCTTTTGCCGAGGAACCATCCGCTTGCAATTGAGGGCACGATGAATGCAGCCCTCATAAAAACGGATCTCGCTGGAGATATTGTTGTGATGGGTAAAGGAGCAGGAAAGTACGAGACGGCAAGCGCGATAATCTCTGATTTGGTCGAATTTTACAGAAAAAGGTAGGAGCATTAAAGGTTACCGATTCAAATGATCCTGAACGCAATTTATCTGGTGAAATGTTGCGTTGTAGCAATTTTCCTCCTGTATGCAAGCGTTCTCGATTTGCGGGAGAGGAGGGTACCAAATAGACTGTGGAAGTTTATGGTTTTGGCCGTGATTCCACTCGTGGTTGCCGAATTTTTCGCTTTGAATCCTGATTTTTATCAAGTAATCTTCGCAGCTCTTCAATTTGCCCTTATGTTCGGCTTGGCCTTCGGACTTTACTATCTCGGAGCCTATGGCGGGGCTGATGCAAAGGCTCTGATGGTTTTATCGCTGCTTTTCCCCTTTTATCCGACCTTGAATTTCCAGTCTTTATCTTTACCCCTCTTGAATTCCGGATTCGGGGTTTTTGCTTTCTCAGCTCTCTCTAACTCCGTTATATCTGCTCCTGGACTTGTTGTCATTCTTTTCCTGCGAAATCTTCTGAAAGAAGGATTAAAGGAACTTAAAGGGAACGTGTTTTACTACTTTATAGGATACAGAGCTGATGCCTCCAATCTGCCGAGATTTCACAATCTCCTTGAATACGTGGATTCGAAGGGGAAAGTTGTGAGACTCAGAAGGGGAATTGAGCCAGATGAAGAGATACTCTACAGACTAAAGAAAGCCTATGACAAGGGGAAGGTAAAAAGGATCTGGGTTACCCCCGGTATGCCCTTTTTGGTTTTCTTTACTGCTGGGTATCTAATTTCCATTTTCGTGGGAAACCTTCTTTTTGAGCTGATTTTTATTTTAATGAAAATGTAAATGGTTTTAAACTGCAGAGCATCAAATATTTCTGACAAAAACTTTATAATTTTTTATGGAAATTCTGAAAATATTCAAAAAGTAAGTGGTGTTTGAGGATGGCAATCGAAGTAATTGGTTACATAATCAGTGCTATTCCTGGAATTGTATCACTATATCTTTATTGGAAAAAAATTAAAAAGGAAGAACCCAAAATCAATTTCCAAGTCATAAAAGGATCCTATAGAACTGAGAAAGAAGGGAAATCTGAAAGGTTGATTTTTGATATTAGTTTACTATTCGAGAATAAGGGTAACGCGTCGGGATCTGTAACAGATCTAATAGCTTTGATAAGGTACTCTGAAAAAGCAATAAAAATGTATCCATTCATTTATAGTTTGGTTGCTGAAAAATTGGTGATATCCGAAAGACCGATAAATTATGAAAAAGTTTTTCCGTTAGAGATTGGTCCTTATGGTTCTAAAGTTATAGAGGTAAATATAATATTTAATGAAATTTATTCAGATTTCTTGGATAGATGCAATGTAGCCATTAATCTTCGTGAGCCTAAAAAGTGGGAATGGAAGGATTTACCGATTTATATTAGAATGACTACAAAAACAACTTTGGGAAGTATTACTCATGATACTTGTTTATTTAGGGCTGACTTACCAGAAAGCAAGAAAATTCGGGGTACAATGTACCCTCTAGAAGAATCTGATATCATTTATGAGTTTAGTCCAAAAATAGAATTATAGTAAAAATTTTCGAAACCAACTTTTAATCAGGAAAACCAAATTAAAGGTGGGCCCGGAGGGATTTGAACCCTCGACCGCCCGGTATCTCCGGTTGTCAGATACACCTTATGAGCCGGACGCTCTAACCTGGCTAAGCTACGGGCCCTTAAGCAAGGGTTACCTCACCTGAATTTATGCTTTTTGGTGATTGTGTATCCTTGTTATTGGGTTTGTGGTAGGTTTGGGAAGTCGCTAGTACCAGTAAAGGTTGCCGGTACTACTAATCCAACTATTAATAATAAAAATAAAAAAATTTAATTTAAAATTGTTCAGTATACAAGGACAACGTCAGACTCTGCAGACCGCTCTATGAACTCCACACCACCTGCCACAATGGCTTGGTCTATCAGATCTTCTTCCTCTATGTCTCTCTCCTCGAGACAGGGAGAGCAAACCAAAAGCGTTCCGCCCGCCTCAAGAAAACTCTTAAGAAGTTCTCCCAAACTCCATTTGCAGCATAAGATGTGCTCAGCCACCCCTTTTCTTGCCAGCCACACACCAGCACCCTGAAGCATGACTACAACTTCTTCTGCTGTGGTAAGTGCGGCATTAGCCACGATAAACGGCAGCACAGCCTTCTCTGGGTTGTCCGGTCCATTTGTTACTGCAATCAAAACTTTTTTTACCATGCTCACATCAAAGGATTCATTATAAATAAGTCTTTGGTGGTTTTAACTCGTTTTGAAAAATCGAATAATTATCGATAAATTAATAAATTATTGATATTAAATTTTAAGATTAAAAAACGGAAACAACCTCTGCATCTACCGCTCTTAGAATGAATTCTGTGCCGCCAGTTATGACTGCTCCATCTATAAGCTCGCTCTCATCAATTCCCCTCACCTCAAGGCATGGAGAGCAAATGAGAAGCTCTCCACCTGCATCAAGAAAATTTTTGATCAACTCCTTAAGATTCCAGTTGCCGTAAACAACATGCTCCGCTACACCCTTCCTTGCAAGCAACACTCCTGCATCTAAAAGCATTACAACGACTTCTTCTGGATCTGCCACAAATGCGGTATTTGCCACCCTGAATGGCAGTATAGCTTTTTCTGGATTATCCGGCCCATTTGTTGCTGCAATAAAGATTTTTCCCACCATGCTAAATTAGCCACATCCGAAATAAATAAGCTTTTTCCGGTTTTAATCATGTTAGAAATACCGCATTACATAACAACGCTAATATACCTTTTTTGTAAATCGGGATTCATGGAAGCTTACGGCAGATTCTACGCAAATGGAGAGGTGTATGAGGGATTTTTCGAGGTTGATGATAAAACACTAAATTTCGAGGGTCTTGAGTTTAGTTTGCAAGCTGTGAAATTTCTTCCCCCTGTTAAACCTAGCAAGCTCATCTGCATAGGTGTGAACTACAGGGATCATGCGGAAGAATTTGGAAAAGAAGTTCCTGAAGAGCCGATCATATTCATGAAGCCAGAGTCGGCAGTTATAGGTGATGGAGATCCGATAATTCTTCCCCTTCAGTCAGAGAGGGTTGATTATGAGGGGGAATTAGCTGTTGTAATTGCAAGGAAATGCAAGAATGTTGGATACGAAGAAGCCAAAGACTTCATCCTCGGCTATGCATGCTTCAACGATGTTACAGCCAGAGATCTGCAGTTAAAAGATGGCCAGTGGACTAGGGGGAAATCTTTCGATACCTTCGCCCCCCTCGGCCCCTACGTTGTTCCTAGCCTCAACCCGCTGAATCTGAAAATCGAAACAATTCTTAACGGAAAGGTCGTGCAGTCCTCTTTCACCTCAAATATGGCGTTTGACGCTTTCAGGCTTGTGGAGTTCATATCTTCGATAATGACGCTGAAAAAGGGGGATGTTATCGCAACCGGAACACCTTCGGGCGTTGGGCCTCTCAAGCATGGCGATGTGATTGAAGTCAGAATAGAAGGAATCGGCAGCCTTAGAAATCCTGTAAAAGCTTACGGAACTTGAAGGTTTGAGAATTCTTTGAGAATCATGGATCCGATGCTTCAGAAATTTTTTAATAGCCACCAGTTCGATGACAGTTCGGAAGTGGATATTGGATTATCCGATAATTGGATAGCCGGCTAATCGATTCCTTAAATCCGAGATCAACTGTCAGGGTGATGGGATGAAAAATAAGGTGAATAACAGAAGCATTACTCTTGAAAAGGAATACAAGGCCCTTGAGAATGAGAAGAAGTGGATGGAAGTTTGGGAAGGGATGGATTTATACTACTTCGACTGGAAGTCGGAGAAGCAGCGCTACATAATCGACACCCCCCCGCCATATCCTACCGGCTCATTCCACATCGGCAACACGCTTAACTGGTGCTACATCGATTTTATAGCCAGATACAAGAGAATGCGGGGATATGAGGTTATGTTCCCGCAGGGATGGGATTGTCATGGATTGCCGACCGAAGTCAAGGTTGAGGAGAAGCACGGAATAAGCAAGAACGACGTTCCGAGGGATGTTTTCAGGAAACTTTGCATCGAATTTACAGAAGAGAACATAGAGAAGATGCGAGAAACTATGAAAAGAATGGGATTCTCTATCGACTGGAGCAAGGAATACATAACCATGTATCCGGAATACTACTCAAAAACTCAGGTTTCATTCGTCAGAATGTTCAATAAAGGCCTCATTTATCGTGCCTATCATCCGGTTATCCATTGCCCCAGATGCCAGACAACGATAGCTCTTGCTGAGATGGAATACAAATCCGGAAAGACGGAGCTGAACTACATCAAATTCGATGAGGATGTTGTCATAGCCACAACAAGGCCCGAGCTTATACCAGCATGCGTTGCAATAGCCGTGCATCCTGAAGATTACCGCTACAAAAATCTGGTTGGTAAAGAAGTCAGGATTCCAACTACAGAATACAGAGCGAAGGTAATAGAAGATGAGGAAGTCGATCCAGAATTCGGCACGGGAATAGTCATGATCTGTACTTTCGGCGACAGACAGGATGTGAAGTGGTGGAAAAAGCATAATTTAGAGCTCAGAATGATCCTAAATGAAGACGGCAAGCTGAACGAGAAAGCTGGTAAATACAAAGGCCTGACAATTCCCGAAGCAAGGAAGAAAATTCTTGAGGATCTGGAGAGGGAAGGAAGGATCCTCAAGAAGGAGGAAATTGAACACAACGTTGGAGTCTGCTGGAGATGCAAGACGCCGGTTGAGATTATCGCAGAGGAGCAGTGGTTTGTCAAGGTTGAGAAGGAGAAAATTTTAAAGGAGGCAGAGAGGATCGAGTGGATCCCAGAGCACATGCTGAGCAGGCTTAAAGCCTGGGTTGAGGGAATGGAGTGGGACTGGGTTATAAGCCGGCAGAGAATCTTCGCAACCCCAATTCCAGCTTGGTACTGCAACAAGTGCGGGGAGGTTTTGGTTGCCAAGGAAGAATGGTTGCCTGTCGATCCAACAAATGATTCTCCCAAGATTCCATGTCCGTCATGTGGGGCTTTCGATTTCAGGGGAGAGAGCGATGTGCTCGATACCTGGATGGATTCCAGCATAACACCCTTGGCTATAGTCGGATGGCCGGAAGAGATCAAGGAATACCCCGTCAGTCTTCGCCCCCAAGGGCACGACATAATCAGAACTTGGGCCTTCTACACGATTCTTCGCTCCTTAGCTTTGGTTGATGAAATCCCCTGGCATGAGATCGTAATAAACGGAATGGTTCTGGGAGAGGACGGCAGAAAGATGAGCAAGAGCTTGGGGAACATAATATCGCCCGAGGAGGTTATATCAAAATACGGCTCGGATGCGTTAAGGCAGTGGGCGGCGAGCGGCTCAACAGGAAGCGATGTTATATTTACTTGGAAGGAAGTTGTAGCTGCAACAAGATTTCAGCAGAAGTTCTGGAGTATTTTGAGGTTTGCTGTGAATCACTTGCAGGATTACACTCCAGAGCCAGAGGACGCTGAAATGCTGAGAGATGCTGACAGGTGGATTCTTTCAAGGCTTAACCGAATTATAGCTGAAGCAATAGAAGCGATGGACAACTACCGCTTCGATGAGGCTTTGAAGGCAATAAGAAGCTTCGCCTGGTTTGAATTCGCTGACGACTATCTCGAGCTCGTTAAGAACAGATTGTATGCGGGGAGCGATGAGGAAAAGAGGGGAGCAAAATTCGTGCTGTATAAAGCCCTTAGCTCGATGATTAGGATGCTCGCACCATTTACTCCCTTCCTGGCTGAGGAATGCTGGGATGTTTTCTGCAAAGCCGTCGGCCAAGATTTCAGAAGTGTGCATCTCCAAAGCTATCCAGAAGTTGAGGAGGAGTTCATAAGCGGTGAGGCCGAAGCTAAGGGTGAGCTCATCCGAAGCATTCTAGCTGAGATAAGGAAGATGAAGCATGACAGAGGGCTAGCATTGAACGCTCCGCTGAAAAAGGTGATGATCTATTCCCAGCAGGAAATCGATGTGAGAGATCTTGCAGGAGCCGTTAACGCTGAAACCGAACTTTTGGCCGAGATGCCTGAAATTGAAAGCAGAGTGAAAAGGTTGAAGCCAAAGTACAGTATATTAGGCCCGCTTTTTAGGGATAAAACAAAAGAGATTGTGAATGCGGTGGAGAATTTAGGGGAAAATGAAATCAACGAGTTTCTCACTAAGGGAGTCTATAAGGTTATCGCGAAAGGCGAGGAGATAGAAGTGAAGGCTGAATGGTTTGATGCGGAAATCGAAAAGCAGATTGAGGGCAGAGATGTTATCGTTCTTGAGCTGGGGAAAGCGAGCGTGATGGTGGAAATTTGAGAGTACTTTGAAATCATCGAAAGGTGAGCGAGATAAAAATGAAATAAAAACAAATAAAAACAAAAAATTAATATCATCTAAAGGAGTTTTATCTGCCAGGGGGTGGATTTGTTGGAGGGGCCTACAGGGTTGTTTGAGATCAGCGAGCCGGACTTTGAGCACATCGTGAAATGCGTGCTCAAGCTTACGATTTCAGAACTCGAAGTCTATTTGACTCTGATAGAGAACCCCGGAATCGGGGTGGATGAGCTTTCTGAAATCATGGGGAAGGACAGGAGCGGAGTTTACAGAAGCCTTCAAACCCTTCTTGACAAAGGCTTGGTTAAGAGAGAATACCGAATTCTAAAACACGGGGGCTACAAGTATATTTACACTCCAATTGATGTTGAAATCCTAAAATCAATTTTGAGGGAGGAACTCGAAAAGTGGTTTAAGAAACTGAACGAGGTTGTTGAGAAATTCAATGTTGATGAGATAAGGGGGTTATCCAAATCTGAAAGCTGAGCTGGTTTAACCCGGTGTTATCCTGAAATTATCCCTCGAAATTTAACCAATTCTCTGGAAATATACCAAGGTAGTAAATAATTTAAGGACTTTTGGACAATTTATCAAGTATGAAAGCAATCTGGAAAGGCTCAATATCCTTCGGCCTCGTGAATATTCCGGTTAAGCTCTATACATCCACACTTCCCAAGGAGCTGAACTTCAAGCTGTTGCATGCTGAGGATGGAGGAAGGGTGAGATACAAGCGGGTTTGCGAGAAGTGTGGGAAAGAACTGTCGAAGGATGAAATTGTGAGAGGTTATGAGATCTCAAAGAACGAATTTGTCATTCTGACGGATGAAGATTTCTCGAAGATACCATTAAAGACTGTAAAATATGTTGAAATCAAGCAATTTTTCTCACCTGATGAGCTTGGAGTCATATTCTACAACGGATTTTTCTTGATCTCTCCTGAGAAGGGAGGGGAAAAAGCGTACTATCTCCTTAGAAGGGCAATGGAGGAAACGAACAGCATGGGGATAGGGAAGATCACCCTCAGAAACAGAGAGCATTTAGTTGCGATCAGACCTTACGATGGAGGACTGATCCTCGTCCAGCTTCATTTTATCGAAGACCTTCGGAATCCGGCTACCGTTTATGGTTGGGGAAAGGAAGTGGAGGTTAGCGAGGAAGAGCTGAAGCTTGCTAAAGAGCTCGTAATGGCCATGAAGAAGCCTCTGAGAATTGAAGAGTTCGTTGACGAGTACAAGGAGGCTTTGATGAACCTTATAAACGCGAAGATCGAAGGAAGAGAGGTAAGCGTTGCAGAGGAGATACAAGTCAGCAAATCCCTTGTGGATGCCCTAAAGGCAAGCTTAGAAGGAGTGAAATCGTAGGAAGATCAAGTCGGTCAGATTCGTTAAATAAATCGGAAATTGAATAAATCTAAAAATCAAGAAAATCAAAAAATGGGCTGGTTTGACGAGATTGTAAGGCCAATGCTGGCTGAGAAAGCGGAACCATTCGATTCTGCAGACCACATCTTCGAGATAAAGTGGGATGGCACGCGCTGCATATCTTTTATAGATGTGGAAAACAAAAAACTTAGACTGCAGAACAGAAGGCTGCTCGACATAACCTATCGCTATCCCGAATTCAGATTCTATGACTGTTTCGCGAAAAACTGCATCGTTGATGGTGAGATAGTTGTCTTGAGGAAAGGAAAGCCGAATTTTAACCTTCTCCAGCAGAGAGAGCAGGTGGAAAATAGGAAAAAGATTCAAATGCTTTCTTCTCGGATTCCTGCCACCTATGTAGTATTCGACATTCTATGGATTAATAGTAAAGGATGGGTGATTCATCTTCCATTGATGGAAAGGAGGAAGCTTTTGGAGGATAATTTGCTGGAGAATTCGTTGGAAGAGAGAAACTTAATGCTGTCTGAATACATTCAGGAGAAAGGAAAGGCGTTTTTTGAAAAAGCCATAGAAGTTGGCTTTGAAGGGGTAATTGGAAAAAGAAAGGACAGCATTTACATTCCCGGAAAAAGAACGAGCTTATGGCTGAAGATTAAAAAGAAGAACACGATCGATGCGGCTATTTTAGGTCTCATGAAGGGAGAGGGGGGCAGAGAAGACTTCTTTGGCTCCTTGGTTCTGGGGCTTTTCGATGGCAGGAAATACGTTTACGTAGGCAGAGTTGGAACAGGCTTCGACATTAGCTTCCTCGAATGGTTCAGCGAGGCTGCAAAACCATTCTTCACCGAAAAAGTTCCGTTCGATGAGGAACCATCGATAAAGAGGGAGGTTCAGTGGCTCAAGCCGAACTTCGTTGCAGAAGTGGAGTTTCTTGAGGTGAGCAAGGATCTCAAGCTAAGGGCTCCCGTGTTCAAAAGACTGAGATTCGATAAAAAGCCGGAGGAATGCCTTCTTGATCAGATCATGGATAGTGATACCTAACAATCAGCAAAATTAAATTCATCGCCCCATCAAAAGCTCCTTTAAGTAAATTATCTGACATGAATGCTCCACGTAACTGAGCAGATTAAACGCTTCTCTGAAGGAGTTTCCTGCCGCATATATGCCATGTCCCTTCGCAACCGCATATCCTTTCTTTGCTATTGCATCTGAGATTTTTTCTGCAATTTTTTCAGTCATAAATTCTCCCTCCAGAACCTTAATGTTTCCCAAGAAAAGTCTTCCCTCCAGATCTAGTGGATTAATTTGGTCTCGTGTTAGTGAAAGAACAACGTTATAAACTCCATGGCAGTGAAGTATGGCTTTGTATTTCGTTTTCAGATATATTTTTGCATGCACGAGCGCATCGCTTGAGGCTTTAGCGTCTTTAACCTCATCAATCGAGTAGGGTTTGACTTCCAGCCTCACAAAGGAGTCTTCAGCAAGCTGCTCTAGATTTACGCCGGTTCTTGTTATGAAGAAGCTATCATTTATCCTGAAACTGAGGTTTCCACTTGCCCCATCTATAAGCCCTTTTTCGTAAAGCTTTTTTCCGTAAGCTATTGCTTCTCCGGTATTTTTCTCTATTTCAAGATCTTCTTCCATAGAAATACATTAATCAAATCCTTTTTAATTTATCTTTTTCTTCAAATTCTTCAAATTCAAGTCTGTCCAGAAAGTTGTGAATCAAAACAACACACTGATCCGCTTGGAGGGATAGGGGTGAAACGGATACGATCTTTTCTGCATACCTCAAAATTAGATTCTCATCTTCTTTTTCTACCCCTACATGATCTCCCAAGATGAAAGCGAGTTTATCCTTTGGACTGATGCTTAAAGTGTGGGAGATATCCTCTCCATCTTCTCTGAGATATACCATGTAGAAATCGCTTATCTCCTCCAAAACCTCATTTAAACCTTTTTTCGCCGAGAAGATTCCTGGCGATACCTCTTTCCATTCTTTACCACCATACTTAACCGCCTTCCTCAGTAAGCCAGCTATGTTTCTCTCGTCTGGAGCCATGTATCTTACTTTCCCTCCATGAGCGAAAACAGCTTTTGGCGGGTCGGGCTCGCCTTTTAGAATGGCTATCGAAGCAGAGTTTCTACGGATTCCATGGGAAATGAAAAGAGTTTGGGCTATAAATCGGCATATTAAATCCATTCTACCTCCAGAGCTGGGAAGATCGTTAAGATTGAATTCAGTAGTGGAAGCTTTATTTCCGATTATCAGAAATATTCTTTTCAGCGATTCAAGTTCCTGTTTAAGTTCTTGCTTAAACTGAATTCGCCTGGGCACAATCGTATGTTCGTTGGTTGGTTTAAAGCTGTTTAGTTGGATAATATCCATATAAAAATAAAATTTAATTTGGTTATTTTAAAGAAAATGTCTTCAAGGATACGGAAATTTGAAAAGAACACAGAAAATCAGCCTGTTGATGAACGACCAATATTCGAAAGACTAAAATATTATGAATCTTTCAAAGGGAGGGAGGTGAAATTATGAAAAAGGTGATGGTTGCAATTGTTTTAATTTTGGCTCTGGCTTTCCTAGGTTGTGCACAGCAAGAACAACCGAAAGCAACACCAACGCCAGCGGCTACACAAACTCCAGCAGCTACGCCAACACCCACACCAACTCCTAAGAAGTTCGACCTCGTCACAGAGGGCACGCTAACGGTAGGGAGTGACATTGCATATCCGCCTTTCGAGTATACGGATGAAAAAACCGGAAAGTATGCCGGGTTCGATATCGATTTGATGACGGAGGTTGCGAAAAGGCTTGGATTGCAGGTTAAATTCGTAAATACGGCTTGGGACGGAATAATCCCCGGCCTAATGGCTAAGAAATACGATGTTATCTGCTCGGCCATGACGATTACCGAAGAAAGGGCCAAGCAAGTCGATTTCAGTAATTCATACTTCGAGGCTAAGCAGGTAATACTGACAAGCGCGAAAGATACATCGATCAAAGGCGTGAAAGACTTGGATGGAAAGACAGTTGCTGTTCAGCAAGGCACCACAGGTGACTTCGCAGCCCAGAAACTTGTCGAGAAGGGAATAAACCTTAAAATAATCAGATTTGAAGGCACACCAGAAGCTTTGCTTGCCATCCAAAAAGGCGATGCTGATGCGGCGATAATTGATAACTTCGTTGCATATTTGGCAGCAAAGAAAGATCCGGAAACCTACAGAGTTGTTGAAGATCCAGAATTCCCGCCGGAATATTATGGTATTGCAGTTCACAAGGACAACAAAGGATTGCTGAATGCCATCAACGAAGTCCTCGAGGAAATGAAGAAAGATGGAACTTACGACAAGATCTACGAAAAGTGGTTTGGTAAGGGCTGATTAAGGGATTAAAAAGATTAAATTTATCTAACCTCCTATTTTTTGACCACCATGGTAGGCGTTGGACAGTTCGATCTCGATTTATTCTTTAGAATTATCCCGGATCTCACATTTGGGGCTTTCATCACGCTGGAGCTAACTTCTCTGTCTATTTTATTCGGTTTGATCATAGGTTCGATAGCAGGTCTCGCAAGGGTATCTACGAACAAGATTTTTTTCGGAATTTCAACGCTCTACGTTGAGGTAATCAGGGGAACCCCACTGCTCGTGCAGATTCTCATAATATACTTCGGCCTCCCCGCTATCGGCATAAACCTCCGTCCTGAACCGGCTGGAATCATAGCTTTAAGCGTTTGCAGTGGAGCTTACATTGCTGAGATAGTCAGGGCTGGAATTCAGTCGGTTCCCCTCGGCCAGATGGAGGCTGCCCGCTCGCTCGGCATGAGCTACCTGCAGGCGATGAGGTGGGTGGTCTTTCCGCAGGCTTTTCGAAACATCTTGCCAGCTTTGGGGAATGAGTTCATAGCCTTGCTGAAGGATTCTTCACTGCTCTCGGTGATTTCAATAGTTGAGCTAACGAGGGTTGGAAGGCAGATCGTTAACACGACTTTCAACGCTTGGACACCTTTCCTTGGAGTTGCTTTGTTTTACCTCATGATGACCATACCGCTGAGCAGACTCGTAACCTATTCGCAGAAAAGAATCGGTACCTACGAGATGAAGTGAAAGTCGCTGAACTCCAAAGGCTGCTCCATGCCTGAACTCCAAAAACACAAAGTTCATAAAACATCCATCAAAATTTTTTCCGATGAAACATCTCCTTGAAATTTCTGGACTTTACAAAAAGTTTGGCGATCATGAAGTGCTTAAAGACATCAATCTTAATGTTAAAAAGGGAGAGGTTGTCGTTATAATTGGCCCCTCTGGAAGCGGAAAATCAACACTGCTTCGATGTATAAACCGGCTTGAGGAGCCAACAGCCGGCAAGATATTTCTCGACGGGGTTGATATTACTGACAGGAGCGTTGATATCAATAAAGTTAGGCAACGCATAGGCATGGTTTTTCAGCAGTTCAACCTCTTCACCCATCTCACAGCCCTGCAGAATGTTATGCTCGCTCCGCTTAGAGTTAAGAAAGTTAAGAAAGATGAAGCGGAAAAGAATGCGATTAAGCTGCTTGAAAAAGTTGGCTTGGGGGATCAGACCCATAAGTATCCGGCCCAGCTCAGCGGGGGACAGCAGCAAAGGGTTGCCATAGCAAGGGCTCTCGCTATGGAGCCCGAGGTTATGCTCTTCGATGAAGTTACATCTGCCTTGGATCCGGAGCTCGTGAAGGAGGTTCTGGATGTTATGAAGCAGCTTGCCCAGGATGGCATGACAATGATAGTCGTCACCCACGAAATGGGATTTGCGAGAGAGGTTGGAGATCGCTTAATCTTCATGGATGAAGGAGTTATAGTGGAGGAAGGTGAGCCGGTGGAGGTTTTCAGAAACCCGAAGAATCCGAGAACGAAGAAGTTCTTGGGCGTTATTTTGTGATTTTGAATTAAGGAATAAATCAGAAACCCGGAAATTTCAGGAATATTTAAATTCAAGGAAGTAATCCTCGGTTCATGGCAAAGGAAAAGTCTGACGATAAGCTCGTAATTAAAAGATCAGGATACCCTTCGAGGGGGGAGCTTGTTATTGGAACAGTTACAAGGGTTCTTGACTTTGGAGCTTTCATTTCTTTAGATGAGTACGAGAATAAGGAAGGTCTTGTGCACATAAGCGAGATAGCTCCTGGCTGGATTAAAGATATCAGAGACTACGTTAAAAAAGGCCAGAAGGTTGTTTGCAAGGTTTTGGATGTTAATCCGAAGCGTGGCCACATAGATCTTTCAATAAAGGACGTCAACGAGAGGCAGAGAAGGGAGAAGATGCAGCAGTGGAAAAGCGAGCAGCGAGCCTTCAAATGGCTGGAGATAGCTGGAGAGAAAGTTGGTCTCGGGAAAAAAGATCTGCTTGGGGTGGGAAAAAAGCTTTTGAAAGACTTTGAAACCATCTACGGCGCTTTCGAGGAAGCTGCCTTTGAAGGCTATGAGATTCTTTCCAAAATAACTGGCGAGGAGCTTGCAAAGGCGATTGAGGAGATAGCCAAGGAGAACATAAAAGTGCAGAAGGTAAAGCTGAGAGGTTACTTCGAGCTGATGAGTAATGCTTCGGACGGTGTTGAAAGAATAAAGCAGGCCTTGATGGAGATATACAAAGTTAAACCGAAGGAAGTGGATGTAAGGGTTGAGTACGTAGGAGCCCCCCGTTATAGGATAATTCTTGAGGGTGAGGATTATAAATCTGCGGAAAAAGTTCTGAAAAAGCTTACCGACAGTGTTTTGAAGAAGATTAAAAAGCTTGGTGGGGAAGGGAACTTCGTAAGGGAAGCTGCGTGATGAAGAGCAGCAAAAATTTATACAGATTTGAAGTATGATTAGTGGATCAGGTGTCTCAGGATGAAAACAAGGCTGAGGAAATGTTCGGAGTGTGGAAGATACACTCTCAAAGAGATTTGCCCTGTGTGCGGAGCGAAGACTTTCAATCCAGCTCCTCCAAGATTCTCACCCGAGGACCCATATGGGGAGTATAGGAGGAAGCTGAGGATGGAAAAAGGATTCTTCAGCCTTAGGAATAGGTGATGAAGATTGGATGTATTGAGGGTATCCCTATTGAGGATATCCCAATCAGGAGGTGGAGCATGTTAGAAAAAGTTGATGTGAGGTTCCTCAAGAAACCGGAAGAGGTTGGTTTAAAAGAGCCTGTAATGATTGAGGGCTTGCCTGGTATAGGTCATGTCGGGAAGCTCGTTGCCGATCATCTCGTAAAGGAGTTAAAGGCTGAGAAAGTAATTGAGATTTATTCCCATCATTTCCCGCCGCAAGTTATGGTTGAGGAAGATGGCACAATAAGGATGCCGAAAAACGAGGTTTACGTTCACAAATCAACGGATAGCTCTCCCGATCTGGTTATACTTGTCGGAGATTTCCAGAGTATAAGCAGCGAGGGTCATTTCGAGCTCGTCAATGCTTACATAGACATTGCAAAGAAGTTCGGCGTAAAAAGGATTTTCACCCTCGGCGGGTATGGTATCGGAAAGCTCGTTGAGGAAACCTATGTTTTAGGTGCTGCAAACAGCAAGAGGCTTATCGAAGAACTATCGGCCTATGGAATTCAATTCGAGAAGGGTGAGCCTGGAGGAGGGATAATTGGAGCTTCCGGACTGATTTTGGGTGCAGCTCAGCTCGAGGGAATTGAATCAGCGTGCCTTATGGGGGTAACCTCTGGTTATATGGTAGATCCAAAAAGCGCCAAGGCTGTGCTCGATGTCCTCATAAAAATGCTCAATCTCAACGTGAGCGTTGAAGCTCTAGATGAGAGAGCGAAGGAGATGGAGAAGCTGGTTGCCCAGATAAGGGAGATGCAGGAGGCTACCGTTCAGCAGTGGAAAAGCGATGAGGATCTGGGCTACTTCCGCTGAAGTTAGCTGAAAATGAAGGTAGGCTGCTGCGGGTTTGCTGTGGCATTTGACAAATATGTGAAAAGTCTTGATGTCGTGGAGGTTCAACAAACCTTCTACAAACCTCCAAAGCTCGAGACTGCTGAGAAGTGGAGGCAAAAGGCTGACTCAATCAACAAAGGCTTCGAATTCACAGTTAAAGCTTTTCAGGTGATAACCCATCCTCGCAGCAGTCCCACTTACCGAAAGGCAAAGCTCGAAGTCAGCGGAAACGTTGGATTCTTCAATCCGGTAAAAGAGGTCTTTGAAGCTTGGGAAAAGACTAAGGAGATAGCAGAAATCCTCAGAGCTGACAAGATAGTTTTTCAGACCCCTTCCTCCTTTAAAATGACTGAGGAGAATCTTAAGAGGGTTGATGAGTTTTTCAGCTCAATCGATGGGAAATTCACTTTCATCTGGGAGCCGAGGGATTATTCGGAAGCGTTAATGGAACTTTTTGCCGATATTCTGAAAAAGCATGGAATAGTCCATTGCGTTGATCCTTTCGCTTCAGAGCCAGCCTTTTTACCTGATATCGCGTACTTCAGACTCCATGGAGCCTACAAAGGTAAGAGAATAGTTTATTCATATACATACTCCGATGAGGAGCTAAATCAGCTGGGAGAGAAGACTGGAAAGTATCCGAACCCTTACGTGATGTTTAACAATAAATCCATGTACAACGATGCCCTCCGCTTTAGGGAATTGGTAAACCATAAAAAAGGATAGTCTGAAATTGAAAAAATGATAATCAAAAAACCTACAAAAACTACGAAATCTAACCTAAAATCGATTTGAGGTAGTTCAATTCTTTTCTCAGAATTTCAACCTTGCTTTCGTAATCTAGCTTGTAATTCAGCTCACCCATTCCAAGATCATCGAGCTCGACAGTCACTTTCCCATCGTATCCGAGTTCCTTTAAATCTGTTAAAATCTCCTTTATGTCCTTGAACCCGATCGCAGAGACATGCCTTCCTTTAGAATCGTATCCACTAACGTGTACATTCTCCATTTTTTCAACAAGTTCCAAAAACTTCTTTGCTTCCCCAAAGCTGTTTTTCACAGCGTGATTTATATCAAAAGTAATCTTAAGATTAAACTTTTTCACCATATCTTCAACCTCGTCAGCGGTTTTGCAGAGATAGTTTATACCCGGTTCAGAATTTTCAAGACAAAGCCTTACACCTTTGATTCTTGAATAATTGGAGGAAACTCTTAAGTATCTCTCTAAGGAAGCGTAATCCTCCCATACAGGCTCTCTTGCAGCACTTCTTTTGCCTGCGTGAACCGTAACGATTCTTCTGCCAAGCTTTTTCGCGAGGGAAATTGAATTGAGTGTCTCCTTGAGTGTCAGCTCGCAGACCTCTTCGTTCACTGAAACGGGGTTTAAATCTAAAACAGGAGCGTGCAGGGCAAGGATTTTATCCTTATAAGGTTTTAGCAGTTCTGGATCTCTGTTAATCCAGAAGTGGGGCGTCTCGACCCAGAATTCGATGCCGTCGTAGCCCGCTTTTTCGCTCGCTTTTATTATGCTCCCAACGTCGTATTCATAAAGGAACATGCTTGAGAATAAAAATTCCATATGGTTTCGTTTTTAAAAGGTAATTGATCTTTTCGGTTTTGGTTGTATAAAAAGGTGGTGTCAAGTTAACATCTCCAATAGTTATAGAAAACCATAAAGCTCTCCAA